>JBQCFF010000165.1:0-9362 GCA_051959485.1 Devosia sp. | reverse complement strand
TTTGGGCCTCGCCTGTGCGGATACCGGGACCTTGCCCGACGCCGTCGCACCCTTCGGTCGGATCAGACCTTGGCTCGGAGACATGGATCCCCCCGGGCCATGGGCACAGGCAACGACGCGGCCACCTCCAGAAACGAGGAGTTGGCACATACTGGCGCAGACTTCGGCCTGGCCCGGGACGACTCCCGAACCACCCGACCTCCCCCGCACCAACCACTCGTCATGATCTCGCTTCGGTGCAGCGGACGAGGGGAGTATGGCACGGCGTCAAGGCGCGGGGATAAGTCGGTAAGTTTCTGTGATGTTTCGGCTTTTACGGTGTCATCCCGGCGCAGGCCGGGATCCAGCCTGAGGGGATAGCCGCACCGTCACGGGGGTGGAGAGGGCTCAGGATGGGCCCCGGCCTGCGCCGGGGTGACAGGGGGTGTGGGTTGGGGAGTGCCTTGAGTTGGGGGTGCCGACCTTGGGCCTGAGCTTGCCCTGCCGGGCACCTGCCTTTCGAGCATAGCTCTCAAGGCCTTCTCACCTAAAATCGCTCCACTGGAGCGATTTTGCCTTCGGCCCGGCTCGAAGCCCCGCAAGCGGGAGAAGGGTTGCGCGTGGGATGGGTGGTGGAGGGCAGGAAGCCTCTCCCGCTTGCGGGGGAGGGGGACCGCCGGAGGCGGTGGAGGGGGGTGCAACGCGCGCTGGGCCGTGGCGCCCCCCCATCCCAGCTCTGCCAGGCGGCGGAGCCGCCAAGCGCCGCTACCCACAGCGTGTCATCCCGGGCTTGACCCGGGACCCACCTCACCACCTGCGCAGGTTTCGACTTGGGTCCCGGATCAAGCCCGGGATGACACGTCAGGGCAGTCGTCTCTTGTCCTGTGCAGCAGATGGAGTCATGTATTTGCTCATTGGGGGAGCAAATGACATTCAAAGATGACGTGGCCGATTTGGCCAAGCGCGCCATTAGAGCGCAAGCTGTTGCGCAAACCGAGGAAGCAACGAAGAACGCCATCGTGATGCCGTTCTTGCGGGTGCTTGGGTTTGACGTGTTCGATCCGACGCAGGTCATTCCGGAATACATCGCTGATGTGGGTCTCAAGAAGGGCGAAAAGATCGACTACGCGGTCAAGATCGGAGACCGGATCGAGTACCTCGTCGAGGCGAAATCGGTCTCCACGAACCTGCGCGACGCTCAGTACAGCCAGCTGTTTCGTTACTTCCATACCTGCGACGCCAACATCGGCATTCTGACGAACGGGCTGCACATCTGGTTCTACAGCGACCTCGAGGCGCCAACAAGATGGACGCCAACCCGTTCTTCAAGTTCGACCTGCTGGACTACGACGACAATGATCTCAAGGAGCTGGAGAAGTTCCACAAGAACAGCTTCAGCATCGAGAACATCAAGGCCGCCGCGTCGACTCTGAAATATCTTCGCGGGGCGATGTCCTTCATCGAGCGGCAGTGGGCGAACCCGGATGAGGAGTTCGTGCGCATGATGGCCCGGGAATTCTATGATGGGCAGTTGCGCACTCAGGTGGTCGAGACGCTGAAGCCGATCGTGAAGCGGGCGTTCGATGATCTGTTCAAGCAAAGGGCGCTGAAGAGGCTCGACACGGCCTTCGATGGCGACGCCAAGGATGATGCGCTGCCCACGGTAGATGACAGGCTGGTGGAGACGACCGAGGACGAGAAGCAGGCGTTCATGATCGTGCGGGCGATCGCAGCCGAGGTCGCCCCGGTCTCCCGCATCGCCATGCGCGACGCGCAGTCCTACTGTGCCGTGCTGTTCGACGACAACAACCGCAAGCCGATCGTTCGCCTGCACTTCAACGGCAAGACGAAGTTCGTCACCGTTTTCGGGGCGGACAAGGAAGGGACAAGGCACGACGTCGTAGGGGTGGAAGACATCTTCCACCTGCGGGAGCCGATCAGGACAGTGGTGCAGTCGTACCTCTAGAGGACGCGACGCGCCTAATGCGCCCCGTCCCAGTCCTGGGCCGCGTGCGCGTCAACCTTGATCGGCACTGACAGCTTCACCGCCGGTTCGGAGGCCGATTCCATCGTCTTCACGATCACCGGGATGATCGACTCCTCCGCGCCCTCGTCCACCTCGAAGATCAGTTCGTCGTGGACTTGCAGCAGCATCGTGGCGTCGGCGCCGGCGGCCTTGAGGGCGGGTTCCATGCGGATCATGGCGCGGCGGATGATGTCGGCGGCGGAGCCCTGGATGGGGGCGTTGATGCTCGCCCGCTCGACGAACGAACGCTCCGCCGGGTGCGAGCTGTTGGCGTTGGGGAAGTTCACCTTGCGGCCGAAGATGGTCTCGACGAAGCCGTCGGCCTTCACCTTGCGGCGCTGCTCGGCCATGTAGTCCTGGATGCCGGGGAAGCGGGCGAAATAGGTCTTGATGTACTCGCCCGCCTCGGAGCGCTCGATGCCGAGCTGGTTGGCGAGCCCGAAGGCGGAGATGCCGTAGATGATGCCGAAATTGATCGCCTTGGCGCGGCGACGGATCTCGCTCGGCATGCCCTCGACCGGCACGTTGAACATCTCGGACGCGGTCATGGCGTGGATGTCGAGCCCCTCCTCGAACGCGTCCTTCAGGGCCTGGATGTCGGCGATGTGGGCGAGGACGCGCAGCTCGATCTGGCTGTAGTCGGCCGAGATCAGCAGCTTGCCCTTCGGCGCCACGAAGGCGGTGCGGATCTTGCGGCCATCCTCGGTGCGCACCGGGATGTTCTGCAGGTTGGGGTCGTTCGACGACAACCGGCCGGTCAGTACCGAGTGCTGCGAATAGGTGGTGTGGACGCGGCCGGTGCGCGGGTTGATGTAGGTGGGGAGCGCGTCGGTGTAGGTGCCCATCAGCTTGGTCAGCTGCCGCCAGTCGACGATGGTGCGGGCGATGCCGATGCCCTGCTCGGCGAGGCTTTCGAGCACGTCGGCGCCGGTCGACCACTGCCCGGTCTTGGTCTTGCTGCCACCCGGCAGCCCCATCCTGCCGAACAGGATGTCGCCCAGCTGCTTGGGCGAGCCGAGGTTGAAGCTCTGCCCGGCGAGCTCGTAGGCCTCGGCCTCGAGCGCCGCGGCGCGCTGCGCGAAATCGCCGGACAGGCGGGAAAGGATCTGCCGGTCGACGGTGATGCCGCGGCCCTCCATGCGGGCCAGCACCGGGGCGAGCGGGCGCTCCAGCGTCTCGTAGAGCTCGGTCATGTTCTCGGCGACGAGGCGCGGCTTCAGCACCTTCCACAGCCGGAAGGTCAGGTCGGCGTCCTCGGCCGCGTATTTCGCGGCGTCGGCGATCGGCACCTGCGCGAAGCTGCGGGCGTTCTTGCCGGTGCCGAGCAGCTCCTTGATCGGGATGCCGGTATGGCCGAGCCAGTGCGACGAGAGCTCGCCCATGGTGTTGAACTGCGGGCCGTCGAGCGCGTAGCTCAAGAGCAGGTTGTCGTCGAACGAGCGCACCTCGACCTCGTAGCGGCTCAGGATGCCGAGGTCGTACTTGACGTTGTGGAACAGCTTCAGGATCGAGCGGTCGGCGAACATCGGGCGGAGCATTTCGAGCGCCAGCTCGAACTCCATCTGCCCTTCGGCGCGGCCGCCGCCGAGCAGGTCGCCGGCGCCGTCGGTGTGGCCGAGCGGCAGGTAGGCGCCGTTGCCCGGCTCGGTGGAGAACGAGATGCCGACCAGCTCGGCCGTCTGGTTGTCGAGCCCGGTGGTCTCGGTGTCGGTGGCGACGATGCCGGTGAGGTAGATCCGGTCGATCCAGCGCTTGAGGTGCTCGGCGTCGCGGATGATCTCGTAGTTCGCGTGCTCGAGCGGGATCGCCTTGATCTTCTCGTGCACCTCGCGGGCATGGATCACCGGCACCGACGCGGCGGTGCCGTCGGCGCGCTGCCGGGCGGCGCGGGCCTCGGCGCGGGCGGAATTGTCGAAGCCCACCGGCTCGGGCGGCTTGGCCGCCAGTTCGGGGTCGGGCTCCCAGGCGTCGGGGTCGGCATCGAGCAGCGGCCCCAGCCGCTTGGCGATGGCGAAGAACTCCATCGCCTTGAGGAAGGGGAAGAGCTTTCCGGGCGCCACCGGCTCGCGCAGCAGCGCCTCGAGCGGCAGCTCCAGCGGCACCTCGCGGCTGAGGGTGACGAGCTGCTTGGAGATGCGGGCGAGCTCGGCATTGCTCTCCAGCGTCTCGCGGCGCTTCGGCTGCTTGATCTCGGCGGTGCGGCTCAGCAGCGTCTCGATGTCGCCGAAGCTGTTGATCAGCTCGGCCGCCGTCTTCACCCCGATGCCGGGGACGCCCGGCACGTTGTCGACCGCGTCGCCGCACAGCGCCTGCACCTCGATCACCTTGTCGGGGGTGACGCCGAACTTCTCGAACACCTGCTCGGGCCCGATCCAGCGCAGCGCCGGCTGGCCGGGGCGGGGAATGGTGTCGAGCATGCGGATCGAGCCGTCGGGCTCGACCAGCTGCATCAGGTCCTTGTCGGAGGAGACGATGGTGACCTTGCCGCCCGCGTCGCGCATCTGGCAGGCATAGGTGGCGATGATGTCGTCGGCCTCCCAGCCCTCCATCTCGATGGCCGGCAGCCCGAACGCCCGGGTGGCGGCGCGCGCCAGCGGAAACTGCGGGATCAGCTCCTCGGGCGCCGGCGGCCGGTGCGACTTGTATTCGGGGTAGATGCCCTCGCGGAAGGTCTTGCTAGAATAGTCGAAGATCACCGCCATGTGGGTGGGCGCGTCCCCGTTCTTCAGGTCCTCGCCCAGCTTCCACAGCATGTTGCAGAAGCCGTTGACGCAGCCCACCGGCAGCCCGTCCGACTTGCGCGTCAGCTGCGGCAGCGCATGGAAGGCGCGGAAGATGAAGGTCGAGCCATCGACGAGGACGAGATGCATGGAGCGATTCCGGCTGAGGTCGGCCGGACATTAGCCACTAAGCGCCCCCGGGTGAACCCTGACCAACCCTGCCATACGCACTCGACACTGGACGTTGCGGCGGAAAAGGCGGCATATCGGTGTTCCACGGAGGGAACATGGATAGCGCGCTGCTCGATCTGATCTACGAGGCGGCGGCGGTGCCGGAGACCTGGGGGCCGGCCCTGGCGCAACTGGGGGTGCTGGTCGATACGCCGAACATGGCGCTCCTCGCCTTCGATATCGACCGGCGGGTGAATTTCGCCGCCACCGAGCCCTACCTGCCGCTGGTGGATCGTTTCGCCGGGCAGGCCGAGCGCTACGAGAACCCGAGGCCGCGCCGGGCCCTCGCCACCGGGCATGCCGGCTTCCTGCACGACCTCGAACTGTTCAGCCCCGCCGAACTCGATCGTGACGGCGTCTACCGCGATTTCCTCTACCCCAGCGGCCTGCGCCATTCGGCCGGCACGGTGGTGCCGGTGCCGACCTCGGACCTGCTGGTGTTCGACGTGGCCCGCCCGGCCCCGTTCCGGCGCGAGGAGATGGAGCGGCTCGACGCCTATCGCCCGCATCTGGCGCGCGCCGCGCTGCTGGCGCACCGGCTCGGGCTCAGGGCGGCGGCGGGCGCCACCGAGGCGCTGCAGCTGGTCGGCCTGCCGGCCGCGGCGCTCACCGCGACGGGCCGCGTGCTGATCGCCAACGGCCTGTTCGAGCAACTGGCGCCGCGGGTCGTGGCCGGCGCCTTCGACCACGTGACGATCGCCAGCCGGCCGGCGCACGAGGCGCTGCAGCGCGCGCTGGTCGCCGCGGCGGCCGATACCCATATCGCCGCCCGCTCCATCCCCGTTCCGGCCGGAGCGGGAGAGCCGGCGCTGATCGCCCATGTGGTGCCCATCCGCCGCGCCGCGCACGACATCTTCGCCAGCGCCGAGTTCCTGCTGGTGCTCACCGCCGTGGTGGCGCCGGAAGCGCCGCTGACCGAAATGCTGCACGGCCTGTTCGACCTCACCCCGGCCGAGGCGCGGGTGGCGCGGGGGCTCGCCGCGGGGCTGTCGATCGAGGAGATCTCGCTGCGCAGCGCCACCTCGCGGGAAACGGTGCGCACGCAGCTGAAGGGCGTCATGGCGAAGACCGCCACCACCAGGCAGGCCGACCTCGTGCGCTTGCTCGCCGGCGCCAGCCCCTTGACGGAAACCGACCGCTGAGGCGGGTTGCGATTAACTTCATCACCCGAACGGGTGATGCATACCGGTTCCATACCACCGATAGTGACGCTCGCATCGGGGGATGCCGGGGACGACCATGAGTGGGTTCTTTATCGTCAAGGGTGAGTTGGCGGCGTGGGCGCTGGGGCTGGAGGAGGACGACCTCGTTCCAGCCGAGGACGTGGAGGAGCTGATGCGGGTGGCTGCACCGCCGCCGCCCCGGCGACGCAAGCGTCGGCTCGGCCACGAGACCTACCGGCAGCCGGCGCTCTGGCGGCGGGAGCTGGCGGCCCGCTGAGCGCTGCCGGGCCGTTGGCCCGATCGGGCGCGGCCGGGCTGCCGTTCCGCCTCCAGCCATAAGCAGACCAGTTGGTGATTGGTGCGCCGCTGCGGCCGGCCGACAGTCGCGTCGCGCGGCCACACCCTGCGGCCTGCGCCCCCTCGCTCCATCGGAGCGGGGAGGCGCATCACCGCGTTCGTCCCGGGCCTAGTCTAGCGTTCCTGGCCGATGCCGGCCGGGCTCTCGCCGGGCGCCAGCAGGTATTTCCAGGCCACCGCGCCCAGCGCCCCGCCCAGCAGCGGGGCGACGATGAACAGCCAGACCTGGCCGAGCGCGCCGTTCTGCGCGAACAGCGCCGCGGCGATCGAGCGGGCCGGGTTGACCGAGGTGTTGGTCACCGGGATCGACACCAGGTGGATCAGCGTCAGCGCCAGCCCGATGGCGAGCGGCGCGAAGCCGGCCGGCGCCGCCTTGCTGGTCGAGCCGAGGATGACGATGACGAAGAAGGCGGTGAGCACGATCTCGACCAGCAGCGCCGAGAGCATGGAATAGCCGTCGGGCGAGTTCGCGTCGTAGCCGTTGGAGGCGAACGCCCCGGGCATCCAGCCGGCCTTGCCCGAGCAGATGAGGTAGAGCAGTGTCGCCGCGGCGATGCCGCCGACCAGCTGCGCGATCCAGTAGGGCACCAGCTCGCGGTATTCGAACCGCCCCGCCACGGCGAGCCCGAGCGACACCGCCGGGTTGAAGTGGCCGCCCGAAATGCCGCCTACCGCATAGGCCATGGTCAGCACGGTGAGGCCGAAAGCCAGCGCCACGCCCATGAAGCCGATGCCGACGTCGGGAAAGCCGGCGGCGATCAGCGCGCTGCCGCAGCCCCCGAATACCAGCCAGAACGTTCCGAACGCCTCGGCCGAAAGTTTCCTGAACATGCCCTCGCTCCCCTCGATCAGGTTGCTCCCCGGCCGCATGATAGCGCCGGCGCCAGCGCTTGCCTGCGGGCGCCGGCATTTTTTGCACCGCTGTTCTGCGGTTGCGCGGGCGGCAGGTCCGCTCAAGCTCGCTTCAAATCCGATCGGAAGTTGTTCGGCGCCGCCAAGCGTTCGGTCACCATGCACTGTCATCCCGCTGTCAGGTGGCTTGCACTAGTTTGCCGCACGGCCTGCCGCTGGCAGCCGTCGCCCGACCACCCATCGGGAGCGCAGCCCGTGCGGCGCTCCCTGCCAGGCAAGGAGTGCGGCACGTGGACAGACTTGCGGAGGCGACCCCCTGCGGCACCGATCCGGATGCCGACCGGCTGACCTACCTGACGCACCACGACATCGCCCTCTGCAAGGCGCTGGCCATCGACCTGGCGGGGCAGGGATTCCACGTCCTGCTGCTGCCCGACATGTCGGCCCTCGCCCGGCTGGTGCTGCAGCGCCGTCCGGACCTGGTGCTGCTGCCGCTCTGCGACGGCGCCGATACGCTGACCACGCTCGATGCCATCCACGGCCAGCACCTGGGCATCCACGCCTTGCTGCTGGCCCCCGAGGGCGTGCGGGCCGAGCAGGTGGTGGAGGCGATGCGGCACGGCGCCACGGCCGTGTTCTCGCCGCCCTATGCGCCGGCCGCGATCGCGGCGGAGATGCAGGAGGTGCTGGGGGGCGACATCCGCCTCGCCACCTATGGGGCCGCAGAGGCGACGCTGCGCGGCTTCGGCGCGCTCACCTATCGCGAGCGGCAGATCCTGCAGTTCGTCGTCGAGGGTTGCACCAACCGGGAGATCGCCGGCGATCTCGGGCTGTCGCACCGCACCGTGGAGGTGCACCGCCGCCACATCATGAAGAAGACCGGGGCGCGCAATACCGCCGAACTGGTCCGGCTGGCGGTGCTGCACTGAAGGGAGGGGGGTGGTGCCGATACCTGGCGGCGCCGTCCCCCCACCCCAGCTACGCTAGCTCGCTGCGCTCGCAAGCTTCGCTACCCTCCCCACCAGGGGGAGGGAGGCCAGAGTCACTGCCCGCGCCACGGCGCTCCCTCCCCTTGATGGGGAGGGTAGCGCAGCTTGGCCGCTTGCGGCCGTAGCGGAGCTGGGGTGGGGTGATGGGACGAGGCCGAGTGGCCGGCCTTACCGGAAGCCGGCTTCCCGCAGCAGGCCCTGGCGCTTGGCGTCGTAGTAGTAGCCGCGGGCGTAGTTGCGCATGGCGGAGTCGGAATTGTAGCCGCCCACCACATAGGCGCCGCGCAGGTATTTGACGCCGTACCGGAGGTTGGTGTCGGCATCGAGCAGGCCGGCGGCCGGGCCGGAATAGCCCATCGAGCGCGCCGTGTCGTGGCGGATCTGCATCAGCCCGTAATAGGGGCCGTTGCGCGCCCCGGGGTTGAAGCCGCTCTCGCGCTGCACGACGCGGCGGATCAAGGCCTCCGGCACGTTGTAGAGCATGGCGTACTTGCTGATCAGCCCGTCGACGCTGCTCGAGGCAGCCGGCGCCTCGGCGAAGGCGAGCGGCGTGAAGGCCTCCTCCGCCGCGGGCCGGGTGGCCGGCTGTGGCGCCACCGCCACGTGCGCGCCCGGCGGGCGGTAGCCGGGGAAGTTGGCCATCGAGCAGGCGCCAAGCGTCGCCGCCAGGGCTGGCGCGACAATGATGCTGAGCGCGGTGCGCTGGGCGAAGGAGCGCCGTGTCATGGGCGCCTCTCTTAACAGAGAACGGCGGGGCGCGGAAGCGCCGGATTTGGCGGCCGCTACCGCGCTTGTATTCGTGAGACCACCAGCACGGCGATGCCGCCGAACAGGGCGAGCCCGCCATAGAGCTGGGCCTCGCTGCGCGTCAGGTGGAAGTAATGCAGCAGCTGGGCATACCAGGGCAGCAACAGCAGCACCGAACCGGCGAGCAGCAGGAACAGACCGATCGCACGCATCAACGCGTCCCTCATCCCGATCGACGGGATGAGAGTACCTGCGTGTTGCGAATTTATTGCTAACGGCGACGCGGTTATTTGCCGAT
>JBQCFF010000164.1:0-2535 GCA_051959485.1 Devosia sp. | reverse complement strand
TTTGGGCCTCGCCTGTGCGGATACCGGGACCTTGCCCGACGCCGTCGCACCCTTCGGTCGGATCAGACCTTGGCTCGGAGACATGGATCCCCCCGGGCCATGGGCACAGGCAACGACGCGGCCACCTCCAGAAACGAGGAGCTGGCACATACTGGCGCAGACTTCGGCCTGGTGCGAGCGACCTCGCACCACCCGACCTCCGCCGCACCAACCACTCGTCATGATCTCGCTTCGGTGCAGCGGATGGGCATATATTCGCACAGCTGGAAGGCGCGGGGATAAGTCGGTAAGTGATTGTGGAGCTTGGGGTTTTACGCGGTCATCCCGGCGGAGGCCGGGATCCAGCCTGAGGGGTGGCCGCACGGTCAGCGAGGTGGAGAGCCTCAGGATGGACCCCGGCCTGCGCCGGGTGACAGGGGGTGTGGGTTGGGAGTGCCTTGAGCTGGCGGTGCCGACCTCTGGGCTGGAGTTTGTTGCTCCCCCCTTCCGCCCTGCCGGGCACCTGCCTTTCGAGCATAGCTCTCAAGGCCTTCTCACCTAAAATCGCTCCACTGGAGCGATTTTGCCTTCGGCCCGGCTCGAAGCCCCGCAAGCGGGAGAAGGGTTGCGCGTGGCCGGGGTGGTGGAGGGCAGGAATCCTCTCCCGCTTGCGGGGGAGGGGGACCGCCGACAGGCGGTGGAGGGGGGAGCAGCGCGCGCGGAGGCGTCTTACCCCCACCCTAGCTTTGCCAGGCGGCGGAGCCGCCAAGCGCCGCTACCCTCCCCACAGGGGGAGGGAGGGCGCGCGTTGCTGGGTGGTGGTTTAGTAGCTGCGTCTCCCCCTGGTGGAAGGGCGGCTTGCCGTCTAGATCGCGAGGTACTCGCGGCGTAGGTCTTCGTTGGCGAGGACGTCGGCGGCGGGGCCGGAGAAGGCGACTTCGCCGGTGTCGAGGATGACGGCGCGGTCGGCGAGGCGCAGGGCGGCGATGGCGTTCTGCTCGACAATGATGGTGGTGATGCCCAGCGCCTTGATCTCGTTGAGGATCTTTTCGATCTCGTTGACGATCACCGGGGCCAGGCCCTCGTAGGGCTCGTCGAGCAGCAGCAGCTTGATGTCGCGGGTCAGCGCCCGGGCGATGGCCAGCATCTGCTGCTCGCCGCCCGACAGGGTGACGCCCTCCTGCCGGCGCCGTTCGGCGAGGCGCGGGAAGTGGCCGTAGACGCGCTCGAGGTCCCAGCCACGGCCGGGCGCCACCTGGGCGAGGGCGAGGTTCTCCTCCACGGTCAGGCCGGGGATGATGCGGCGATCCTCGGGCACCAGCTGGATGCCGGCGCGCGACGCCTCGTGCGCCTTCATCTGGTGCAGCGGCTTGCCCTCGAGCCAGATCTCGCCGGCCCGGAGCGCGGGATGATCCACCCGGGCGATGGTGCGCAGCGTCGAGGTCTTGCCGGCCCCGTTGCGGCCGAGCAGCGCCAGGATCTCGCCATGGTGCACGTCGAGCGAGACGCCCTGCACGATGTAGCTCTCCCCGTAATAGGCGTGGATGTCGCGCACCGCGAAGAACGGCACCTTGCGGGTTGCGGTCGCCGCGGCCGGCTCGGCCAGGGCGGGGAGGTCAGTGTCCATGGCGGTCACGCTCATCAGTTGGCCTCCAGCCGGTGCGCGCCGCCCAGATAGGCTTCCTGCACCTTGGCGCTGCCGCGAACGTCATCGGGTGTCCCCTCGGCGATGATGCGGCCGCCCGACAGGACGGAGATCCGGTCGGCCAAGGAGAACACCACATGCATGTCGTGTTCAATGATCACCTTGGTCATGCCGCGCGCCTTGATCTGCTTGAGCAGCTCGATGGTGGTGTTGGTATCGTGCCGGCTCATGCCCGCCGTCGGCTCGTCGAGCAGCAGCAGGCGCGGATGCTGGATCAGGCACATGGCGAGCTCCATGCGCCGCTTGTCGCCGCGGCTCAGCGAGCCGGCACGGGAGGCGCGCCGGGCCGACAGGCCGACATCCTCGAGGATCGCCTCGGCCTCGTCGCGGATTTCCGCCTCGCCGTCGACGCTGCGCAGCAGGTTGATCCGGAACGCCCCGTCGCGCCGGGCGAAGGCGGGGGTCATGACGTTCTGCAGCACCGACAGCTCGGGGAAGATCTCCGGCGTCTGGAACACCCGGGCGACGCCGAGCTGGTTGATCTCGTAAGGGCGCTTGCCGGTCAGCACGTTGCCGTCGAACACCACGGCGCCGCGGGTCGGCGGCAGGCGGCCGATGATGACGTTGAGCAGCGTCGACTTGCCGGCGCCATTGGGGCCGATGATGGCGTGCGTGGTGCCTTCCTCGACGGCGAAGTCGATGTCCGACAGGGCGTGGAGGCCGCCGAAGTTCTTGCTGACGTCATCGACGTGGAGCACGACGTTGGTGGCGGAACTGGCCATGCGTCACTCCGCCGGCTGGGCGCGCGCGGCGCCGGGTGAGGCGGGGGTGCCGCGGCGACTGAACAGCGCGGCGATGCGGCGCGCCCCTTCCATGATGCCGCCGGGCAGGAACACCACGACCAGCACGAA
>JBQCFF010000163.1:0-16340 GCA_051959485.1 Devosia sp. | reverse complement strand
CATGGTGGTCTCCCCTTTGGGCGTTGGGCCTGACGGCCGGTTTCAGTGCGAGGCGTGCGCCCCGTAGATGGCGAAGAATTGTTCGGTGGCCCGCGCGGCCTGCTTGCCGACCTCCGTCTCGGAGGGGTGGATGTTCTCCCCGAGCAGGAGGCGGATCTGCACGTCGCGGACGACGAGACCGAAGAAGCTGCGATAGGCTTCCTCGGAGCTGTCGAAGCGCAGCAGCCGCGCGTCGCGCCCGGCCTCGAGCACCGGCTTCAGGCGCTTGCGGATGGCGAGTGGCCCGTTCTCGAGCACGATGGCGCCGAGCCCGCTATCCTCGCCCGCCGCATGGGTGACGGCGAGGCGAGTCAGCGTCACCGACACCTCGCCGGCAATGGTGCCGAGCAGGTCGCGGGCGAACTGCTCGATGCTGGCGCGGAGCGACGTGCCGTCGAGCCGGTAGCGGTCGACATGCGGCGCCTTCACCTTGGCGGCCTGCCACTGCACGGTCGCGGTCAGCAGTCCGTCGCGGTCGCCGAACCACTTGTACAGCGTTTCCTTCGAGCACGAGGCGCGGCGGGCGACGGACGTCATGGTCAGCCGGTCGCCCTGCTCCACCAAGAGGTCCAGCGCCGCGGTCAGCACTTGCTGCTGGCGCGGCGTGAAAGTCTCCTCGCTGTGAACAGTAACGGTCAAGGCTTCCACCCACTTCGAAGAGGCCGCTTCCCGCACTACGGCCGATACGTATCTGCCGTACCGTAACGTACGGTTCGGCACAAGTGGGATTCCGTCGCAACGCTAGGACGATTTGATGAGCCGCGGCAGCTTGCCGCAGGCGAGGCGACCTGTCATTTCCTTGTCGCAATGACAACGACCGCCGACGCCCACGCCCCGCCACACGTCCTCAAGCTATCCTCGTTCCGCCATTTCCTCTCCTCGCGCGCCCTGTCGTCGATGGGGTTCCAGGGGTCGGCGGTGGCGATCGGCTGGCTGGTCTACGATACCACGCGCAACCCGTTCGACCTGGGGCTCGTCGGGCTGTTCCAGTTCCTGCCGATGCTGGTGCTGACCTTCGTCGCCGGCCACGTGGCCGATCAGGTCGATCGGCGGCTGATCGGCCTCACCAGCCAGATCCTGCAGTCGGTGACCATGGTGTTCGTGGCGCTCGGCGTCTGGCAGGGCTGGCTGCCGATCTGGGGCGTGTTCGTCGGCGTGGCGGTGATGGGGGCTGCGGCTGCCTTCGAGCGGCCGGCGATGGCGGCGCTGCTGCCCGGCATCGTCCCGTCGGCGCAACTGACCCAGGCCGTTGCCACCTCGACGTCGGTGATGCAGACGGCGCTGGTGATCGGGCCGGCCCTCGGCGGGGTGCTCTACGGTTTCGGCGCCATCGTGCCGTTCGCGGCCGCGGCGCTGTCCTTTCTCGGCGCGAGCTACAACGTGATCCGCATCGAGCGGCCGCCCCGGCTGCCGCCGCGCGGGCCCGTGACCTTCGCCTCGGTGTTCGCCGGCGTGGCGTTCATCGGCAGCAAGCCGATCATGCTCGGCACCATCTCGCTCGACCTGTTCGCCGTGCTGCTCGGCGGCGCCACGGCGCTGCTGCCGGTCTATGCGCGTGACATTCTCCATGCGGGGCCGTGGGCCCTAGGCCTGCTGCGCACCGCCCCGGCCATGGGGGCCGTTGCCATGTCGCTGCTGCTGGCGCGCTTCCCGCTGCAGCACAAGGTGGGGCTGAAGATGCTGTGGGCGGTGGCAATATTCGGCGCCGCCACGATAGTGTTCGCCTACTCCACGAACATCGCGCTGTCGGTGGCGATGCTGCTGGTGCTGGGCGCCGCCGATACGGTCAGCGTGGTGGTGCGCAGCTCGCTCGTGCAGCTGATGACCCCCGACCACATGCGTGGGCGGGTGAATGCCGTGAACTCGCTGTTCATCGGCACATCCAACCAGATCGGCGAGTTCCGGGCCGGCACCGTCGGCGGCCTGATCGGGCCGGTCGCGGCGGTGGCGGTCGGCGGCATCGGCACCATCGCGGTGGTGCTGCTCTGGGCACGATTGTTCCCCGCACTGCGCAAGGTCGACACGCTGGCCGGCTGAAACCCCCTCTCCAAGTGTTGGAACCACCTGCCCGTACATGGGTTTCGTGCCGGGTGGTGGTGGACGACAACAAGGAGTGTGGAATGAAAAAGTCCCTTCTCTTGGGAGGACTGGCGGCCATAGCAATCATGGCGGCCGCACCGGTACTGCCTGCTGCAACGTCTTTCTCGGTGACAGCAGTGCAGGCGCAGGAAGCCAAGGTCAGCATCAATCTCTTCTTCACTGAGCTTGGCTCGCAAGGCGTGTGGGTGAAGCACGCGAAGTATCGCTATGTGTTCTGTCCCAAGGTTGACGCCGATTGGCGACCCTACACGAACGGGCGCTGGATCTATCTGCGTGACCGCGGTTGGTATTTCCAGTCGAGCGAGCCCTTTGCCTGGGCGGTCTATCACTACGGCCGCTGGACGCATGAGCGCCGGCTTGGCTGGTGCTGGGTACCTGGCACCCACTGGGCTCCCGCCTGGGTGAGCTGGCGCCGCAGCAAGGACTACGTCGGCTGGGCCCCCTTGCCGCCGGAGCAGGATGGCTTCCAGATCGAGATCAAGGTCAACGTCAAGGAGCCGCCGGAGGACGATTGGGTCTTCGTGCCCGTGAAGCGGTTCGTCGAGCCGCAGCTGAAGGTCAGCGTCGTGCTCGGCTCGCGCGAGCCGGACGTGTTCAGGCAGACCGAGTATGTCGGGCCGGTCGTCATCCAGAACAACGTCGTCATCAACAACAACATCGACATCAACTTCATCCAGCAGCAGACCAACAACCAGGTCGTCGTGGTGAAGGCGGAGAACACGCAGGACCCGAAGGCCGCAACGCAGGCGGAGCCCACCGGCGATACGATCCAGGTGTTCGCGCCCACGATCGAGCAGCCGACCAAGGAGGAGGCCCCCAAGCAGGCGGTCGAACCTGAAAAGGCAGCCGAAGAGCTTGGTCGCCCTGCCGAAGGGGCGCAGCCCGCTCCAGGTACCGAGCAGCCGGCGACCGAGCCGGGCGCCGCTCCGGCGCAGGGCGAACAGCCTGCCCAGGGTGCGGCTCCTGCCCAGGGTGAGCAGCCTGCCCAGGGTGCAGCTCCGGCCCAGGGCGAGCAGCCGGCCCAGGGGACTCCGGCGACGGAATGCCCCGAAGGCCAGCACATGGTCGATGGCAAGTGCGTGCCGCTGACCAAGGGTGAGCAGCCGCCGGCTCCGGCCGAGCAGCAGGCTCCGGCCCCGGCCGAAAAGCCGGCGCCCGCGCCCGCAGAACAGCCGGCCCCGGCCGAGAAGGCTGCTCCGGCTGAACAGCCCGCAGCACCGGCCGAGAAGGCGGCTCCGGCTGAGAAGGCCGCTCCCGCGACCCAGCAGCCGGCCGAGCCGATCAAGTGCCCGGACGGTCAGGAGCTGGTGGACGGCAAGTGCGTGCCGGTGAAGAAGGCTCCGGCCGAGCAGCCGGCACCGGCCGAGCAGCAGGCTCCTGCCGCGGAAAAGGCTCCGGCTGCAGAGAAGGCCGCCCCGGCCGATCAGCAGGCGCCGGCCACGCAGGAAGCTGCCCCGGCCCCGGAGCAGGCCGCTCCGGCCAAGAAGGGCGCCGAAGAGCCGATCAAGTGCCCGGAAGGCCAGGTCCTGGTGAAGGGCAAGTGCGTGCCGGCCGATCAGGCTCCCGCGCAGTAAGCACTGCGGTCGAAGGTGAGAATGGCGGGGTTCGTCCCCGCCATTTTCTTTGCCGCTAGCCCAGCGTCCGCTGCAGCCACGCAACCTGCGCGCGGTCCTGGAAGACACCGCCGCCCTCGTGGTTGTTGAAGGCGTAGACCTCGATCTGCTTGTCGCCGCCCCAGGCATTGAACGAGGCGTAGACCGTCGAGGGCGGGCAGACGTCGTCCATCAGCCCCACCGAGAACAGCCCGGGCATCTTCGCGCGAGCCGAGAAGTGGATGCCGTCGAAGTAGTTCAGCGTCTCGTAGGCCTTCTCGATATTGCTGCGATGCACCACGAGGTAGCGCACGATCTCGCTGTAGGGATCGCGCGCCGTGAGGCCGACGGCCCGGCGGAAATCGCTGAGGAAAGGCACGTCGGGCATCGCCGCCCTGACCCGCGGGTCGAGGCCTGCCACCGCGATCGAGATGCCGCCCCCCGGGCTGCCGCCGACGACGGCGAGCTTTTCGGGATTGGTCTCGGGGCGGGTGAGCACGGCGTCGAGCGCGCGCACCCCGTCGGTGAAGACGCGGCGATAATAGTAGCTTGCCTTGTCCTGGATGCCGCGGGTCATGAAGCCCGGATGGGCCGGATCGGAGCCGACCGGGTCGGGCGTCTCGCTCACCGTCCAGCTGCTGCCCTGCCCGCGCGTGTCCATCACCAGCACGGCGCGGCCGGTCGCCGGCCACAGCAGGTGCTCCTGCGGAAAGCCGCGGCCGCCGCCGTAGCCGATGTACTTTACCACCGTACCGGTGACCTCGCGGCCGGCGGGCTTGATGTACCAGCCCTTGATCCGGTGGCCGCCGAAGCCCGAGAAGGTGACGTCGAAGATGTCGAACGCGGCGAAACCGGCATCGTACGGCGTGAACACCGCATCGATCGGATGCTGGCGCGCCTCGGCGAGGGTCGCCTCCCAGAAGTCATCGAAATCGGCGGGGGCGGTAGTAGTGGAGCGGTACTTTACGAGCTCATGCTGCGGCAGGTCGAAGAATGGCATGCTTGAACCGGAATCCGAAAATGACGGGAGCCACAGAGAACCCCTGTCCTGCTTTCGTAGCAAGCACTTGTCGGCTCAGCATTTCGAGGTAGTCCGGGTCATGCGCCCGGTGTATCGGTAGGCTGCTAACGATCTTCGCCCGCCGATGTCCAAGACCTTCTCCGCTCATTCCCGCAACGTATCGCTCGTCGTCGCGGCCTCGATGTTCATGCAGATCCTCGACGGCGTGATCATCGTCACGGCGCTGCCGCAGATGGCGCTCGACTTCGGCGTGGCCACCCTCGACATGAGCATCGGTATCACCGCCTACATGCTGATGGCGGCGGTGGTCATCCCGACGGCCGGCTGGCTGACCGACCGGTTCGGAGCGCGCCAGGTGTTCCTGACCGCCATGCTGGTCTTCACCCTCGCCTCGCTCGCCTGCGGCATGGCCACCGACCTGACGCAGTTCGTCCTCGCCCGCATCGTGCAGGGCGCGGGCGGCGCGCTGATGTTCCCGATCGGACGGGTGATCGTGCTGCGCAGCGTCGCCAAGTCGGAGATCGTGCAGGCGATCGGGCTCACCGTCTGGCCCGCCCTGTTCGCACCGGTGGTGGGCCCGGCGATCGGCGGCTTTCTTACCACTTACGTCAGCTGGCACTGGAACTTCTGGATCAACGTGCCGCTCGGCATTGCCGGCATGCTGCTGGTGCTGCGCATCATTCCACGCGACACGGAGTTCCGGGCGCACCCGTTCGACTGGGCCGGCTTCGTGCTGACGGCCATCGCCCTCGCGGCCCTGCTCTACGGCTTCGACGGCCTGGCGCAGGGCACGCTGCCACTGCCGCTGGCCGGCAGTCTCGCCGTGCTCGGGCTAACAGCGAGCCTTGGCGCCATCGCCAGGCTGCGGCGCGCCGCGCATCCACTGCTCGACCTGAATACGCTGCGCATCCCGACTTTCGCGGCGTCCGAGGCGCTGGCGGGTGCCGTGCTGCGGCTTACCATCAATGCCACGCCGTTCATCCTGCCGCTGATGTTCCAGGTCGGCTTCGGGCTCGATCCGCTGGCGGCCGGCGGGCTGGTGCTGGTGTATTTCCTCGGCAACCTGCTGATGAAATCGGTGACGACGCCGATCCTGCGCCGCTTCGGCTTTCGGACGATCCTCACCGTCAACGGCACGCTGTCCGCCCTGTCGATCGCCGCCTGCGGCTTCCTCACGCCCTCGACCTTCTATCCGCTGCTGCTCGCGACCCTGTTCGTCGCCGGCCTTACCCGCTCCATGCAGTTCACGGCGCTCGCCACCCTGGCTTTCGCCGACGTGGACAGCGACAAGCGCAGTTCGGCCTCGACGCTCTCGAGCATGTTCCAGCAGATCGCCATGGTGTTCGGCGTGGCGCTGGCCGCCGCCATCCTGAACCTGTCGCAGGTGGTGCGCGCCGCCCCTGCCCTCGCGCTCGAGGACTTCCGCAACGCGTTCATCGTCATCGGCGGCCTCTGCCTCGCCGCGTCGCTGCAACTGCTGCTCCTGCCCCGCGATGCGGGCGCGGAGGTCTCCGGCCACGGCCGCCCACAGACGGCCTGACATACCAGGAGTCGCTGGGGCGAAAAGGAAGGACGCCCGCGCTGGTCCGCGGGCGCCCCCGAAGGCGGTCTGTCGTCCGCCTATTCTAGCTGGCTTTCGAGATTTTCCAGATCGTACCGCTGCCGTCCTCGGAGACGAACAGGTCGCCCTGCGGCGACACCGCCACGCCCACGGGCCGGCCCCAGACGTTCTGCGCATCGATGACGAAGCCGGTCATGAAGTCCTCGTACACGCCCGTCGCCTTGCCGGACGCATCGAAGTCGAGCTTCACCACCTTGTAGCCGGTGCGGGTGCCACGGTTCCACGAGCCGTGCAGCGCGACGAACGCATCACCCTTGTAGTCCGCGCCCCAGGCGTCGGAATTGTAGAAGGCGATGTTGAGCGGCGCCGAGTGCGACTGGAACAGCACGTCGGGCACCGTGACATGGCCCTTGAGGTCGTCGCGCGGCGTTTCCGACCAGCGCGGGTCGGGATTGTCGCCGATGTAGTACCAGGGCCAGCCGTAGAACGCCCCGTCCTTCACCGACGTTGCATAGTCGAAGGGCACGTCGTCGCCCAGTTCGTCACGCTCGTTGACCACGCACCAGAGGTCGCCGGTCTGCGGCTGCAGCGTCATGCCGGCGCAGTTGCGCAGGCCGGTGGCGAAGTACCGCTCGTTCTTGCCTTCGGGATCATAGGCGAGCACCGCCGCGCGACGCTCCTCGTCGCCCCAGGCGACGCCGAGCGGATGCGCCGAAACCCATTCCTCCACCGACACGTCGGCGGGCTTGGTTTCCATGGTCATGTCGAGCCCGACATTGGAGCCCGAGCCGACCGAGTAGTACATGGTCTTGCCGTCCGCCGAGAACACGACGTCGCGCGTCCAGTGGTGGTCCGGGTTGATGTTGTCGAACAGCGTCTCGGGTTCGCCGCTGGCCTTCAGGTCCCCGTCCTTGTAGGCGAAGCGCTTCAGGCCGTTGCTTTCGGCTACATAGACCCATTCGGGCTTGTCCGCCGGATAGAAGGCGATGCCGTAGGGCTGCATCAGGCCCGAGGCGAAAGTGGACTCCTCGCTCGGCTTGGCATCGCCGTTCTTGTCGAAGCGATAGACCAGCACCGTGCCGTCCTCGGAATTGCCAACGAACAGGTCGCCGTTCGGGGCGAAGCGGATCGCGCGCGGGTTGGCAATGCCGCTCGCCACCATCTCGACCTTGAAACCGTCGGGCACCTGCGGCAGCGCGCCTTCCGGCATGGGTACGCCGCCCGGCGCGTTGGAAGCGGACTGGGTGGCGCCGGGTGGCTCGAGGTCCTTGGCGGTGATGAGCCGCTTCACCCCGGGCTTGTCCTGCTGGTAGTCGCCGAACGCCTCCTTGCCCTTGAGGATGTCTCCTTCCTCGGCAAGTGCGGTGGTCGTGAACAGCGCCAGGGTGCCGACTGCGGCGAGCGCGAGTAGTCTCATCTGCTGGTCCTCCATCCGCCCTCGCCATCGCAACGTTCATCCGCTGCCTGCGTTCCGCCACGGTGCCCGGCGGGCAAGGCGCATGGCAGGTTCCATCCATCGGTACTTGCCGATGGAAGCGGACTGTGCACATTCGGACCGCTTAAACTTCCTCAGTAGCAGATGGTACATGTCCAAGCTTTTCTCTCCGCTCACGCTGCGTGAGCTCACCCTGCGCAACCGCACCGTGATCGCGCCGATGTGCCAGTACTCGGCCCGCCACGGCTACGCCAACGACTGGCACCTGGTGCACCTGGGCCGCTTCGCCCAGGGCGGCTTCGGCCTCGTCATCCTCGAGGCGACGGGCGTGACGCCCGAGGGCCGCATCTCGTACGCCGACCTCGGGCTCTGGGAAGACGGGCAGATCGAGCCGCTGAAGCGCATCGTCGACTTCCTCCACCAGGAAGGGGCCGCCGCCGGCATCCAGCTGGCGCACGCCGGGCGCAAGGCTTCGACCCCGATTCCGTGGCGCAACGGCTTCGACGAGACCGAGGCGGAGAAGGCCGAGCTGGCCTTCGAGGCGTGGACGCCGGTGGCGCCCAGCGCCGTCATCCATGCCGACAAGCCCGGCTACACGCAGCCGACGGCGCTCGACGAAGCCGGCATCAAGGCGACCGTGCAGGCGTTTGCCGACGCCGCGCGCCGCTCCGACGAGGCCGGCTTCGACATGGTCGAGATCCACGCCGCGCACGGCTACCTGATCAACCAGTTCCTCTCGCCGCTCGCCAATCAGCGCACCGACCAGTATGGCGGCAGCCGCGAGAACCGCATGCGCTTCGCGCTCGAGATCACCGAAGCGGTCCGCGCCGTCTGGCCGGCGCACAAGCCGCTGCTGGTGCGCATCTCGGCCACCGACGGGACCGAGGGCGGCTGGACGCTGGAGGATTCGCTGGTGCTGGCCGATGAGCTCAAGGCCCGCGGCGTCGACGCCATCCACTGCTCGTCGGGCGGCTTCGAGGGCTATGGGCTGAAGCCGGCGCCGCTCTACCAGGTGCCGCTGTCGAAGGCCGTGCGCGCCGCCGGCCTGCCGACGGTCGCGGTCGGCCTCATCGACACCCCGCAGGACGCCGAGGCGATCCTGCAGAACGGCGAGGCCGACCTCGTCGCCTTCGCCCGCGGCGCGCTCGAGGACCCCAACTGGGCGATCCACGCCCGCCACGTGCTCGACGGCGCGGAGTACGAGCTGTGGCCGAAGCAGGCCCGCGACCGTATCCGCGGCAAGGACCGGGTGCTCGGCATCCGCCAGCCGGCCTGACCTCCGAGCCGGCCGCCGCCACGGCGCGGCGGCCGGTCTGATTTTCGCCGCGATGGCGAGGCGACACTTGCGGGCCGACGATTTGCTCCCCAAGTCACCCTCGCCAACCGGAGACCCGCACCGATGACCAGCAAGGCCGCCCTTTTCGCGCTGCTCGCCATGTGGGGTGTCGGCTCCACCTCCTCCCTCCCGGCCTTCGCCGAGGACAGCCCGAACGAATCGGCGGTCGAGTCCAGGACCTCCAAGCCCGGCCTCACCGACCGGGTCTGGACCAAGGCGGAGGACAGCGGCCTGCCGGGCGTGATGCGAATCTTCCTGTCGGACGGCACGCTGGTGCAGCACAGCTGCTGGGAGACGCACCGCCTGTCGCAGTGGGAGCTCACCTCCGACACCGCGCTCAGGTGGAGCGAGGACGGCATGGACATCGATGCCGACATCGTCTCGCTCTCGGACGCCGAACTGGTGCTGAGCCTGAAGCTCGGGAGCACGGCGCAGGAGGAGAAATACGTGCCGGCGACGGTCCCCTACGTCTGCCCGGACATGCCGAAGGGCTGAGGCGCTAGACCTCGAGCCAACCCTGGTATGCCACCAGCCGGCCGACGAACGGCGCGGTGATCTCCACGTCGAAGGCGTGGCGGCGATATTCGTCGACGCGCTCCGTGGCGCGGATCTTCGGCAGCAGGAAGCCGGGCAGCGGCACGCCCCAGAGCTTGCCGGAGACGCGCTCCATGTCGAGCCCGGTTGACCGGGGGATCAGCCGCATCCGCACCCGGCACGGCCCGAACTGCTCCTCCACCAGGGTGCCCGGCGCGGCGCTCATCACCGAGCGCATCGGGGTGTCGCCGAAGAAGCGGGTCCAGTGCTCGCGGCCGTCGCGGCTCTCGATGACGACGCGCACCGGCTGCCGGCCGGCGGTCCGGGGCAGGCCGAAGGTTCCGGCGACCATCCGACCGAAGCCGCTGGCCGCCGGCGTCACTTCCGCCTCACCAACGGCGATGACGGCCGGGCGACCGCGGTGCAGGCGCCGGGTGACCTCGGGCAGGCGGTCGAAATCGTCGCCCAGCACCCGGCGGTAGAGCGGCTTCTCGCCGCGGAACGACAGCAGCTTCGTCTCGATGGCCAGGCCGTCGAACCACGGGCGGATCTGCTCGAGCTTCAGCTCACCGGCTGCAGCCCGGGCCCCGGCACGGATGCCGCGACCGGCCGCCAGCGCCTCGACCAGCGCCGCAGCGGGTACCGCCGGCACGTAGGGGCCGTCGCCCTGCCCCGCCTTCAGGGTCCAGCGCGCCACCCGCGTCTCGCCGCGCGCGTCCTGCCCCGCCGCCTCGACCACCATGCCGCCATTCGCCGAACCGAAGCGGTCGAGCTGCAGCGCGATCCAGCTGCCGAGCCCGCCGAAGCGGCGCGCCGATTTCACCAGCCGCCAGCGCACCAGCAGGCCGGCCATGGCGATGAGCCGGTTGAGCACTCCGAGTTCCATGCCGGCATCGAACCCGGCGCGCACCCGCGGCTGGTAGCGGCGCGCCAGCAGGTCGAGGTCCGGCACGTCCGCGAGGTAGGCGGTCCGCGGCTGCAGCCCGTCGATGCCGACCGGCCGCGGCCCGGTCCAGCTCCGAGCCTCCTGCCAGCCCCCCTCGCGGAAGACCGGCACTTTCTGGCCGACCCAGCTCAGGATGCCGTCGATGACCGACCTGCCCTTCGGCGTCCGGTTTCCGGGCACGATGGCGACGTCGACGCTGTCGACCGACAGCCAGGCGCTGGTCAGGCTGTCGAGCACCGCGTGGGTCAGCGCCGGCGTCGAACTGGCGCCCGAGATCACGGCGATGCCGACCGCCCGCGCCGGGCTGTCGAAGCGGCCGATGCCCGCCACGAACGCGCGCGAATCAGCGAGGTCGAGGTAGTGGCAGCGCGCCCCGATCGCCGCCTCGATCAGCCTGGTGCCGGACAGCTGGAACGGCCCCGAACAATCCACCACGATGGCGCAGCCGATCTCCCTGAGCCGCTCGGCGCTGGCCTGTTCGCGATCGATGTGCACCCAGGCGAACTCGCCGTCCGGATGCGCGGCGCGCAGTTCACGCTGCAGCGGCGCCACCCGCGATTCGCTGCGCCCGCCGAGGCTGAGCCGATAGCCGCCGCGCCGGGCCAGCAGCCGTGCCAACCGCGAGCCGAACACCCCACCCGCACCGACGATGAGCACGTGAACGCTCACCGCACGCCATGCCTCGGTGCCGGCTCCGGCCCGTTCGCGTCGTCGCTATCCACAGGCCGTCCACGCCCCCGTATCTCGGGGCGGACTAGATCATCACCTGCGTGCCGATTTCAACTACGCGGCCGGTAGGAATGTGGAAGTATTCGGTCGCATCGGTGGCGTTGCGGGCCAAAGCGATGAAGATACGATCGACAAAGAGCGGCATTCCGCCCTTCGGCGACGGCTTCAGGGCCCGGCGCGACAGGAAGAACGAGGTCGACATGATGTCGAACTTCCAGCCGAGCTTGCGGGCCAGCGCCAGCGCCTTCGGGATATTCGGCGTCTCGATGTAACCGAAGGTCACCACCACGCGGTAGAACAGGTCGTTATAGGCGTCGATCCTGACCTTTTCCTCGTCGGCCACCCGCGGCCGGTCGGACGTCATCACGGTGAGGATGACGTTGTGCTCGTGCAGCACCTTGTAATGCTTGAGGCTGTGCAGCAGCGCCGTCGGCGCCCCCTCGATGTCGGAGGTTAGGAACACCGCCGTGCCGGGCACGATCATCGGCTTCTTCTTGGCGAGGTTCTCGACCAGGAACTCGAGCGGCACCTCGTCGCGCCGGGTCTTCTCCGACAGCCGGCGGCGGCCGGCGATCCAGATGGTCATGGTCGAGGCGATCACCACCGCCACCACGGCTGGGACCCAGCCGCCCTGCGGGAACTTCGCGGCGTTGGCGACGAAGAAGCCGATATCGATGACCAGCAGCGGCACGATCACCGCCATCGCGGCCCAGACGTGCCACTTCCACAGCCGCCACATGACGATGAAGAGCAGGATCGCCGTCACCAGCATCTCGCCGGTGACCGCGATGCCGTAGGCCGCCGACAGCGCCGCGGAGGAGCGGAAGCCGATCACCAGCAGCAGCACGGCAACCAGCAGCAGCCCGTTCACCTGCGGCATGAAGATCTGCCCGGCGATCTCCTCGGAGGTGTGCCGCACCTCGAGGCGCGGCAGCAGGTTGAGGTGCATGGCCTGCCGCACCAGCGAATAGGCCCCGGTGATCACCGCCTGGCTGGCGATGACGGTCGCGATGGTCGCCAGCCCCACCATGGGGAGCCGCGCCCAGTCGGGCTGCATCTGGAAGAAGGGGTTCTCGAGCTCGGTCGGATGGCCCAGCACGTAGGCGCCCTGGCCGAAGTAGTTCAGCAGCAGGGCGGGAAACACCAGGGCCAGCCAGGCTGTGATGATGGGCCGCCGTCCGAAGTGGCCGAGGTCGACGTAGAGCGCTTCCGCCCCGGTGACGGCCAGGAACACCGCGCCCAGCACCACGACCGCGAGGCCCGGATGCCCGTAGAGGAATGCGACCCCGTAAACCGGGTTCAGCGCCATCAGCACCTGCGGCGCTTCGACGATATGAAGCAGGCCGGTGAGCCCCAGGATGATGAACCATGCCGCCATGATCGGCCCGAACACGGTAGAGACCCGCGCCGTGCCGAAGCGCTGCACCATGAACAGCCCGAGCAGGATCACCACCGTCAGCGGCACCACCCAGGGCGCCAGGTGCGGCGCCACCGTCTCGATGCCTTCGACGGCCGAGAGCACCGAGATGGCCGGCGTGATGATGGCGTCGCCGAGGAACAGCGAGCCCCCCACGATGCCGAGGCCGATCACCCAGGCGGGGCGTCGCTGGAAGGCGTTGGTGGCGAGCGTCATCAGGCTGAGGGTACCGCCCTCGCCCTTGTTGTCGGCCCTCAGCACGAAGCTCACGTACTTGACGGTAACGACCAGCGTCAGCGCCCAGACGATGAGCGACAGCAGGCCGAGCACCTCGCCGGTGCCCGGGACGGCGCCGGCGGCGTGCAGCGCTTCGCGGAAGGCGTAGAGCGGGCTGGTGCCGATGTCGCCGAAAACAACGCCCAGTGCCCCGAGGATCATGATGGGCAGGTTGGCATTGGTTGCGTGGCCGGTTTCCTCGGTCCTCGCAGCGCCGGCAGCGGTCGTGCCGGGCGTAGTGATCTGCGTCATAAGCGCTTCGCTCACCCAGTTATTGGGTGGGCGGCTCAATACACCCGCGCACCCCAGGCACTCAACGGCCAACTTGCCCCTGTGGATGCATGGGCGCAATGCCCCAGGTGCCGGGTGAACGGCAGAAATGAAAAAGGAGCGGCGCAAGGACTGCGCCGCTCCTTTTGCCGGGATCGCGAAAGGAGAAGACCCCGGAAACGCGTCAGGCGGCCTGGCTGGCGACCTTGGCGGCATCGGCCTCGCGGGCCGTCTTGGTGGCGTTGGTCCACCAGACCAGGTTGTCGAGCACCTCGGGCACGAACGCGTCGAAGCGCGGCGCGGTCTCTTCCCAGGTCTGCTGCCCCATCATGATCGGCAGGAAGTCGGAGCCACCGATATGGACGGCGTGACGGACCGGCACGGCCTGCAGCTCGACCATGATGTTGCGCAGGTGCTCGACGGCACGCGCACCACCCACGGAGCCATAGGCGACGAACGCCACGGCCTTCTTGATGAACGGCTTGTAGGCCCAGTCGATGGCGTTCTTCAGCGCGCCGGTGATCGAGCGGTTATACTCGGCGGTGACGATGATGAAGCCGTCGAACTCGTTGAGCTTGGCCTGCCACTTGGCAGCCACTTCGTTCGGGGTCGGCATCCAGAAGTCCGAGGCTGGGGCATCGAACAGCGGAAGCGGATAATCCTTGAGGTCGACGATCTCGACGTCGATGTCGCCGCGCGCCTTGGCATGCTCCGCGATCCACTTGGCCGGCTTCTCGCCGAAGCGGGTCGGACGCGTCGAGCTGATGATGACGCCAATCTTGGGTTTGGTCATTTGCTGCACTCCAGTATCAAAATGTGACCTAGGCGAAATAAGTGCCCAGGTGGAGGATCCGCAAGTAGGCACGCGAATGGCGCAGGGGCACATCGAGAGCACCCGGTTACATACGTGTGCGTGCGGTTCCAGGCCTGTAGGAAATGCGTTTTCCCGGGGCCGCCGACGGTCCGTCGGTCCTATCGGATGCAACGGCGGCGATCTGGCGGCAGTTCCGCAACGCAGCGTTCGCTCATCATGAACGGTCAGGGGTTGGGGCTTCAGCGCAGCCCGAACGCGTAGGTCCAGGCCAGCGCCCTGAGGCCCAGTTCATCCAGCTCGGGGTGCCTGGGGGACAGTTGCTCGATGGCCCGCTCGGTGACGCTCTTCTTCGAGCGCTTCTCCAGCCCTTCGACCGGCTGCTGCAGCTCCTCGAGCAGGCCCACGATGCGCTCCTTGAGTTCGGCGCCGTGCGACGGGCCGAAGCGCGCCACCAGCTGCGGCGTCTTGGCGCGCGGAAACGCCGAGCTGCCGAAGCCCGTGTAAAGAACCAGCGCCTCGTTGATCGGATCGCTCATGATCATCCGCAATGCTGCCGCGCTCGAAGCCATAGAAAAGTCCCGTGTCCTGGAGAAGGCCCGAAACTCGTTCATCCACGCTTTGAACCAGGTGAGGGCGGGCAGCGGCAATTGATGCGGATTTGAAGCCGGCTGGCCGGATGATGGTAACTTTTGCCTCTGCCGGGGTGTTCGTGCGCGCCAAGTGCCTGAGGAACCTCATCTTTACACTGTCATCCCGGCGCAGGCCGGGATCCAGCCTGAGGGGTAGCCGCAGGGGCGCGGAGGTGGAGAGCGCTCAGGATGGGCCCCGGCCTGCGCCGGGGTGACAGCGGTGTGGGTTGGGACGGGCCCAAAGCCGCCGCGTGGCAGCGGCGGTGACAGCAGGAATCCTCTTCGAATGCGAAGGTGCCGTGCCGGGGCGGTGGTCCTGCAAGCGCGTCTCCTCCCCCCTGGTGGGGGAGGGTAGTGGAGCTTGGCGGCTTGCCGCCTAGCGGAACTAGGGAGAGGGGGTGGGGCATGAGCGGTGCCCTCGTAACCAGCGCTGCCCCCCTCTCCCTAGCTCTGCTACGTCGCTTCGCTCCTAGCGACGCTACCCTCCCCCACCAAGGGGGAGGGAGGGGTGCGCGTTGGATGGCCCTGCCCCACCCGTGGTGCTACCCGATGGTTTCGCGTAGCTTGGCGCGGCCTGCCTCGCCGAGTCCACTATGTCCGACGCCACTGCCCCGCCGGTGCCCCTCAGGGGCAGCAGCCCGTTCATCACCGGCCTGGGGATCGCGCAGATCTGCTCCTGGGGGTCGCTCTACTACAGCTTTCCGCAGATCGCGGCGGCGATGGAGAAGGACCTCGGCTGGTCGAACACGCAGATCTACGGCGCAGCGACGGCCGGGATGCTGCTGTCGGCGCTGGTAGCGGTGCCGGTGGGCACGGCGATCGACCGCGGCGCCGGCCGCTGGGTGATGACCGGCGCGTCGATCGTGGCCGGCCTGCTGCTGCTCGCCTGGAGCACCGTCGGCGACCTGCTGTTGTTCTACGTGTTTGCCGCCGGCATCGGCGCGATGCAGGCGGCCACCCTGTACGAGCCGGCCTTCGCGGTGATCGCGCGCCGCGCCGGCCCGGTGCATGCCCGCGCCGGCATCACCGCGCTGACGCTGTGGGCCGGCTTTGCCTCGTCGGTGTTCTTCCCGCTGGTCGAGGTGCTGATGGCGAACGTCGGCTGGCGCGGGGCGCTGCAGGTGCTGGGGGCCATCAACATCGTGATCTGCGCCGGGCTCTATGTCGTCGTCATCCGGCCCGGCAAGGATCACTACCGGCCGCCGCCTCCGACGGAGGGGAAGGCCCAGACGCCGCTGCTGAACGCGCTGCGTCGGCCGGTCTTCTGGGCGCTGGCCGCCGCACTCGCCTGCTTCGCCCTGTTCTTTTCGGCGCTGACCTATCACCTCTATCCGCTGCTGCAGCAGCGCGGGCTCGACGGCGCGAGCATCGTCTTCGCCATGGCGCTGATCGGCCCGGCCCAGGTGGGCGGTCGTTTCCTGATCAGCCTGTTCGCCCCGAAGATCACGGCGCGGCGGCTGGGCTCGATCGTGGTGCTGTGCTTTCCCGCCTCGATCCTGATCCTGCTGCTCGGACCGACCTGGCTCTGGGTCGCCTGCCTGGCCACCGTGGTGTACGGCACCGGCACCGGCATCATGACCATCGTGCGGGGCATCGCGATCCCGGAGATGATCTCGCGGGAGAGCTACGGCGCCATCTCGG
>JBQCFF010000162.1:0-11713 GCA_051959485.1 Devosia sp. | reverse complement strand
CTGGCGCGGCTCCGAGGAACTGTCGGTCCCCGGCCGCAACAACAAGGTCCATCTGGCGATCGCGTCCTGGGTCTGGCCGAGCTATTTCTCGGTCGAGGAGAAGCTCAAGGGCATCCGCCTCGAGTGGAGCCGCTGGAAGCGCCCGAGCCCCGAGACCATCCCGTGCTCGGCCAAGGCCGCCGGCCTCTACATGATCTGCACGCTGTCGAAGGACGCGGCGATGGCCAACGGCTACGCCGACGCGCTGATGCTCGACTATCGCGGCTATGTCGCCGAGGCGACCGGCGCCAACGTGTTCTTCATCAAGGGCGACGAGATCCACACGCCCACCCCCGACTGCTTCCTCAACGGCATCACCCGGCAGACGCTGGTGCAGCTGGCCCGCGAGAACGGCTACAAGGTGATCGAGCGGCATATCATGCCAGAAGAACTCGCGAATTTCGACGAGTGCTTCCTCACCGGCACCGCCGCCGAAGTGACCCCCGTGAGCGAGGTCGGCGAGTACCGGTTCAAGCCCGGCAAGGCCTGCACCACGCTGATCAACGCCTACACCGCGGCGGTCACGCCCAGGCAGGTCGCGGCCGAATAGGCCATCCGAACGTATGAGTTGCCGAACCCCGCCCGCCGTGGCGGGGTTCGTGTTTCGACGGAGGGGAACATGGCACTACCGGCATTGCGCGAGCGGCTGAAGAGCGGCAAGCCGCTGCTCGCGACCTTCTCGATCATTCCCGCCGTGGAGGTGGTCGAGCTCATCGGCCTCGCCGGCTTCGAGGGCGTCATCCTCGATCTCGAACACGGCGCGCATGGCAGCGAAGCCCTGGGCCCGCTGATCCTCGCCGCGAAGGCCCGCGGCATCTACCCGCTGGTCCGGGTCCGCTCCAGCGAGCCCACCGAGATCGCCGCCGCGCTCGATGCCGGCGCCGCCGGGGTCATCGTTCCGCAGATCGGCTCACTCGCGGAGGCCGAGCGCGCCGTAAAGGCCGCCCGCTTTGCGCCCGACGGCAACCGCGGCGCCAACCCGTTCGTCCGCGCCGCCGACTATTCCGGCCGGCTCGAATGGTTCGCCGAGGCCAACCGCGACACCGCCATCCTGCTGATGATCGAAGGGCAGGGCGGCCTGGCGGCTGCCGAAGAGATCGCCGCGCTCCCCAACCTCGACGGCATCTTCATCGGCCCGATGGACCTCTCGCACGCCCTCGGCGTCCCCGGCGAGATGGGCCACCCGAGCGTCACCGCGGCCATCCGCTCGGTAATCGCCGCCTGCAAGGCGAAAGGCATCACCGCCGGCATCTTCGCCGGCACCCCCGAGGCGGCGAAGCGCTGGATCGGCGAAGGCGTAACGCTCACCGGCCTCAGCGCCGACACCATCACTTTCCTCAACGCCCTCAAGGCGCTGCTCGAGAACACTCTGGAACGCCGAGGATGAGAGGCTCCTCCACCGCGCAGCGGGGGAGGGGGACCAGCCGCAGGCTGGTGGAGGGGGCGGCCCCCGCACCGACCAAGCCGGTTGCGCCCTGCCGCAGCCCAGCCTACGACACCGCCCGCCCATCCGGATACACCGCCGGGCCCTTGAGCTCGAGCTTGTTGCCCCACGGGTCGAGCACGTAGAACGAGTTGCCCATCCCCCGCGCCCCGCCATGGAAGGCGTAGCGCTCGATCGCCACGCCGTGCGCCGCAAGGTGCTCCCGCATCTTATCCTCGTCGAACGGACTCAGCGCTATACAGACGTGATCGACGTTCCGTCCGCCCTTGACCGGCGGCACAGCAGAGGCCGCACCAAGATGAGTTGTGTCCCACAGCACGATCAGCGCCGCCCCGCACCAGACCTGCTCCATCCCCAGTGCGGGATACGAATAGCCGGGTCGGCAGCCGAGCACGTCGGCGTACCACTTCACCGCCTGCTGCAGGTCATCGACGATGAACACGACATGGTCGATGCCGACCAGCGAGAACGGCGGGCGGGCGTCAGTCACTGCGGTTCCATCGGTCACGGGCTTCGTCATCCTCGGCTTTTGCTTCCACCCAACGGTCGCCGTCCGGTGTCGCTTCCTGCTTCCAGAAAGGCGCGTCGGTCTTCAGGTAGTCCATCAGGAACTCGGCACCCTCGAAGGCGGCGCGCCGGTGCGGCGCCAGTGTCATCACCTGCACGATGGGTTCTCCGGGATGGAGCCGGCCGTAGCGATGGATCACCGCCGCCTTGATGAGCCCGAACCGGGTGACCGCATCGGCAATGGCCTTGCCGATCTGCGCTTCCGCCAACTCGGGGTACACCTCGAGCGTCAGCGCCGACACCGGATCGCCGGGCTGCGAGCGCACCAGCCCGGTGAAGGTCACCGCCGCTCCGGCGCCGGCATTGGCTTCGAGGAAGGCGTTGGTCTCGACCCCGGGGTCGAAGCGCGCCGTCTGCAGGCGAACGGCCATCTCAGCCGCCAGTCATCGGCGGGAACAGCGCAATCACCTTGGCGTCCGCGATCGGCGCGGTATGCGGCACGATCTTGGTATCGAGCGCCGCCTTGATCAGGCTGGGCTTCTGCATCGCGAGATCGGCGGCTTCGTCCCGGCTTCTCAGCCACTGGATGAGGTCGCCCACGGTGACCACTTCTGGGGGAGGCGACACCTCCTCCTCACCGCGGTTGAGACGTTCGCGCAGCCAGGCGAAGTACTTGATCTTCATATCTCGGGTCCCGCCAGGTGCGGCCAGGTGGAGCGCAGGTACTCCCAGCCGGTCCATACCGTGAGAATGCCGGCGATCCAGAGCACGACGTGGCTGATGAACGCGAGGCCGAGCAGCATCGGCGCCGCGATGATCAGGCCGAGCGCAACCAGTTGCGTCGTGGTCTTCCATTTGGCGAGCAGGGTGACCGGCACGTCGATGGAGCGGCCTCCCAGATATTCGCGCAGGCCCGGGATGAAGATCTCGCGCAGCATGATGGCGATCGCCGGAATCAGGTCCCAGCCATTGAGGTCATGGGTCCAGGCCATGGTGATCAGCAGGGCGCCCACCAGCAGCTTGTCGGCAATCGGATCGAGCATCTTGCCCAGCGCCGAGTTCAGCTTCATGCGACGCGCCAGGAAGCCGTCGAGCCAGTCGGTTATCGCCGCGGCGATGTACAGCAACAGCGCGATCCAGCGCAGCCATTCCCAACCGGGACCGCTTCCCCAGGCCACCAGCAGGCAGATCAGCGGCACCGCTAGGATGCGGCCGATGGTCAGCTGGTTGGGAAGCGTCAGGAGCTGGGCGGGAACTTGCATGGGAAGGACAACACTCTATCGGCTCGCACGGGTCAAGCGGAACCCGGCACGGGGCCGGGTGGTTGCTACCTCTCACACGATGGAGGCTCCACCATGACCCAGACTGGATTGCAGAAGCCGAACGAGAAGCCGACAGCACCGGCGTTCAAGGACAAGCAGAAGCCCGGCCCGGCCGAGGCGGAGCACCAGATTCGCCCGGCCGGCCCCGAGAACATGCGCGACAAGCCCAAGCGCGAGTGGACGCCGGAGGACGAGGCCGCGGACGAGTCGTTCCCGGCCAGCGATCCGCCCGCGGCGAACCGCTTCGACTGAGTTATCCCCGCGCCTTGCAGCGCGAGTATGCTGAAGCCCTCTCCGAAACCGGGGAGGGCTTTGGTGCTTCAGGCTACCAGTTGGGAGGTAACGTGGCGGCGGGTTTCGACGGCTTCGGCAAGCTCCTCCAGTGCCGTCACGGTGCTGTCCCAGTCGATGCAGCCATCGGTGATGGACTGTCCATAGACCAGCTCCTTCCCCGGCATGAGGTCCTGGCGGCCCGCGACCAGGTTGGATTCGGCCATCACGCCGATGATCCTGCGATCGCCGGCAGCGACCTGCCGCGCGACGTCGGCGAGCACCAGCGGCTGGTTTTCCGGCTTCTTCGACGAGTTCGCGTGGCTGGCGTCGATCATCACCACCTGCCGCTCGCCGGCTTTCTCGGCTTCCTTGCAGGCCGCATCGACACTGGCGGCATCATAGTTGGTCCCCTTCGAACCACCGCGCAGGATGATGTGGCAGTCGTCGTTGCCGGTGGTTGCCGCGATGGCGGAACGACCGGTTTTGGTGACGGCGAGGAAGTGGTGCGGGTTGCTTGCCGACTTCACGGCATCGAGCGCGATGCGGAGGTTGCCGTCAGTGCCGTTCTTGAAACCCACCGGGCAGCTCAGCCCCGAGGCGAGTTCGCGGTGCACCTGGCTCTCGGTGGTACGCGCGCCGATGGCGCCCCAGGCGACGAGGTCGGCGAAGTACTGCGGCGTCGTCATGTCGAGGAACTCGCACCCGGCCGGCAGGCCGAGATTGTTCACCTCGAGCAGCAGGGAGCGCGCGAGGCGCAGGCCGTTGTCGATGTCGAAGCTGCCGTCGAGATTGGGGTCGTTGATCAGCCCCTTCCACCCCACCGTGGTCCGAGGCTTCTCGAAGTAGACGCGCATGACGATCTCGAGCGTGCCCGAGAGGCGCTGCCGCAATCCGGCCAGGCGCCGGGCGTACTCGAGCGCCGCCTTGGGATCGTGGATGGAGCAGGGGCCGACCACGACAGCGAGCCTGTCGTCCTTGCCGTGGATGATGTTGTGCAGCGCGTGACGGGCACCGATCACGGTCTTCGTCGCCGCATCGGTGCGCGGGAACTCGCGGATGACCTCCTCGGGAGTTCGGAGTTCGCGAAGTTCGCGGATACGCAGGTCGTCTGTGGATTTGAGCATTTGTCGTCGGTCTCCTCGTTTGGGATCCCGGCGACGAAAAAGCCGCCAGGAGCTGGCGGCTTTTCGGGTAACTTCCGTTTGTCGGTATTTAGATCAAACGCGCCCCTCCGGCTGCCAGCGGCTTCCGTTGCTAAAGTACCAATAGAAGAAGGTGGCGCGGAGGTTCATGGGCGGATTGTGTATCCGAGCTTGTTCAGCTTGTCACGAGGTTTGATCGCCATCCCTGCCGGCCGCTTCCTTGATGGCGGCGAAGACTCGGCCCGTTGCCTCGATGTCGTCTGGCGCGACGCCGGCAAACACCTGCTTCCGGAGATCCTGGATGTCCTGGTTGACCTCCGTCACCACCTCGCGCCCGCGCGGCGTAAGCGACACGACGTTGGCACGCCGATCCGAAGGGTCCGGCTCTCGGGTGACGAGGCCGGAGGATTGGAGCTCGTCGATCAGGCGAACCAGCGAGGCGCCCTCGATGCCGATCGCATCGGCCAGGGCGTTCTGGCGGACGTTCTCGCCCAGCCGCTCGATCCAGACCAGGGGCGCCGAGGCGGCCTCGGATACGCCGTGCCGCGCCGCAACTTCGCGCGCCATCTTGCGCCACAGCCGGCCGACCAGCAGCAGATCGCGGGTCAGCTCGCGCAGCAGGTATGCGCTTTCCCTCGTTGCCATGTGTAGTGTCCTAATTATGTGCCCGTCGGCGATTTCGAAGGCCTGCCAAGCGATAGCGCGTCCGGAGGCACTTGCCCACGGGCGCAACGATGACAGAGCAATCGAACAATCACAAATGGATGGTGTTGGGCAACCTCGGCCGGTCGGCGACCTTCCCGGACCACGCTCCAATCCCTCCCGACTCTCGAAGGCGTATACTTAATGGCAGTTAATCCGGCTTGCACCGGGCGCATGCCTCCGGTGCGATATATGCTACTGCTCAGGTCGAGTTAAGAAGCATACATCAGCGGCATCCAAAACGAAGGGGAAACAGAAATGACCACGCTCCGCCAGAAGATCGCCCAGTATGCCGCCTACCAGCGCACCGTCCGCGAGCTGAACCAGCTCACCAACGTGCAGCTGCGCGACCTCGGCATCACCCGCGACGACATCCGGGCCGTTGCCAAGACTGCTGCCAACTAAGCAGCAACCGCACCGCGGACTGAGAACAAGGCGCCCCCATGGGCGCCTTTGCTTTTTCACCCTCCGTTGAAGTGGTCGTAGATCTGCTGCGCGAGCGCACTCGACACCCCCGGTACCGCCGCCAGGTCGGCGAGGGCAGCGCGGCTCACGGCCTTCGCCGAGCCGAAGCGCTGCAGCAGGGCGCGCTTGCGCGTGGGCCCGATGCCCTCGATCTCGTCGAGCGGGTTCTTGACGATGTCCTTCTTGCGCCGGGCGCGGTGGGTGCCGATGGCGAAGCGGTGCGCTTCGTCGCGCAGGCGCTGGACGTAGTAGAGCACCGGGTCGCGGTGTGGCAGCATGAACGGCTCCTTGCCCTCCATGAAAAACTTCTCGCGCCCCGCATCGCGCTCCTCGCCCTTGGCGATGCCGATGAAGATCACCTCCCGGGGCAGGTCGAGCCCGGCGATGACTTCGCGCACCGCGTTCAGCTGTCCGGCACCGCCGTCGATGAACACCACGTCGGGCCAGTCCGGCATGGTGCCCTCGTCGGTTTCCACCTCCGGAGCGCTCTCGTTGGCAAGGCGGGTGAAGCGACGGGTCAGCACCTCGCGCATCATCCCGAAATCGTCGCCGGGCGTGATGTCGGTCGAGCGGATGTTGAAGGTCCGATAGTGCTTCTTGCTCAGCCCTTCCTCGCCGGCGACGATCATGGCGCCGACGGCGTTGGTGCCCGAGATATGCGAGTTGTCATAGACCTCGATCCGGCGCGGCGGCTCGTCCAGGCCAAACTGGTTGGCAACGCCCTCGAGCAGCACCTTCTGCGTCGCACCCTCGGCAAGCTGCCTGCCCAGGGCTTCCCGCGCATTGTTGCGGGCGTGCTGGACCAGATCCTTCTTCTCGCCGCGCTGCGGCACCTGCACCGCCACCTTGCGTCCGGCGCGCGCCGACAGCGCCTCGACCAGGACTTCCGGCTCGCTGAGCTCATGTGACAGCAGGACTTGTGTCGGCGGCGTCCGGTCCTCGTAGAACTGTGCGACAAACGCTTCCAGCACCTCGGCCTCGCTGAGGCTGGCGTCGGCGCGCGGGCGGAAGGCGTGGTTGCCCCAGTTCTGGTAGGCGCGGAAGAAGAAGACCTGCACGCAGAACTGCCCGGCCTCCTGGGCAATGGCGAAGACGTCGGCTTCCTCCACTGTCTTCGCGGCAACGTCGCCCTGAGACTGCACCAGGGCCAGCGCTGAAAGGCGGTCGCGGAGCAGCGCGGCGCGCTCGAAATCAAGCCCTTCGGCCGCTTTGTTCATGTCTAAGGCGAGGTGTTCCTGCACCACCTTGGACTTGCCGGACAGGAATTGCCGGGCTTCCTCAACCAGCCCGTTGTAGTCCGGAATGGAGATCTCGCCCGTACAGGGAGCCGAGCAGCGCTTGATCTGGTACAGCATGCAGGGGCGGGTGCGCCCCTTGGAGAAGCTGTCCGAACAGGTGCGCAGCAGGAAGGCGCGCTGCAGCGCGGTGATCGTGCGCTTCACCGCCAGGGCCGAGGCGAACGGGCCGAAATAGTGGCCCTTTTTCGTACGGCTGCCGCGGTGCTTGCGGAGCTCGGCCGCCTCATGCTCGGTGGCGATCAGGATATAGGGGAAGCTCTTGTCGTCGCGCAGCAGCACGTTGTAGCGCGGCTTCAGGCGCTTGATGAGGTTCGCTTCGAGCAGGAGCGCTTCGGCCTCCGTCTCGGTGCGCACGAACTCCATGTTTCGCGTCGCTTCGATCATCCGGCGGATGCGGATGTCGAGGCCTTCGGGGCGCGTGTAGTTGGTGACGCGCGCCTTCAGGTTGCGCGCCTTGCCGACGTAGATGACTTCCCCGGCCTCGTCGAACATCCGGTACACGCCGGGTGAGGTGGGGAGCGTCCTGACGAAGGTGCGGATGACGTCGGCGCCCGAGATCCGGGGCGCGGGCGCGCCGGTGATATCGGTCATCTGCGCCTCGGAGTAGGGCCGCGGCGCGAAGGCCATTCGAGATGCTCACCGCCATCGAGAGCCAGCATCTGCCCGGTCAGGGTCGGCAGGTTGAGTATCGCCATCACCCCGTCTGCGATGCCGTCCGCATCGGCGGCGCCGCCGAGCGGCAGTTCGGCGTTGCGCTTCGCGTGTGCCTCGGCGGTAACCCCCGGGGGGGCCATGGCGGGGCCGGGGGCGATAGCGTTCACTCTGATGTTCGGGGCGAGGGATTGCGCGTGGGTGCGGGTCATCGTCCAGAGCACGGACTTGCTCAGGGTATAGCTGAAGTGGGCAGGCGAAAGGTCGAGAACCCGCTCGTCGATGATGTTGATGATGTTGCCCTGGGTTTCGGGCGGCAGCTGCGCGGCGAAGTCACGCGCCAGGAAGGCCGGTGCCTCGGCGTGAACGGCGAAATGCGCGTCCCAGATCGCCTCATCGAGATCGCGCGCCGAGTCCCGCTCGAAGCTCGAAGCGTTGTTGACCAGCAGCGTAAGCGGGCCGAAAGGCGTTGCCGCCTTCGCAATGGTGCCGGCACGTTGTGCCCGATCGGCCAGGTCCGACTGGATTGTGGCGGCCTCGCTACCCTGCGCGCGCAACTCGCCGGCGAGCCTCTCTGCCTCGTCGGCCCGGCTGCGATAATGGATGACCACGGCAAAGCCCTCGCCGGCGAGGCGGCGGGCGATGGCGGCGCCGATGCGGTCCGCGGCGCCGGTGACGAGGGCGATTTTGTCGGGGTGCGATGTCATGAGTCGACTGGAAAGATAGGCTCTCGGTGGGGTGGCTTCAATTCTGACGAAAAGTAGCAGGACGGGTGAGAATTTCTCGCTGCGGTCAAGTTCAGCGACAACTTACACCGGCTCCTGTGTGCGGGGATAACTTGATCCCAAGGCTACCGCCAGCGTCCGCGCTTCGCCCGCTGCACAATTACTGGGCGACTCGCCCCCACAGGCGTAGGCTCGCTGTTGCCAGTGGGGAGTCCCTCGGCTTCCCGCGTTTGGCGAAGAGGGGGAAGGTCGAATGGAAGCAGTGGTTTCTATAATCGTGCAGCTGATTGGCGGCGGCATTGGCGGCAATGCCCTTGCAGCCATCGTCAAGCGACTGAGCCTCGGCCCGGTGGGCAATACAATAGCGGGCGCCATCGGTGGATGGCTCTGTACCTGGGTCGTGGGATTGATCCCCGGTCTCAGTGGTCTCGTCGGCGGCATGGCTGCCGCCGGGGCAACAGCCGGCGGGCTGGACATCGGCGTGCTTGCGGGCCAAGGAGTGGTCGGCATCATCGGCGGTGCGATCCTCACGGCCATCGCCGGGGCGATCAAGAACATGACCGCACGCAACGCCTGACAGACCAGCATTCCCGCCCCGGGCCGTTTCGGCCCGGGGCAAGTCCCATATGAGTTCTTCCGTGACCGCACCCGCTCTCGAGCGCCGCCGGGCCGACGACGTCGCGCTTGGGATTGGGCTCACCCTTCTTGCCATCGTCATCTTCGGCATCCAGGACGCCATCTCGAAGCTCCTGGTGCAGGACTATTCGCCGTTCCAGATCGCCATGATGCGGTTCTGGGCCTTCGCTGCCTTCTCTGTCGTGCTCGTCTGGCGACAGGGGCCGCTGAAGCAGGCGTTCCGGTCGAAGCACCCGTGGCTGCAGACCCTGCGGGCCGTGCTGCTGGTGGTGGACATCTGGTTCTTTGCCGGCGCGTTGATGACGGTGCCACTGGCGGAACTGCAGGCGATCACGCTGGTCTACCCCCTGCTGACGACGCTGGTGGCGATCCCGATCCTCGGCGAGAAGGTCGGGTTGTTTCGCTTCGCCGCGGTATTGGTGGGCTTCTGCGGCGCGCTGATCATCGTGCGGCCGGGCGGGCTGCCGATCGATATCGGCGTCGGCTACGCGGTCGCTTCGGCGGCCTGCTACGCAGTGTATCTGGCCCTGACCCGCAAGGTCTCGAGTTCGGATTCCACCGCGACCAGCATGGTCTATGTCGGCGTTGGCGGGCTGGTGCTGACCAGCGCCGTGGGTTTCTTCTTCTGGAAGCCGCTCGACATGCAGTCGCTGCTGCTGATCCTTGCTGTGACGATCACCTCGGTGACGGCGCACGGCTTGATGATGGTGGCGCTGTCGCGGGCTCCGGCCAGCGCGCTGCAGCCGTTCAACTACATGTCGCTGCCGTGGGGTATCGTGCTCAGCTACACCGTCTTTGCGCACCTGATCGACCCGGTGTCGCTCATCGGCGGTGCGGTGATCGTCGGCGCCGGGCTGGTGGTGATGGCGCGCGAGCGGCGGCTGGCGAAGCGCGGCCGGAACACCCAGCCGGTGGATGCCGAAGAGGGGACTGCGCACTAGCTCTTGAAGCGGCGCCCCTCCGTGGGCATCTGCGTGGCAGGGCATTGTTGCTGCCCGCCCGCCGAGGAGTTGCCGATGGCTATCGTGATCGAGATCGTGCTGGTGCTTGCACTGCTTGGGCTGGGTGTGAGCTACCTGTTCAAGGGCCGGCGTGAGGCTGAGCGCGAGCAGGTGCTGGAACGGCGGGTCGAAGCCTACATGCAGACGATCCGGCGCGAGGGTGGCAACCCGGAGCTGGCCGCGATGTCGGACACCGAACTGCGCGACGTGCTGCTGTCGAGCGCGCGTAACCTGCGCATCCAGGCCGAGCGCAAGTGGTACCTGATCCTCGGCGGCGCGATGGTCGCGTTCTTCTCGGCCATCATGGTGGCGACGCAGGACGGGACGCGCGGCTTCGGCATCGCGATCCTCATCGGCGCGATCGTGCTCTACGGGGTCAACGAGTTCCTCGGCCGTCGCATGCGCGAGCCGCTGCTGGCCCGCGGCATCGACGTGGAGCGGCTGCGGGTCGAATAGCCCTAGAGCCGCCGCATCTTGCCGACCATGAAGACGATGGCCGCGGCAATGACCAGCACGAACGGGGCAATGACCAGGAGGCCCAGCAGGTTCGGGTCGAGGCGCATGCCCTCGCCGCCGTTCATGCCCCGCAGCTCGTTGAGCCCGTAGCGCTCGAGCAGGAACATGCCTGTGCCAAGCGAGGCGAGGGTGGCGGCGAGCTTGATGTAGGGTTTCTGCATGTGACGGGCCGGGCGCTGTTGGACGAACAGAGATAGGGGCGGCCGGAACGCCCGGCAAGCTCACTCAGTCGCTGATGCAGAACGAGGCGTTCGTGCCGCCGACGCAGGCGCGGTTGCGGAAATACGGCCAGGACTGGATGCGCGGCCGCGGGTTGACGATGTAGAAGTCCGGGCCGTCGTCATACCGGTCGTAGCGATCGGACCGGTCATAGCTGTCGTAGTCGCGGCCGGAATCCAGGTAGTTGGCGTTGACCCAGCCGTCGGGGCCGCTTTGCTCGATCGCGCACCAGGCGCCGCGGCAGTACTGCACGTCGACGCGCTGACCGGTGCGCAGCACATCCACCACCGGATAACCGCTGCCGGCGCCGGCACGCACGTTCACGGTCGCCGAAGCGTAAGCGGGGGCCGCCGACGCCGCAGCAGTACCGGCCAGCATGATGGCCGCAGCGGCGGCAGCGAGAACGGGGATCTTGGTCAAGCGCATGAGAGAGGCTCCTTCCGGGGAATGACGAACAAGCACCTCCACCGCAAAAAAGGCTGCGCCGAGGCGGCTGAACCTGCAATGAACGCGCATCCCGGGGAGTGGCTTCTCCCGGGATGCGCGGAACGTCGGGTAATGTCAGTCCGGTCGGATCAGTAGCCGACCGACAGGCAGAACGAGGCGTTGTTGCCGCCGGCGCAGAACGAGCCGCTGCCATAGCCGCCACCGTAGTAGGGATCGACCACAGGGAAGGGCGCCCAGTCGAGCTTGTGCTCCTTCACCCAGCCGATGTCGCCATTGGCCTTGATCTTGACCCAGTTGTTCCAGGTGTTGAGCACCTTCACCTTCTG
>JBQCFF010000161.1:0-2328 GCA_051959485.1 Devosia sp. | reverse complement strand
GGGATTGAGCATCAGCGCCCGCGCGATGCAGAGCCGCTGCCGCTGACCGCCGGAGAACTGATGAGGGTAGCGACCCAGCGCATCCTCGGGCAGCCCGACGCGCTTCAGCAGCGACACCATCCGCTCGCGCAGCGCCGTATCCACACGCTGGCCGGCGGCGATCGCCGGCTCGGCGAGCAGGCTCTCGACATCGAGGCGCGGGTTGAGCGAGGCAAACGGGTCCTGGAACACCATCTGCACCGGGCGGTGCCCCTGTCCCATGACGGAGATACGTCCACGTGTTGCCGGGGTGAGGCCGAGGATGGCACGGGCGGTGGTGGATTTGCCCGAGCCGCTTTCGCCGACGATGGCGAGCGTCTCGCCGGGCCGCAGGTCGAAATCGACGCCGTCCACCGCATGCACCGCACCGGACGATCGGGCGAACAGCCCGCGCGCCGCCGGGAACCGGATCACCAGATCCTCGACCTTCACGATGGGCGGCTTCGACTCGGCCCGCCCCCCATCGCCACGCACCGCCGCGCCGCTGGTGAAATGCGGGACCGCACTCAGCAGGTGTCTGGTGTAGTCGTGCTGCGGATGGTCGATGACCGCGTCCAGTGCCCCCTGCTCCACGGCGACGCCGTTCTGCATCACCATCACCTTGTCGGCGATGCCGGCGACGAGGCCGATATCGTGGGTGATGAAGATCATCGACATCTGCGTTTCGGCGCGGAGTTCGGCGAGCAGCGCCATGATCTGCGCCTGCACGGTGACATCCAGGGCGGTGGTCGGCTCGTCGGCGATGAGGAGGCGCGGGTTGGCGGCGATCACCATGGCGATCATCACGCGCTGCCGCATGCCGCCCGAGAGCTGGTGCGGATAGTAGCCGAGCCGCTGCGAGGCATCGGGGATGCGGACGCGCTCGAGCGCTTCCTTGGCCGCCTGCGTGGCGGCCCGTCCTGTAAGCCCACGGCTAAGGCGGAACGCCTCCTCGATCTGCGCGCCGACCGTGTGCACCGGATTGAGCGAGGTCATCGGCTCCTGGAAGATCATCCCGATCTCCCGGCCGCGGATGCCGGTGAGCGTCTTCTCGTCCGCTCGGGTGAGATCGAGCGTGCTGCCATCGGCGCGGGTGAGTTGGATCGTCCCGCCCGTAATGCGTCCGCCGCCGAAATCGACGAGGCGGTTCACCGATAGCGCCGTCACCGACTTGCCAGAGCCGCTCTCGCCGACGATGGCGAGCGTCTCACCGGCGGCGAGATCGAAGCTTACGCCCTTCACCACCTCGTTCGCCTCCGGCCGTTTACCGAAGCCGACCCGCAGGTCGCGAACGCTGAGGAGCGCAGTCATGAGCCCCTCCGCTGCGTGCGCGGGTCGAGGATGTCGCGCAGCGCATCGCCGAACAGGTTGAAGCCCAAGATACCGAGCATCACCGCAATACCCGGGAAGAACAGCAGCCACGGCGCCTGCTGCATTAGGTTGCGCGCATCGCTCATCATCAGGCCCAGCGAGGGGGATGGCGGCTGCGTGCCGAGGCCGAGGAAGCTCAGGCCCGCCTCGGTGAGCAGCGCCCAGGCGAGCGCCAGCGAGATCTGCACCGTCAGCGGCGCCACGAGATTCAGCAGCAGGTGCCGGGTGAGGATAAAGCCCTCGGAACTGCCGAAGGTGCGTGCCGCATCGACGAAATCGCGTCGCTTCAGCGACAGCGCCGGTCCTCTTACCACCCGCGCGAAGATCGGCGTGTAAACCGTCGCGATGGCCGCAATCGAGGTGAACGTCCCCGGCCCCGCGATGGCGATGATCAGCAGCGCCAGCAGAATGGCCGGGAACGACAGCAGCACGTCCATGATCCGCATCAGCAGGCCATCGGCGAAGCCGCCCCACCACGCGGCGAAGAGCCCGATGATCGTTCCGGCAAGCGTTGCGATGGCGACCGACGCGAAGGCGACGATGAACGATTGCCCGATACCGACCATCAGCCGGCTCGTGGTATCGCGGCCGAGCAGGTCGGTGCCCATCCAGAAATTGCCGCTCGGCGGCTTGAGCCGGTCGATGCGGAACTGCTGCAGCGGATCGTGCGGGGTGAGACCCAGCGCGCCCAGCACCGCCGCAACCAGATAGACGAGGATGATCGCCGCGCCGATGCGGCCGCTGGGATGCGCCGCGATGGCCTTGCTGCGCCGCATCCGCGTCCCCCCCGCCGGCTACGCGGATCGAGCGTCACATAGGCGAGATCGACCAGCAAGTTCACCACGAGGAAGTTGAAGGCGACGAACAGCACCGCGCCCTCGACCAGCGCATAGTCGCGCTGGCTGATTGCATCGAGCGTCAGCCGGCCGAGCCCCGGCA
>JBQCFF010000160.1:0-2820 GCA_051959485.1 Devosia sp. | reverse complement strand
CGATCGACAGCACTTCGGACGGGTGGTTGACCCGGCGCCAGGCGATGTCGGTGACGTGCAGCAGGCCGTCAATGCCGCCGAGGTCGACGAACGCACCGTAGTCGGTGATGTTCTTGACCACGCCGTCGACGACCTGGCCTTACTCGAGCTGCTGGACGATCTCGGAACGCTGCTCGGCGCGGCTCTCTTCGAGGATCGCGCGGCGCGACACGACGATGTTGCCGCGGCGCTTGTCCATCTTCAGGATCTGGAACGGCTGCGGCACGTTCATCAGCGGGCCGATGTCGCGGATCGGACGGATGTCGACCTGCGAACGCGGCAGGAAGGCCACGGCACCCTCGAGGTCGACGGTGAAGCCACCCTTGACCTGGTTGAAGATGATGCCTTCGACGCGCTCGTTGGCGTTGTACTTCTCTTCGAGCTTGACCCAGCTCTCCTCGCGGCGGGCCTTCTCGCGCGACAGCACGGCCTCGCCGACGGCGTTCTCGACGCGGTCGACATAGACCTCGACTTCCGAGCCCACCTGGATGGTGCCGTCACGGCCGGCAGCGCCGAATTCCTTGAGCGCGATGCGCCCCTCGGTCTTGAGACCGACGTCGATGATGGCGAGATCCTTCTCGATCGCCACCACCTTGCCCTTGACTACGGTGCCTTCCAGCGGCTCGTTGTCGAGGAACGAGTCCATCAGCATGGACTCGAAATCGTCCTTGGTTACAGTTTGAACTGCCAAGCTTATCTCCATCTTGCCACCGGTGGCTGGTGTTGCGGGCCCGTCTGCCATCGTCTGTGAAACGACGATCCGGTGCGCTGGCGCGCGGGCCAAGACTGTATTCGATTGAGTTCCGGTGCCGGCTCTTGCTGCTTTGACTCGGGAGCGGGACGAAGAGTTGGATTCAGGCCCGTTCGGACCTGCTCTTTTCGGCCATCACTCCGTCGACAATGGCGACGGCTGCGCGGAGTGCGGCCTCTATATCCAGAAGCGTGGTGTCCAGCAAGTGGGCATCCGGCGCCGGATAGAAGCCGCCATTCGGGTTCGCCATGTCACGGGCGTCCCGTTCTTCTATCTGGTGGTAGAGCGCGTAGCGATCAACCGGCAGGCCCTTTTTTTCGAACTGCCGGGCCCGCCGTTCCATGCGCGCCTTGCTGTCGGCCTGGATGAACAGCTTCACGTCGGCGTCGGGGGCGATGCGGGTGCCGATATCGCGGCCGTCGAGCACGGCGCCGGCGGCCTGGGTGGCGAAGGCGCGCTGGAAATCGAAGAGCGCGGCGCGCACCTCGCCGATCACCGCCACCTTGCTCGCCAGCTGCCCGGCCTCGCCGGACGAGAGCCGCTCGGGGTCGAGGGCGCCGGTATCGATGGCGCGGGCCGCCGCGATCGCGGCCGCCTCGAAGCCCGGCTTGCCGTCGTCTCCGGCGACTGCCAGCCCCACGGCCCGATACAGCAAGCCGGTGTCGAGATGCGGCAGGCGGTAGTGACGCGCGAGGCCTGCGGCGAGGGTGCCTTTGCCCGAGGCTGCCGGTCCATCCACCGCGATGATCATTGCCGCCCTTTCGCCGCCGCCAACCTGAACCGGCGTCTCGTAGCAGGGCCGCCCGGCGGGTGCCAGTCCGTAGCGGCAGGCCCGGCCCGCCCGGGCCCCGGCCGCCGCCCGATTTTGAGTTTGACAGCCACAGTCTTTCGCCCTAACCGGACCACTCCCTGCGGGGACCCACCCCCGTACATTGAAGAGGCAAGCAATTGGCCAAGGACGAACGCGGTACGAAGCGGGAAGACCCCGATACCGGCAAGAAGTTCTACGACCTGAACAAGGACCCGATCGTCTCGCCCTACACTGGCAAATCCTACCCGCGCTCCTTCTTCGAGCAGAATGCCGTCGCCGCGGTTCGCGCCAAGGTGGCGGAGCGCCAGGAGCCCGAGGACGAAGAGGAAGTCGAGGTCGAGGACGAGGCGGCCGAGCCCGGTGCGCCCGAAGTCATCTCGCTCGAGGACGCCGATGCCGAGGAAGCCGGCGGTGACGAGGGCGAGGACATCCCCGATGTCGAGGACGTCGAAGACGTCGAGGATATCGGCGACGACGATTCCGACGTCTTCCTAGAGGAAGACGAGGACGAGGACGAGGATCTCGACTTCGACGTCGGCGGTGGCAGCGACGAGCGTTGAGCGCCGGTTTTCCTGCTGAAACCGGCGGCTTCACAAAGCTTTCAAAAAAGGCGCTTGCCAGCCGCCGGTCACCTCGCTAGATAGCTCCCGCGCTGCGACGGAACCCGCCGCCGCGCAAATCCCAAAGCCCGGCTCGCCGGGCATCCGGATACAGATCCACGTGATCGTTGATGGGGCCATAGCTCAGTTGGGAGAGCGCTTGAATGGCATTCAAGAGGTCGACGGTTCGATTCCGTTTGGCTCCACCAATCCCCCGGCGCGGGTAGTCGCCAGTAAAACAAGCCGCCTTTCGGGGCGGCTTTTTATTTCGGCACCAGAGAGCTTCGGAGCAGGCGGATGACGCAACGGCATTGCGGCATGGATTTCGGCACCTCCAACTCCACCTTCGCGGTCAAGGGCGGCAACGCGCCGGCGCAGCTGCTGCCGCTCGAGGACGGCCGGCCGACGATTCCCTCGGCGATCTTCTTCTCGTTCGAGGCGGATGCGACCTTCTTCGGACGGCGCGCCGTTAACGAATACGTGACCGGCGCCGACGGGCGGCTGATGCGCTCGATCAAGAGCGTGCTGGGGACGGCGCTGTTCGCCGACACCACCAGGGTGAAGCGCGAGGCGCTCGCCTTCTCCGACATCCTCGGCTTCTTCATCGCCGAGCTGAAGCG
>JBQCFF010000159.1:0-8875 GCA_051959485.1 Devosia sp. | reverse complement strand
GAGCTCGACCGGCCGGCTCGATGTCTTTACCCGCGTCATCGGCGACCGCGCCCGCGGCTTCGACACGCTGCCGCACGGCTACAAGGGGCCGCTCTACCTAGAGATCAGCCCGCGCACCTTCCCGGTCCGTATCCGCACCGGCACCCGGCTTTCCCAGATGCGTTTCCGCGTCGGCGACAGCCGCCTCGATGCGCACGAGCACCGCACGCTGCACAACGTCGAAACCCTCGTCTTCGACGCCAATGCCGAAGTCGGCGACGGCGTGCTGCTCTCGATCGACCTGAAGGGCGAGGGTCGCGGCGGCCTCATCGGCTTCCGCTCGAAGCGCCACACGCCCGTCATCGACATGGACCTGAAGGACACCCTCGACGTCCTCGACTACTGGGAGCCGCTGATCAACCGCGGCACCGACGAGTTCATCCTCGATCCCGACGAGTTCTACATCCTCGTCTCGCGCGAGAGCGTCCACGTGCCGCCCGCCTATGCCGCCGAGATGGTGCCGTTCGATCCGCTGGTCGGCGAGTTCCGCGTCCACTATGCCGGCTTCTTCGATCCGGGCTTCGGCCACTCCGAGGCCGGTGGGGCAGGCAGCCGGGCCGTGCTCGAGGTGCGCAGCCGCGAGGTGCCGTTCCTCTTGGGCCACGGCCAGACCATCGGCCGGCTGATCTACGAGCGCCTGAGCGAGGCCCCCGACCGGCTGTACGGCGCCGGCCTCGGCTCGAACTACCAGGCGCAGACCCTCAAGCTGTCGAAGCACTTCAAGCCGTTTGCGCTTTGACCTGCTCCGCCACCTGCGGCGGGCTCGGCGCGATCGTCTCGTCCTTCACGATCCTGCCGTGTTCGAGCGTGAGCAGCCGGGTGCAGAACTGCGCCATCAGGTCGGGGGCATGGGAGGCGAGCACGAAGATGCTGGCCTTCGCCACGAACTCCGCCATCCGCTGCCGCGCTTTCTCCTGGAACGCCGCGTCGCCGGCCCCCAGCACCTCGTCGACCAGCAGGATTTCCGGATGCACCGCCGTCGCCACGGCGAACAGCAGCCGGGTCGTCATGCCGGCCGAATAGGTCCTCACCGGCATGGCGAGGAACTGGCCGAGTTCGGTGAACTCCTCGATCCCCGGCACGGTCGCCTCGGCCTGCTGCAGCGTTGCGCCCAGCAGCATCGTCATCCGGGTGATGTTCTCGTAGCCGGTGAGTTCGGGGTCCATGCCGGCCCCGAGCCCGAACACCGTCGACACCCGTCCCTCGACCCGCACGCTGCCCCGCGTCGGCCTGAAGATGCCGGCCATGGTCCGCAGCAGCGTGGTCTTGCCCGAGCCGTTGTGGCCCACGAGCCCGATCCGGTCGCCGTCCCTGAGGTCGAGGGTTATGTCGTCCAGCGCCTGCACGGTCGCCACGTGCCCCTTGGCCGCCGACACCCGCCCGCCCGTCGAGATGGAGACGATCTGCTTGCGCAGCGATTTGCTCGCCGCGTTGTAGATCGGGTAGGCGACGGCCACGCCTTCGAGCTGCATCCGGGCCATGCTGCTTACATCCAGTAGGGGAGGCGATAGGCGCGGCTGCCGGTCAGCCAGATCGACAGCAACACCGACACGCCGGTCAATGCCAGCACGATCAGGTAACTCTCGAAACTCGGAATCTCGCCCAGCATCGGGTCACGGATCACCCGAATGTAGTGGGTGATTGGGTTGAAGGCCATCACCACCTCGGCCCCGCCCAGTTGCCCCGGCCGGTAGATCACCGGCGACAGGAAGAACAGGATCGGGAAGAACGAGGCGATCAGCGGCTCGAGGTCGCGATACCGCGCCCCGACGATGCCCACCAGTTGCATGACCGCGATCAGGTTGATCGACACGATGAGGAGCCCCGGCAGGGCGGCGAGCGCCGTCCACGAATTGTACTGCGGAAAGATCAGGAACACCGCAAGCACCACCACGAGGTTGTGCGCGAGGTTGATCAGGTGGCGCCCGAACGCCTGGAAGGTGATCAGGAACACCGGCATCCGGATATTCACCAGCATCGTCGAGTTCCTGACGAACATCCCCGCGGAGTCGGTCACCACGCCCGAGATGAACTGCCAGACCACCAGCCCGACGGTGATCGAGGGAATGAAGGACGGCATGTCCTGGTTGAGCAGGATGGACCAGACGAAGCCCATGCCGGTGACGCCCACCGCCGTGCCGAGCACCAGCCAGAGCGGCCCCAGGGTGCTGCGCCGGTAGCGCGCCACCGTCTCGCTCCAGGCAAGGTAGATCGCCAGTTGACGGCGCTTCCATGCGGCCAGCAGGTCGGCCGCCCCGTCTGCCATGGTACTCACGAAAACCTTCCGCCCGCTGCGTCCCGCGGGTATATGTGCGGGGCCGGCTGGAGCGCAAGCCGCCATGCGCGCCGCTCGCGCTGTCGAAACGGTTGAGTTGCCTCGACTACGTGAGCTATCTGAGGCAGCGATCTTGTCCGGGGATAAGGTATTTGGCCACCTCCAGCCCGCCTGCCTTCAGCCTCGAGACCTTCCTGCACTCGCTGGGAGGCGACAACACCCCCAGCACGTTCACGGTGGAGTACCACAACACCCACGCCCGCCGCTTCGATGAGACGGGGCGCCTGATCGCCGTGGCCCGGCCCGGCCGGCGCGTCATCGAGATCGGTGCCACCGACTACTTCCAGCTCGCCCTCGGCACCACCTTCGGTTACCCCGAGGTCTGGGGCAGCATGATGAGCGACGATCCGGAGCTCAAGCTCCACACCCGCACCATCACCGCTGCCGGCCACAGCCTCGACGTCACCACCGTCAGCCTCGACCTGGAGCGCGAGCTGTTTCCGGTGACACCCGGCTACTTCGACCTGGTGCTGTTCTGCGAGGTGCTCGAGCACATGGACATCGACCCGATGTTCGCGCTGGGCGAGTTCAACCGCATCCTGCCGGTCGGCGGCCAGCTGATCGTCACCACGCCCAACTGCTGCTCGGCCCGCAACACCTGGAAAATCCTGCAGGGCTACCGGCCGCATTTCTACATGCAGTACGAGAAGAGCCGCACGCCGTTCCGCCACAATTTCGAGTACGACGTGCACGCCGCCGCGCAGCTCGTCGAGGCGGCGGGGTTCCGGATCGACCGGCTCTACACGCTCGACGTCTTCGAGGAGCCGGTCCCCGAGGCCATCGAGTTCCTCAAGCGCAACCACCTGCCCACCGATCACCGCGGCGACGATATCTTCATTCTCGCCACCAAAGTTGGCCCGGTCGTCGACCGCTGGCCCTACGGGATGTACGTATAGCGATGCTGAACCGCCTGCTGCGCCTTGCCCGGCGTCTCCGCGCCCTGCCTGTCCAGGCCTACTACTCGCTCTCGGGCTGGCGCTTCGCCGACCTCAAGGAGTACATCGACGCCGCCATCGGCATGGAGGCGGACTCGACGCTCGCCATGCTCGAGGCGAACACGCCCGATACCGGCCGGCCGCCACAGTTCGCCGTCATCACCTGCCTGCCGCCCGATGCGACCGGCATCGCCAACTTCGCGCTGAAGCAGCTCTCGACCGTCGATGCCGCCGTCGACGTGTTCTCGCAGGTCCGCGACGTCGCGCACTTCCTGCGCGTCCGGGCGCTGCTCGCCGCCGCCACGGCCGGGCGCGTGCGGCTCCACCCGATGTCGAGCCTGCTCTCCCGCGACGTGGCCAACCGCTACCAGCGGCTGCTCTTCCTGCTCGGCAACTCGCGGCATAATTTCGAGGTATTCCGCAGCATGGAGACGCTGGCCGGGCTCGGCGCCGGCGATCGCATCGTCTGCCACCTGCACGATCCGTGCTGTCACAACGTGGTGCAGCTCGGCAAGGGGCTGGAGCCCGGTCCGTACCTCGCCTATCTCGGCCGCCTCTACGACAATCCCGGGCTCTCCTCCAACTGGGGCAGCGAGAACTGGCAGGCGCACAAGGCTGCGGTCGACACCGGCATCCTGGGCATCCGGGCCCTGTACGACATCGGCGTGCGCCATTTCCTGCTCAACTCCCAGGCCGCCGCCCGCCTCGTGCGTGACGACCTCTCACCGGCGGAAAGCGCCGCCTGCCGCGTCGACGTGCTGTACCACCCGGTGTTCGAGCCGGAGGTGTCGCGCCGCGAGGCCATGCCGCATGATGCATCGCTCACCATCGGCACGTTCGGCGCGCCGTCTGCGTCCAAGGGCACCGATGTGGTGCTCGCCGCGGTGCGTGAGCTCCGCCGCCGCGGCGTCGACGCAAGGCTGATCATCGCCGGGTTCGACGCCAACTACTTCGCCGACGCCGAGGTGACCCGCAGCGAGCGGCGCGACTGGCTGGAGCTCGCGGAGCCAGCGACCGAGCGGGAACTGCAGCTCGACATGCTGAAATGCGATATCGCCGTGCAGCTCAGGCGCTCCAACCTGGGCGAGAGCAGTGGCGTCGTGCCCACCCTCGTCGCCCTGGGCGTGCCGACCGTGGTCTCGGCGATCGGTGCCTTCGCCGAGTACGGCGACGCCGCCATGGCGTTCGAAGGCTACGACCCGATCGCGCTCGCCGACCTGCTGCAGCGTGGACCGCAGGTGGACGAGCTCGCCATGCAGCGCTACGCCCGCGAGCACTCGCTTGCCGCCTACAACGCCCGGCTGCTGGCGCTGCTCGGCCTGGAAACGCCCGCCGTCGCCCAGGTCACGAGCCTTCGAGCTCAGCCCTGATCTCGGCGAGGCGCGCCGCCATCCGCGCCCCGATCGCCCGTCCGTTCAGCGTCGTGCGCACCTTGGCGGCTGCCGCTGCGCCCAGCCGTGCCCGGAGCTGCGCATCGCCCGCCAGCAGCCGCATCCGCCGCGCCGCCTCGCCGCGGTCAGGCTCGGCCCAGCGCTGCCCGCCACCCAGCGGGTAGGCCTTCTCGCCCACCTCCACCAGTCGGTAGGGCACCGGCATGGCGCAGTCCGCCGAGACAAAATCAGTCGAACCAGAATAGTCCGTCGCGATCACCGCCTTGCCCAGCGCCATGCATTCGGCGATCGGCAGGCCGAACCCCTCGGCCCGGTGCAGTGACACGAACACGTCGCAGGCCGCCTGCAGCTCGGTCACCTCCGGTCGCGGCATCACCCGGTCGATCACCGTGATCCGCGGGTCGCTCGCGACCGCCGCCAGCAGCTGCGCCCTGGGCGTGCGGAAGGCGTTCGCCCCGCCATGCGCCTTGATCACCAGTTGCACCATCTCGCCCCGGTCCGGGAACGCCGCCCGGAACGCCTCGACCACCCCGACGATGTTCTTGCGCTCGAGGAAGGAGTTGAAGTCGACCGCCGCGAGGAACACCACCGACTCGTCGCGCAGCCCGAACTTCGCCCGCGAAACGGCTGCCGGCGGGTTCACCTCGACCCGGTGCGGCATCACCCGCACCGGCCTGTCGGTCTTGGCGCGAAGCGCGTCGGCCACGAAGCGGCTCGGCACCCACACCTCGTGCACCGCCTCGAACGCTGGCACCAGCGCATCGGGAAATTCCGCCAGCTCCCAGGCCCAGAACCCGATGGTGTAGCGCCCCGCGTAGTTCTCCGCCCCGATCTGCTCGGGCAGCGTCGCCACCTGGTCGGCGTTGAGGTGCACCAGGTTGACCGCGAACGGATTGTCGCGGCTCTCCGCAAGCGGCAGCGATCGCTCCAGATTGGCAAACGCCCGCACGTCGACATTGATCGCCTTGACCGGCACCCCCGCCGCCTCGAGCGACAGGACGGACCCTCGCGCGCCCTCGCCGACCCCGCTCTCCGCCTTGAGGTAGCCGAACACCCCGACGCCCCACGGCCGGCTCAGGTCGATCCGCTCGGCCGCCTGCGGCATGCTGGTCCCGACACCGCGGTGGTAGGCCCGCCGCAACCCCGGCGCCAGCCACTGCCGGAGATCGCTGGGCAGCCGCCGGAACGCCGCCGTCGCCAGCAACACCCCCCGTCGTCGCAACTCCCGCATCCCCGCCACCCGCCACTCCTACGGCCCAGTTGCCGCTAACAGCCGGTAATACCGCAAGGCTTGCCTCGCGCGGACCCAGTTGCAGCACTGCCCAATCGTTTGAGTTGGCTACTGCGCCTCGCTCGGCGCCAGCACATCTGCGGCCGATGCGGTCAGGTGGAACGCGAAACCTTCGGGCGCGAACTCGGTGGCGACCTTGCCCTTCGTTTCGGCCTGCAGCACCCGTGCGATCAGCACGCTGCCGAAGCCCGTGCGGGTCGGTGCGGTGACCGGCGGCCCCCCGAGCTCGACCCAGCTCAGGTAAAACGTGTCGCCGTCGAGGCGCCAGTCCACCTTGACCTGCCCGGTCTCGTTGCTCAGCGCCCCGTATTTCACGGCATTCGTCGCCAGCTCGTGCAGCGCCATGGCCAGGGCCGCCGCCACCTTGCTGCGCAACTCCACTTCGGGCCCGTGCAGCTCGATGCGGTCGGCGTCGGCTTTGACGAGCGGGGTGAGGGCGTCCCGCACCAGCTCTGCCACGTCGCCGGCGCCCTCGTTGCGGGCCAGCGCCTTGGTGTGCACCCGGACGATTGCACCAATCCGGCTTTCGAACGTCCGTACCTCCGGCGAGGCGTCCGGCCGCGCCAGCGTTTGCCGCGCGATCACCTGGATGATGGCCAGCAGGTTCTTGACCCGGTGCTGCACTTCGCGCGCGTAGAGGTCGCGCTGCTCCTCGGCCTGTTGCTGCAACAGTTCGCGGCGGTCGAGCTCGTCGAACAGGCTGTCGACCGAACGGCCGATCATGCCGAATTCCGATCCGTCGCTGGCAAAGCCCGTGCGGGCCTGTCGGTCGCCGGCGCGCCGCGCCAGGATCGCATCGTTGAGGATCGTCACCGGGCGCCGGATGAACGCAGTGCCGATGAGCCAGGCGAGCAGGAAGGCGACGCCGGCGCCCGCCAGGGCGATCAGCGAATTCGCGATCCCCGCCTGTTCGATCGGCGCCATCGTCGGCCCTTCCGGCAGCTCGAACATGGTGGCGATCGGCAGGGCTTCGGTGGCCGGGCGATAGCCGACGATCTGGGAAACGCCGTCCGGATCGCGCAGGCGTACGCTGCCCGGGGCCTCGGCGTCGACGAAGCCCTTCAGGTAGTCGGGCAGGGGCTGTCCGGTCGGCGTGTGCCCTTCCGGCAGGCTGAGCAGGACCGTGCCGGAGCGGTCGGTCACGGTGCTGCGGCTCGCCTGCAGGCTCGCGGTTGCCGCCGTCAACTGGTGCACCAGCTCGCCCATTCCGACATTGAGCAGGATAAAGCCATCGACCCCGCCATCCGCCCCGGTCAGGGCCACGCCGATGGGCAGTGCGGTCCCTTCGCTGGTGCTGGTGTAATCTCCCACGACCAGGCGCCCCGGTGCACCGGCGGCCAGCGCGTCCACTCCCGCCTGCACCTCGGTGTCGCCCAAAACGCCGGAGTGGCAGTAGACCCGGCCCGTCGCGTCGGCCACCGCGATGTCCAGGATCGTCACGAGATCGCGCTGGATGGAGGCCGTGTAGACCTCGCAGGCGGCCGCGTCGTGCTGTTCGACGATGGCCGAACGGCCCATGGCGATCATCAGCGTGGCGGCCGCGCTGAGGCCACGGACCACCTCGTTCTGCACCACCTCGGTCATCTTCACGGCGTAGGCATCCACCTCGGCCGAGCGCAGCGCGCGCGACGACAGGTGGTTGGCGAGCACGATGAGGAAGGCCGGCAGCAGCGCAATGGCGGTCAGCAGCAGCAACCGGCGGCGCAGCCCCAGCTGGTTCCAGATGCCGCCCCGTCGCTGTCGTTCCGCGCCGCTCCGCGCGTCCGGTTCAGCATTGGCTCGATCGACCATTGAACTCACGGCTGTCCTCGACCATAACCTCGTGCGGGCCGCCTGCAGCCGGCCCGAACGAGGACTAGCACGTTGTTGCTCACACCCGATAGGCAGGTTTGCCGCTCGTTCGACAGGCGAAATGCCGGCCTCGCCCGGCTCTCGCCGGCCTTGCGGCGCGAGGAAGCATGCCTGTGACGCGCGTGCTCTACGTCGAGGATGAAGCCCTGCTGGCCATCGCCATGGAAGGGGCGCTGCAGAGTTCCGGCTTCGACGTCCAGCTGGCGCATGATGGCGACGAAGGCATCGCCCAGGCGCGCGACTTCCAGCCGCAGGTCATCGTCACCGACTACATGATGCCGAAGGTGGATGGGTTGACCATGGTCCGTGCCCTGCGCGACGCGGGGCTCGACGTTCCGGTCATCGTCACCACTGCCGTGCCCGAGGCGGATTTCGGCCCGGAGCTTCGGCGCCAGTTCGACCTCTATCTCGGCAAGCCGTTCAGCGAGGAAGAACTGGTCGAGACGCTCCGCCGGGTAACGGCTCCGGGCACCTGAACCGCCGTTCGTGTGATGCATCGCGGCGCCCGCTTGACGCCCGCTTCGCACTCCGGCACATAGATTGCGCCGCGCGGCCTTGCCCGCAGTGGCGCCCCGGCGGGATCGCCGTTAGCTCCCACCGGAGCCAAGGCGGGTGTAGCTCAATGGTAGAGCAGAAGCTTCCCAAGCTTACGACGAGGGTTCGATTCCCTTCACCCGCTCCAGACTTCATCCAGCACCATCAGTATGCGACTCACCGGACGTGGAGCTGTTCGCTGCGGGCGTCGACGCTCGCGGGCAGCCGCCCCGGCCTGCTGTCGTCCCGTCAGCCCGCGGCGTCCTGCGGCGGCGGCACGCGGATCCAGGCCCTGGGGAAAAAGCCGCGGGCATCGACCGGCCAACTGGCGCCCTCCGGCAGGCGCGGGCGGGTCCCCTCGCAGGACCAGGTGCCGTTGGGCGCCAGCAGCCGCGCTGCCCCCGCGTGGCTCTGGCAGTAATCCAGCATCTCCTCTGCCGTCGGCGTCATCGCGCAGACCGGCCAGTCGAACGAGGCGCAGGCGTAAACCGCGCCGTCG
>JBQCFF010000158.1:0-39472 GCA_051959485.1 Devosia sp. | reverse complement strand
TCGCTGATCTACTCGCTGCCGGTGATCGTGCTCTATCTCTTCGTCAGCTGGAAGTTCGGCTTCCGCTTCTTCGGTGGAATCAAAGCGTAATGGCCTCGGTCGAATTCCAGAACGTCTCCAAGAGCTTCGGCAGCTTCTCGGCAGTGGCGGACATCAGCTTCAAGGTGGCGGACGGCGAGTTCGTCTGCCTGCTCGGCCCGTCCGGCTGCGGCAAGACCACGAGCCTGAGGATGATCGCCGGGCTGGAGACGCCGACCTCCGGCAAGATCCGCATCGGTGACGACGAGGTGACGCACCTGCATCCCAAGGACCGCCAGATCTCGATGGTGTTCCAGGACTATGCGCTCTACCCCCACATGAACCTAGCCGACAACATCGCCTATCCGTTGAAGGTGCGCGGCGAGAGCGTCGAGAAGCGCCACAAGCGGGCGCAGGAAGTGGCGGACGTCCTCAAGATCGGCAACCTCTTGCAGCGGCTGCCGAGCCAGATTTCGGGCGGCCAGCAGCAGCGCACCTCGCTCGCCCGCGCGCTGGTCTATCCGAGCCGGGTGTACCTGTTCGACGAGCCGCTCTCAAACCTCGACGCCAAGCTCAGGCTCGAGGCGCGCGCCTTCCTCAACCACCTGCAGCGCGACATGGGGATGACGGCGATCTACGTGACGCACGACCAGGCCGAAGCGATGGCGCTGGCCACCCGTATCGCGGTGATGGACCACGGCCGGATCGTACAGTTCGCACCGCCGATAGAGATCTACCGCCGGCCAGCGACGACCTTCGTCGCCAATTTCGTCGGCAACCCCCCGATGAACCTGATCCCGGTGGAGGGGACGGTCGAGGGCGAGGCGCTGACGCTGCGGGCGCATGGCGTGCTGGTCCGCGACGTGCCGCTGTCGCAGGGCGTACGGGCGGCGCTCGGCAAGGGCGCGGCGCTGACGCTGGGGGTGCGGCCGGAGCACCTGAGGATGGGGACGCTCGCGGACGTCAACACGGTCAGCGGCAAGCTGTTCGCCAACGAGAACATGGGGCCGGAAAGCCTCGTCACCTTCGAGCGGCAGGACGCCGGACGGGTGACGGCGCGGATCTTCACCGACGACCACATCGACGTCGGCGAGAACGTCGCCTTCGCCTTTTCGGGGGCACATGTGACGCTGTTCGACGCGGACGGGATGCGGATACCCGCGGACGGGGAGGCGGCGCTGTGATGGCGGAGGCATTTGTGGCGCACACCGTCCACATCACCCCCGCCGACCAGGCGCGCGATCCGTACTACTACATTCCGGTCGAGGTACCGGAGGGGACGACGCGGATCGACGTGACGCTGGCCTACCCGAAGGCGGAGAACTGCGTCATCGACCTGGGGATGTTCGACCCGCGGATGACGGCGTTCCCCTCGGAGGCGGGGTTCCGTGGCTGGTCGGGCGGCGCGCGGGACCGGTTCTTCGTCGCCACCGACGACGCGACGCCGGGCTACGTGCACGGGCCGATGCCAGCCGGGCGCTGGCACGTGATCCTCGGCCTTTACAAGGTGCCGCCCAACGGGGCGGAGGTGAAGGTGACGGTAGGGCTGGACCGCGCGCCGCGGCCCACCCTGGCGCCGCCGGCACGCACCTATCCGGTGCGCAAGCAGGCGGGGTGGTACAAGGGCGATCTCCACTGCCACACCTACCACTCGGACGCGCGCGGCGCGCCGGAGGTGCTGCATGCGGCTGCGCGGCAGGCCGGGCTCGATTTCCTCGCGATCGCCGACCACAACACCATCACGCAACGGCGCTATTTCCACCCGAACTCGTCGCCCGACCTGGTGTTCGTCCGCGCCATGGAAATCACCACCGCGGTCGGGCACGCCAATGTCTACGGCGTCGACGACTGGGTGGACTTCCGCATGACGAAGCCGTCCGACGCACATGTGATCGAACAGATCGTGCACCGGAAAGGCGGGCTGCTGTCGGTGAACCACGACAAGCCGACCATCCCCTGGGACTATGAGCTGCCGCGGATCGACTGCCAGGAGGTGTGGCAATCGACATGGATGGCGTGGAACTGGGTGTCGCTCGGCCGCTGGCAGGAACGGCTGGCGCGCGGGTTGCGCATCTCGGCGATCGGCGGCAGCGACTTCCACCAGCCCGAAGCGCTGCAGCCTGAAGGCCCGCTGGTGCTGGCGCGGCCGACAACGGTGCTGTGGCTCGACGAGCTGAGCGAGGACGCGATCCTCGCCGCGATGCAGGCCGGCCGAGGCTACGTCACCGAGGCCCCCGGGGGGCCGCATCTCGAGATAAGCATCGGCGATGCAAAGATGGGCTCGGCGGTCAGCCGCCAGTCGCTGGCCGGGGCGCGGGCGAAGGTCAGAGGCGCGCGCGGCGACCTGCTGCACTGGATCGATGCGTCCGGAATTGTCGGCGAGTTCGAGATTCCTGCCGACGACTGGGAGCACGAGATCGCGCTGCCCAGCGGCGTTCAAGGCTTCATCCGCGCCGAGATTGTCGCGCGCGACAGCCGCGAGCGGCTGATCGCCGAATTCAGGGCGGCGGCGATGGAGCGCGATGAACTGCCCTGGCAGCTCAAGAACTCGCACCTCGCCGACGAGCCGATCCGGCGCGCTGTTTCCAACCCCATCTATATCGACGAAAACTGACCCCGCGCCGGTCGGCCGCTTGGGCCCGGCTAGGGCGAGTCGGGCCCGTCCGGGATGATGGAATCGAGGATTTCCAACGGCGTGCCCTCGAGCGACGGGACCAATTGCGGGGCCTCCACCCCGAACAGGACGGCAATCGCCTGCGGCATCAGCCAGAGGGAGAGCGCCACCACCACGGCCAGTGCGCCCCACCACACCAGCGTCAGCAATCCATCTCGCGCAGACAGCGACAGGGCATAGATGGCGATGACCGATGCCGCTACCGTGGAGGACAGCGGGATGAACTCCAGCAGCGGCATGATCGCACCCATGACGATGCAGACGGCCGCGCCAAGCCGGCGCCCCAGCTTGCCGGTCAGCGGCAGCAAGCGGCGCTTGGCAACCCCGTCTGCCATGCGGCTGACCGGGAGCAGGAACCGCATGAGCTTTTCGGCAGGTCCGGGCTTGATGGAGCGGCGGGACAGCCAGCGAGGCAGCCAGATTCGGCTGCGTCCCAGCATCAACTGGACCGATACGATGACGGTGTGGAGACCGACCAGGCTCGGCAGCCCCGGAATGATGCTGAGCGGGGAAACCACCACGAGCGCCGGCAGCAGCAACATCGGCCCAGCCGCCTGGGGGCCGGCAACCTGCTGCAACAACTCGATGGATACCGGCTCGCCGCGCTCGGTTCGTTCGTGGATCTTGCGCACGAGGCGCCCAAGCGGTCCGTAGTCCAGCGATAGTCTCCCTTGGCTCGATCGACACCATAACGTCCGGAAGACGGCTGAGCGCGTCGCATTCGCGTGATCGAGAGCCCATACTCGGAGCGCGCCCGCCGGTCACCCGAAATTAGGATCCTCCTCCAATCGGCGTAACGCCTGCTTTGAGGCTGCCAGCGGATACTCGACCGTCAGGTTTCGGTCGGGGCGATTTGTCGCCCTGGAGCGCCCGGAGCTTGGCAAGCTGGGCTCCGAGCCTTACCGACGACGGGCGCCCCCTGGAAAAACGAGTGCAAGTCGATGAATCCAACGCGCTGGAGTTCTGTCCATCGAGCCCTGTTGCAGCTGGGTTTCGCGCTGCTCGCTATCCTGGTCGTGAATTCACCGGCCCATGCCATGGACTGCGACGAGGAGAGTTTCGAGAACGCGAGCTACACAGTCTGCACGGTTGACCCAGCCACCTCGGACCTCAGGCTGTTCTGGAAGAACGCCGCCGGCGAGCCGTATCGGCTGTTCTCGAACCTGGCCCAGGCACTCCGCGATGAAGGTAAGCAGCTGGTCTTTGCGGTCAATGCCGGCATGTACCAGTCCGACTTCTCGCCGCTCGGGCTCTACATCGAGGACGGGCGACAATTGCGGCCCGCGGTGACGGCCACCGTCGACGGGCCGCCAGGAAAGGTCCCCAATTTCTACAAGAAGCCCAATGGCGTGTTCTTCCTCGGTGGAGCGGGCGCAGGCATCCTCGAGACTGACCAGTTCGTGCGTACGCATCCGGATGTCCGCTTCGCGACCCAGTCAGGACCGATGCTGGTGATCGACGGCCAACTGCACCCCGCCCTCATCCCGGGCTCGACCGACAGGACCCGGCGCAGCGGCGTCGGGGTGTGCGCGGCCGGGCTGGTGCGCTTCGCCATCAGTGACGGCGCCGTCAACTTCCATGATTTCGCCCGGCTGTTCCGCGACCGGCTGGAGTGCCCCAACGCACTGTTCCTCGACGGCGGCCGGGGCGTCGGCCTCTACCTGCCGACCATGGGCCGGAACGATTTCTCCTGGCACGGCGGCTACGGCCCGATCCTCGGGGTGGTGGAGTAGGTTCTCCCGAGGGCCGGCCCGTCTGAGGCGCTGGCTGCGGCGGACTAGATCACCTCGAGGTAATCCCGATCCGGCAACTGCGGGAACGGCGCGGTGGGCAGCGTCTGGTACCAGAACGCCACCGAGGCGATGTCGTCCTGCAGCGGCAGGTAGCGGCGGGAGTGGCTATGGGTGCGCTCGGGCATCTGGGTGCGCCAGCCCAGCGCCTGGATGGTGACGCGCAGGTCGTTCTCGAAGCGGATCGGGTCGCCCAGGTGCCAGCGGTACATGCCGAAGCGCTGCTGGCTGCGGTAGGTCCCGTCCGGCCGCAGCACCTGGGGCAACCCGGAATACGGGGTGGTGAACTCGCGGTAGCGGCTTTCCATTGTGTCATCGACCACGCCGCCGTCGAAATTGTAGGCGCCGCAGAAATAGTCCTCGGTCCCGGTGCCGCAGATGGTGGGGAACTCGGCGTCCCCGTCCATGAAGAACTTGATCTCGCCCTCGCCCCACCAGCCGGAGTTGTTCACCCCCCAGGCCATGTAGGTGCCGACATAGTGGCCCCTGCCCCGCACCCCGTCGAGGATGGTGTAGTCCTCCGCGAATGGTAGCGGGTTGGTGCGGCGGAACTGGGCGTGGAAATAGGCCGCGTCCTCCGGCACATCGGTAAGGGCGTAGTTGATCTGGTAGTAGATGATGCCCCAGTTCTCCGGGTCGCGGTTCTCGATCTCGATCCGCGCTGCCTTCCGGAACGGCATCTCCCAGTAGCAGTTGAAGGCGCGACCGGGGTTCACGCAGACCGCCAGCGAGGTGACCTGCGCGAACTGGTTCCAGCCCGAGCAGAAGAAGTCGCCGATCGGTGCCTCCACCGACGGGTGCTCCTGGTCATCCCACCAGATGCGGAGGATCAGGTCGCGCCAGCGCAGGTTCGCCGTGGTGAGCCAGATCTGCTGGATAGCGCCCGATCCCTTGATCTCGCCGAGCACGCGCGTCTCGCCCGGCTCGATGCGGATCGAGGGGGAGACCTTCACCCCCAACCCGCTGCCGTCCTTGCCGAGCCCGCGGGCATGCACCTTGCCGGTGCCCTCGGTGGCCATGCCGCCCTTGCCCTTTTCGCCCGTGAAGTTCTCGGGCGAGATGGAGCGGGTCTTGGCCGAACTCAGGCGATAGAGGTTGCTCAGGTTGACGCCAAGGCCATTGAATTCTGCCATTTGTTCTTTCCGCTGGAGTTGGTCAGCCCTTGAGGCCGGAGGTCTTGATCGAATCCATGATCTGCCGCTGGAAGATCACGAAGAGCACGAGCATGGGCAGCGCCACGATGGTGGAGGCGGCCATGATGTAGTTCCACGAGGCCGAGTACTGGCTCTTGAAGTTGGAAATGCCGACCTGCACCACCCAGAGCCGGTCGTCGCCCGCCACCGTCAGCGGCCAGAGGAAGGCGTTCCAGTTGGCGAGGAAGAACAGGATGGCGAGCGAGGCGATGATCGGCCGGCTCAGGGGCAGCACGACGCTCCAGTAGATGCGCCAGTACCCCGCTCCGTCGATCAGCGCCGCCTCCTCAAGCTCGCGCGGCAGCGACAGGTAGTACTGGCGCAGCAGGAAGATGCCGAAGGCGTTGAAGATCGAGGGGATGATGATGCCGGCATAGCTGTTCAGCAGGCCCATCGAGCGGACCATGATGAAGAGCGGCACGATGATCACCGGCAGCGAGACCAGGAAGGTCGAGAAAATCGCGATGAAGATCGTCTCGCGGCCGGGGAAGCGCATCCGCGCCAGCGCATAGCCGGCCATGGTGTGGAAGAACAGCGCCAGCACGGTCACGGTGGCCGAGACGAAAAGCGAGTTGCCGAGGTAGCGAAGGAACGGCACCTCGGTCAGTACGTAGATGAAATTGTCCCAGCTCAGCCCCTTGGGCAGCAGGTTGGGCTGGAATACTTCGGTCGGCGTCTTGAAGGCGATCGACAGCATCCAGAACAGCGGAAAGATCGTCAGCAGCGCCAGCAGCAAGGCGACCAGCATCCAGACGAGGCGGACGACATTGAGCTGGCCGCGGGAAATGAGGGCGCCGTCAGTCATGCTCGAAGCGCCCGCCCCGCGTCAGGAGGAAGAGGATGCCGGTCAGGCCGAGCAGGATGACGACGAGGATCGAGGCCATCGCCGCGGCGTAGCCGAAAGCGCTGTACTGGAAGGCCTGCTGGTAGATGTAGACGATCATCACCTGGGTCGAGTTGGCCGGCCCGCCCTTGGTCATCACGTAGATGAGGTCGAAGGCCTGCGAACCGGCAACGGCGGCGACGATGGAGACCAGCAGCACGAAGAAGCTGGTGGGCCGCAGCATCGGGAAGGTGATGTTCCAGAAGCTCTGCACCGGCGTGGCGCCGTCGATCTTGGCCGCCTCGTAGTACTCCTTCGGGATGTCCTGCAGGCCGCCGAGGAAGATCAGCATGTAGAACCCCATCAGGAACCACACAGTGATCACCACCACGGTGTAGAGCGCGAAGGCCGGGTTACCGAGGATGGAGACCCCGCCGAGCCCGAGCGACGAGAACAGCCGGGCGATGATGCCGACCTTGTCGGAGCCCATGAGCTGCCAGATCACCGCGATCACCACGAGGCTGACCATCTGCGGGGCGAAGAACATCGAACGCATGACGGTGTTGAAGCGGTTGGTCCGCTGCACCAGCAACGCCAGCCCGAGGCCGGAAACGTAGAGTGCCGGCACCAGCAGCACGACATAGAGGCCGGTGACGCGCAGGCACTGCCAAAACAGCGGGTCGGCCGCCATGCGCTGGTAGTTGGCGAAGCCGACGAAGCTGAAGGCGCCGAAGCCGTTGACGTCGAAGAAGCCGATCACCAGCGCCAGCACCATGGGCAGGCCGACAAAGACCAGCAGTCCCAGCACGTCGGGCGCCAGGAACAGGTAGGCGGCAAGCCATTCGCGATGGGTGGCGCTGAGTCCGTGGCGGCGCGCGCGCTGGAGCGTGGTGCCCGCGGCGATCGCCATGTCGGTATCGGTGGTCATCGAGTATCTGTGCACGTTGGAAAGGGATGGCGGGGACGGCGAAGCGCCCCCGCCGAACCGGTCACATCATCGGAGCGCCCTTGTAGGTCGCGAGGAACGCATCGAGCTGCTGGCTCGCGGCGGTGGCCGTCGCCTGCGGATCGGCGCCGCCGAGCTGGGCCTGCTGGATAGCGTCCGAGATGATCTTGTACACTTCCGGCGGCAGGCGAGGTTCGGCGCGGACACCGGGCAGGATATCCTTGGTGAAGATGCCGAGGTTGCCCTTGTTGAACGCGTCGGCTCCTTGCGTCAGCGCGCTGGTGCGGGTGGGCATGTCCGACTTCGCCACGGTGCACCAGTCGACGACGCGCTGGATCGAGTCCGGTTGCATGGAAGCAAGCGCCCACGCGATGAACTTGCTCGCCGCCTCGACATTCTTGCCCTGCGCATTGGCAACGAAGGCCCAGCCGCCACCGACGGTGACATACTTGCCGCCCTCCGGAATGGGCAGCTTGAAGATGCCGTAGGGCACGTCGGGGGCGTTGTTCTCCATCGCCGAGATACCCCAGATGCCCACGTTCTGGATGGCGCAATAGCCGGCGCCGAGGTTGGCGACGACGTCCCAGCCACCCGAGTTGACCTGACGCGGCGCGGCGCCGGAGTTGATGGCGTCCTGCCACAGCTTCAGGGCCGCCACAACGCCGGGGGAGTCGAAGGCGCTCTTGCCCTCGGCTGTCTGGAACTCGCCACCGCCCTGCCACATGAACGGGTACCAGGTGAAGTTCTGGTAGTAGCCGGGCGTGGTCTCGAACAGCAGGCCATAACGATCGTTGGTGGTCAGCTTCTTGCCGAGCTCGAGCAGTTGATCCCAGGTCTGGGGTACGTCGTTCTCGTTGAGCCCGGCATCCTCGAACGCCTTGACCGAGTAGTAGAAGGCCATCGGCTCGAGTTCCATCGGCACGCCGTAGATCTTGCCGTCGACCTTGCGGCTGGCAATCACGCCTTCAGGGAAGTCCGCCTGTGCCTCCGGCGAGATGTAGGGCGTGAGGTCGGCCAGCACGCCGCCATTGTAGTAGCGCAGGAAATCGCCCGGAGAGATGATGAACAGGTCCGGCCCCTGCCCCGAGGCGAAGGCGGTCGAGAGCTTAGTGCCGTTCATGTAGTCGTTGTTGACGACATAATCGAGCTGCAGCTTGGTCTCGCTCTGGGCGTTCCAGTCGTCGGCCATCTTCATGAACCCGTCGACCTGGGTCTTCACGTCGCCGCCCGGCGCGTAGAACTGCCAGAAGTGCAGGGCATTGTCCTGGCCGAATGCCTGGCCGATGAAGGGCAGGCTGGCGAGGCCGGCGGCGCCGCCCTTCAGGATGGCGCGGCGGCTCCAGCCGGCAGGCAGGTTGGACTTTAAAGTCATCGGTTTCTCCTCCCGTTGATCTTGTGTAGTAGTCTCGCCTCCGGCTCTCCCGGCCGGTGGCGATCGTGCCCCGCCTCAGGCGGTGTCGAACCTCCTCAGCATGCAGGGCAGGATTTCGGCGCGCGCCGGGCCGGTCCAGCGGCCCTCGAGCCGGTCGCGCAACAGTTCCAGCGCCTTGGTGGCGAGCAGCGCGGGCTTGTTGCCCACCCGCGTCAGCTTCGGCCGCAGGTAATCCAGGTGATCGAAATCGTCGAACGTGGCGACCGCGATATCACGCGGCGCCTCGAGGCCATGATCGTAGAGCGCGGCGAGCCCGCCACGCGCCATCATCGAGTTAGCGAAGAAGATCGCACTGGGCAGCCGGCCCGCATGCTCGCGCAGCAGTTGCTCGACCGCCTCATACCCTGAAGGCACGAGGTAGGTCCCCTCGTAGCGGAGCACCTCGCCCCGCGTGCCGCCATGCGCCGCGAACCCTGCCTCGAAGCCCTCCCGGCGGACGATCGCCTGCTGGAAGACGCTCGGGCCCGTGACATGGGCCACGCGCCGGTGGCCGGCCTCGGCGAAATACCTGCCCATCGCGTAGCATCCGCCGTGATCGTCGAAAGCGACGGAATCGATGGCGTGGTTCGGCAGGTGCCCCATGAATACCGCCGGCAGGTCGAGCGACAGCAGGTCCTCATGCATGCGATGGATGGCGAAATCTGCGATGATCAGCCCGTCGACCCGCTTGTGCCGGAGCTGCCGGAGATACTCCCGGCCGTGCTCGACCGAATGGCCGCCCGGCACGTCGGTGTTGAAGATGAGGGTATCGAGGCCATTGGTTTCGAGGCCGGTCTGGATGACCCGCACCAGTTCCGGGTAGAACGGGTTGAGGATGTCGGGGATCAGCACCGCCACGAGGTTGGTGCGCCCGGTCCTGAGCGACTGTGCCTGCGGATTGGGCACATAGCCCAACTCCTCGATCGCCGCGTGCACCCGCTCCCGCAGCGGTTTCGACACTCGGTCGGCATGGTTGAGCACATGCGAAACCGTTGTCCGCGACACCCCCGCCCGCTCCGCGACTTTGCTGATCGTACTCATCAAGCGAGAACGCTAGCGGGGCACAAATGCATTTGCAAATGGATTTGTGAATGCATTTGCGGAGGGTCGCCGCGGAACTGGTTTCTGCAGAACTCGCTCAATTACAAGCCGCGACCGGAACCCTCGCGGGGATGGCGGGTTGGGGGTTTGACGAGAGAGAGGGGACGATGAGGGATCGCAGGGTTACGACGCCAGGGGGCAGAGGCTTCGGGTTCTGGTGGGCGGTCGCTGTCGGGGTAGTGCTCTGTGTGGTCGGCCTGCTGCTCGCCGCTGGCGGGGTGTGGCTCATCTCGCTCGGTGGTTCGTGGTACTACCTGCCGGCGGGGATCGGGCTGATCCTGACCGGGTGGTTCCTGATCCGGCACCAGATGCTGGCGCTGTGGATTTACCTGCTTACCTTTGCCGGCACGGTCGTCTGGGCGCTGTGGGAAGCCGGATTCAACGGATGGGCGCAGGTGCCGCGCCTCGTTGCCCCCACCGTCCTGTTGGTGCTTGTGCTGGTGACGATCCCGGCGCTCCGAGGCTCGGCGCGACGGCTCGGCGCAGGGGTGGCTACGGCGGCCGTGCTGCTGACGGGCGGCGTTGGCGCCCTAAGCCTCACCCATGCCGGCCCGGAACGGCTGTTCGCGCAGGAAGCCGCGCCCGGACAGCCGCCCCCCGCTGTCCCCGTTCCTGCCGAAACACCCATCCCGGCTCCCGCAGAGGAACCAACCCCTGCTCCTGCCGAAGCACCTGCCGTCCCAGCCCCACCGGCTGCCGCCCAGGCCGACTACCCCATGCCCGAGGTTGGCGCCGACTGGCCGGCCTATGGCGGCACGCACCATGCGCTGCGCTACTCGCCGCTCGGCCAGATCACTCCGGAGAACGTCGGCAAGCTCGAGCAGGTCTGGGAGTTCCGCACCGGCGACATGCCGGAGGGTGACGATCGCTATTCCAACCAGAACACCCCGCTCAAGATCGGCAACCAACTGCTGCTTTGCTCGGCGATGAACAAGGTGATCAGCCTTGATGCGGAGACCGGCAAGGAGCGCTGGCGTTACGATCCGCAGGTCTCGACCGACGCTATCCCGTACAACGCCACCTGCCGCGGGCTAGCCTATTATCGCGACGCCAACGCGGTCCCGACCGACCTCTGTGCCGAGCGCGTCATCATGAACACGCTCGACGCCCGCCTTATCGCCCTCGACACCCAGACCGGCCAGCTCTGCACCGACTTCGGCAATGACGGCATCGTCAACCTGGAGGAAGGCATCGGCCACACGGTGCCGGGCTGGTATGCCCCCACCTCCCCGCCGACCATCGTGCGCAATGTCGCGGTGGTGCATTCGCAGGTGCGCGACAACCAGCGGCGCGACGCGCCATCGGGCGTGGTGCGCGGCTATGATGCGGTCACCGGGAAGATGCTGTGGGCGTGGGACATGGGCCGGCCGGGCGAGACCGGGCTGCCGCCGGAGGGCGAAACCTACACGCGCGGCACCCCCAACGTCTGGACTATCGCCACCGGCGACAACGACCTGGGACAGGTGTACCTGCCGCTCGGCAACTCGGCCGTCGACTACTGGGGCAGCCTCCGCTCCGACGCGGAGAACACCTATTCCACTTCACTGGTGGCGCTCGACGTGACCACCGGCCAGGTGGCCTGGCACTACCAGACCGTCCACTACGACGTCTGGGACTACGACCTCGGCTCGCAGGGCACGCTGATCGACTATCCGATGCCGGAGGGGCCGGTGCCCGCACTGGTGCTGCCCACCAAGCTTGGCATGTTCTGGATCTTCGACCGGCGAAACGGCAACCTGCTGGTGCAGGTCGAGGAGCGGCCGGTGCCGCAGGGCGGCGTCGAGCCGGAGCGCCTGTCGCCGACCCAGCCCTTCGTGGTCGATTTCCCGAACGTGCTGAAGCCAGACCTGCAGGAAAAGAACATGTGGGGCATGACCCCGCTGGACCAGCTGTGGTGTCGCATCCAGTACCGCCAGGCGAGTTATCAGGGCATCTACACCCCGCCGACCGCCGACCGCTACTGGATCCAGTTCCCCGGCTACAACGGCGGCTCGGACTGGGGCGGCGTCGCCATCGATCCCGAACGCAACATCATGGTGGCGAACTACAACATCACGGCCAACTACAACCGGCTGCTGCCGCGCGAGCAGGTCGACGCACTCGGCATCAAGCCGATCGACCAGGGCGGTCCCGCGCCGGGAGCGCCGAAAAACGTCAACCCGCAAGGCGACACGCCCTGGGGCATCGAGGTCAATGCCGGCTGGCGCGTGCCCTTCACCGGCATGCTCTGCACCGAACCGCCCTATGGCGGAATCATGGCGGTCGACCTGAACACCCGGAAGGTGCTGTGGGACCAGCCGTTCGGCAGCGCCCGCAAAAACGGCCCGTTCGGCATCCCCTCGATGCTTCCGATCGATATCGGCACGCCCAACAACGCCGGCGCGGTGGTGACCAAGTCGGGCCTCATCTTCATCGCCGCAACCACCGACGACATGCTGCGGGCGATCGACATCAACACCGGCAAGGTGCTCTGGGACACCGATCTGCCGGCCGGCGGACAGGCCAGCCCGGCGATGTACGAGATGAACGGCCGCCAGTACCTGGTGATCAACGCGGGCGGCCACACTTTCATGGAGACCAAGATCGGCGATTACTTCATCGCCTATGCGCTGCCCACCGGTAGCTAGCGCTGCCCCCTGACGAGCTCGAGATGGATCAAGCGTCAGTCTTTTCCTTCGCCATGAGCTATTGCGGCCCACCTGCCCTGCCGGCCGAACTCTGGGGCCGCTGGAACTTCGATCCGCTGCTGCTGGCCGGTTTCGGCGCGGCGGGTGCCTGGGGCTGGTACCGCTTGCGCCATGCGGAGGCGGGCAAGCGGTGCGCCTTTGCCGGAGCGTGGCTGGTTGGCTTCATCCTGTTCGTGTCGGCGTTCTGCGCGATCACCGTGTCGCTGTTCTCGGCGCGCGTCAGCCATCACGTGGTGCTCACCATGGTGGTCGCTCCGCTGCTCGCGCTGGCGCTGCCCGCCGGCTGGCATCGGCACATTTCGCTGGGCCCAGTAGTGGCCGCGTCGACCGTGGCGCTCTGGGCCTGGCATAGCCCGGCCGCTTACAGCGCGGCGTTCGCGCATCCGGCGATCTACTGGGCAATGCAGGCCAGCCTCCTCGCGCTGTTCACCGGGCTGTGGCTCAACCTGCTGCGCAGTCCTGCAACGCTGGCGGTCGGCGTCGGGGCGCTGTTGAGCGCCATCCAGATGGGGCTGCTTGGCGCCCTGCTGGTGTTCGCCCCCAGGCCGCTCTACCTGCCGCACCAGCTGACGACAGCTGCCTACGGCCTCTCGCCGCTCGAAGATCAGCAACTGGCCGGGCTGATCATGTGGGTGCCGGCCAACCTGCCGCTGCTCGCCCTCGCCATGTTCCGCCTGTTCCAGCTGCTGGCGGGCACCGGGCAGGCCGCCCGCCCATGATCGTGACCCCCATGATCGTGACCTGGCTGAAGTTCGTGCACCTTGCCGCCATCGCGCTCTGGTCGGCCGGGCTGCTGACGCTGCCGTTCCTCTACCGCCAGCGCCGCGGGCTGGCCGGCGAGCCGCTGCACCGCCTGCACAACTTCACCCGCTTCTTCTACGTCAGGCTGGTGTCGCCGGGCGCCTTCGTGGCGATCGCGACCGGCACCGTGCTGATCTTCTTCCAGGGCACCTACGACCTGTGGTTCGCCGGCAAGCTGTTCTTCGTCGGGGTGATGGCAGGCCTGCACCTGCTGGCCGGGATGACTATCCTGAAGCTCTTCGAACCCGGCGAGCGCTATCCGCTCTGGCGCTTCGCCCTCACCGCGCCGCTCGCCCTTATCGCGATCGGCGGCGTGCTGGTGCTGGTGCTCGGCAAGCCTAGGATCGAGCTTCCCGGCGAACTGGCGGCGCTGCTGGCGCCGGGCGCGCTGTCACGGCTGGTGCTTCCCCTCATTGGCGCGGCGAAATGAGGAGCCCGACGCCATGATCGAAGACCAGCTTGCCGCCATGCCAGCCCGCGAAACCCGTGGCGATGGCGGCCAGGGTCGAGAGGATCAGGCCGTTCGGCAGCGTCTGTGCCGGCAGGTACAGGCGCAACCCCGCATTGGCTCCGGCGATCGACACCAGCACCATCGCCGATACGGCGTGATTCCAGCTGGCGACGCGCACCCGGATGCCGGCGACGGCGAGCAGCTCGAGCGTGCCGGCGACCGACGCCAGGACCGCCGACGCGAAGGCGGCGCCGGCCGACCAGCGGCCAACTTCGAGCCAGAAGGGGTCGCCCGTCCACCAGTAGAAGACATCGATGCCGAGCGTCGAGATGACGAGCGCGATGGGGAAGTGCACCAGCATCGCGTGGATCGGGTGGCCCGCGACCGCGATGGCCGAGCCGGTGTCCTTCTCCGCAATGGCCCGTATGGTCGGGTTGGGATGGTCCGCGGACGCCTCGGGCGGCGCCTCCTCGGCCCGGGATTCACTCTCTTCCACCTGCGTCGGGTCAGCCATGCGGGCGCGTTCTCCATCAAGGCGTGGTTCGTTCTGGCAACGCCGCTGCTGATCGGCGGTTGCTCGGGCGAACTGTCAGCGCTCGATCCGGCCGGGCCCCGCGCCGCCAACCTGGCGCTGCTGTGGTGGATCATGTTCGGCGGCTCGGCGCTGCTCTTCGTACTGGTGATGGTGCTGTTCGGCGTCGTCTACCTCCGGCCGGGGGCGCTGGCGCGGCTCGACCGTCGCGTCTGGATCATCGGCGGCGGCCTGGTTCTCCCCATTCCCATCCTTGTGCTGCTGACCGGCGCATCGCTCGTGCTGGGCGAGCAATTGCTGCCCAAGGGCGAGGCCCCGTATCGGGTCGAGGCCGTGGCCGAGCGCTGGCAGTGGCGCTTCCGCTACCCGCAGAGCCCCGGCGCACCGGAGCTCGCGGCGCTGCACATCCCGGCCGGTGCGCCGGTCGATATCGTCGTAACCAGCGAGGACGTCATCCACTCTTTCTGGGTGCCGCGGCTCGGCGGCAAGATGGACGCCATTCCGGGCCACACCAACGTCATCCGGCTCGAGGCCGACAAGCCGGGAACCTACTGGGGCGTCTGCGCCGAGTTCTGCGGCGTCGGCCATGACAGCATGCCGTTCCGGGTGGACGCACACCAGCCCGAGGCGCTCGACCAGGCAATTGCGGAGGCGGCCCGATGACCATAGTCCGGCCATCGACCCCGATCGGTCTGCACAAGGCGCTTAATGCCACCTGGAGCACGCCCCCGGGCTGGGGTCGGCTCTCCAGCATCAACCACACGATTCTGGGCAAGCGCTTCATGGCCGTAGCGCTGTTCTTCTTTTTCGTCGGCGGCATGCTGTCGATGCTGATCCGGGCGCAGCTCGCGACCTCCGGCAGCGCCTTCGTCGGGCCGGAGATCTACAACCAGATCTTCACCATGCATGGCACGGTGATGATGTTCCTGTTCGCCATCCCCATGCTCGAGGGCTTCGCCATCTACATGCTGCCCAAGATGCTGGGCGCGCGCGACATGGCCTTCCCGCGCATCACGGCCTACGGGTTCTGGTGCTACCTGTTCGGCGGCAGCATCCTGATCGTCGCGATGCTGGTCGGGGCGGCGCCCGACGGCGGCTGGTTCATGTACACCCCCCTCGCCTCGCGCCCGTTCACGCCGGGCATCAACGCCGACGTCTGGCTGCTCGGCATCACCTTCGTGGAAATCTCTGCGATAACCGCTGCGGTCGAGATCTTCGTCTCGATCCTCAAGATGCGTGCGCCGGGCATGTCGCTGGCCCGCATGCCACTGATGGCCTGGTACATGCTGGTGACTGCCGGCATGATGATCATCGGCTTTCCGCCGCTGATCCTCGGCTCGATCCTGCTCGAGCTCGAACGGGCCTTCGACCTGCCGTTCTTCGACCCGACGCGCGGCGGCGATCCGCTGCTCTGGCAGCACCTGTTCTGGCTGTTCGGGCACCCCGAGGTCTACATCATCTTCCTGCCCGCCGCCGGGGCGCTCTCGACCATCATCCCGGTCTTCGCGCAGGTGCCGATCCTGGGCTACCGCGCCATCATCGCCGCAATCGTGGCGCTGGGGTTTCTGTCGTTCGGGCTCTGGGTGCACCACATGTTCGTCGTGGGCATACCGCACCTCGCGCTCGCGTTTTTCTCGGCGGCGAGCGCGCTGGTGGCAGTGCCAACGGCGGTGCAGATCTTCGCCTGGCTCGGGACGCTCGCCCTGGGGCGACCGCGCTGGGATGTCCCGATGCTGTATGTGCTCGGGTTCTTCCTCGTCTTCGTCATGGGCGGGCTGACCGGCGTGATGATCGCCATGGTGCCGTTCAACACCCAGGCGCATGACAGCTACTTCATCGTCGCGCACCTCCACTACGTGCTGTTCGGCGGCTTCGTCTTCCCGATGCTGGCCGGACTCTACTACTGGCTGCCGCACATGACCGGCCGCCAGAGCCTCTACCGGCTGTCGGTCCCCGCCTTCTGGCTGATCCTCGTCGGCTTCAACCTCACCTTCTTCCTGATGCACCTGACCGGGCTGATGGGCATGCCGCGCCGCATCGCCACCTACCCCTCGAACTGGGGCTGGGACTGGCTGAACCTGCTCTCGTCCGTGGGCGGCTTCTTCCTCGCCATCGGCTTTGCCCTGGTGCTGGCCGACGTGGTCCTGCAGTTCCGTTTCGGGCGCTGGTTCCGGCGAGATCCATGGCAGGCGGCGACGCTGGAATGGGCGACACCCACGCCGCCGCCGCACTACAACTTCGCCTCGCTGCCGCGGCTCGAGACACGCGGCGACCAGGCCGCGCCGGCGCTCCTCGGCCCGATCCTGGCGCGCGGCGAGGGATACCTCGGCTTCGTGCGCAACGACGAGCAGGAGACACTGGCGGTAGACATGGCGACGGGCGAGCCCGAGCACGTCATGGTGCTGCCCAAGCCGACATTCATCCCGCTCTGGACGGCGCTCGCGACCGGGACTTTCTTCCTGCTCGTTCTGTTCAGCCAGTACTGGCTGGCGCCGCTCGCCGCACTGGTGACAATCGGCTGCTTCCTCGCCTGGCCCCGTGTTCTCGGCTTCCGCACCGACCAGGGTCCGGTCGAGATCGGCCGTGGCGAACAGGCGCCGTTCGATGCCGAGTCGCCGAACAACCTCGCTATCTTCGCCAACCGCACCGCCCTGGTGGCGGACGGTACGCTGTTCGCCTCGCTGCTGTTCGGCGGCCTGTTCCTGCTGGTCGTCGCCCCGAACTGGAGCGCGGCCCCGCCCCTCGCGCCCGACCTCTTCCCCATGGCCGGCACCGCGATCGCCGCGGCCGCCGGAGCCGGTCTGGCATTCGCTGCGCGGCGCCGAAACGCGGCCGGTAGAAACCCCGCCCCCCTGCTCGCCGCCGCGGCGCTGGCGCAGGCCGTCGCCATCGGCTTCCTCGCGATCCTGCTGCTCGGGCTTGGAGATGCGACTCGCCATGCCCGCCTTGCGGTGGCCTTCGCGACCCTCGCCTATGCCGCGCTGCACTGCGGCATCGGCGCGTTGATCGCCGTCCACGCCGCCCTGCGCCACCGCAGCGGGTTCGTGTCGGCCCGCCGCGCCACCGACCCGGTCCTCGCCTGGCTGTGGAACGGCTACGGCGCCGTCGCCTGCTGGACCGGCCTCGTGCTGCTACTGATCCTCGCCCACGCCCCGGGAGGCGGAGGATGAGCGGGCGCCGCGCGCTCATCCTGCTTGCCGCCGGGTTCACCGTCTGGTCGCTGGCGTTTGTGCTGCTCTACGCGCTGCAGGCGCTGGGCTGCGCCTACCGGTGGCCGGGACATCGGACAATCCTGGTCGTCGCCTATCTCGCCGCCCTGGTGCCGCTGCTCGGCCTGGCCCTCGTACCGCTCAGCCGGAACGGCGAACCAGCGACCACTCTTTCAATCGCCGCGCGCTGGGCCAACCGCGCCGCCTTGGTGGCCGGGGTGCTGGTGTTCCTGCCGGTGACCTTCACCAGCACCTGCACCTGAGCCGCGGTTTGAAGTGCAAGATCGCCGGCCCGTGGGCCGACGATCATTGTTGCTTGGGAGAAGGTAATCAGGCCCGGTGCGCGGCGGCCATGGCGGCGGCGGATTGGGCCAGCAGGTCGGAATCGTTGGCCGAGATCACGAAGTTGACGCCCTGGTCGCGCCAGTAGTGCGCCTGCTCCGGTCCGCCGCAGTCGATGCCGACGATCTTGCCCGCGGCCTTGCCGCGGGCAATGACGTGCAGGATGGTCTGGTGCAGCTTGTCGGACTGCAGGTAGCTCCGGCGTTCCTCGCCGATGCTCAGCGAGAGGTCGTTGGGGCCGATATAGATGCCGTCCACGCCGTCGGTGGCGAGGATGGCGTCGACATTGGCGAGGCCCTCCGCGGTCTCGATCATGCAGATGCAGGTGGCGCTCGCATCGCCCTCCGGCGCCTGCGGCACCGAGGCACGCACGTTGCGCCAGATCGGGCCCCAGCTGCGGTTGCCGACCGGCGCGTAGCGGCAGGCATCGGCAGCGAGCTTGGCCTCGGCCGCATTGTTGACCAGCGGCACGATGATCGCCTCGGCGCCCAGGTCGAGCGAGCGCATGATGAGGTCGGGCGTGTTCCACGGCACGCGCACGGCCGTGGGCGAGCCGGCCTTGTGCAGCGCATCGAGCAGCGGGCTCAGCTGCGTCATGGTGATGAAGCTGTGCTGCAGGTCGACGCAGATGAAGTCGAAGCCGGCGCGCCCCATGATCTGGGCGGTCTGGGTATCGGCAAAGCCGGTCCAGGCGCCGTAGGTGACGTCGCTGGCGGAAAGACGCTGCTTGAGGTTCACGATGCGCGCGTCCCGTACCTGGCGTTGAGGTCCTCGAGCAGCGCCATGGTGGCGGCGTCGGGCATGCCGACGGCCATGCGGGCGTGGCCGGCCGGGATGCCTTGCAGGCGGAGGCCGGTCTTCAGCCGCTCGATGTCGCCGAGCAGGCCGTCGACGGTGGCGTTGACGTCCTCCTGCAGCGCCGCCCGATCGGTCACGCCGGCCGCGATGGCCTCGGCCATGGCCACGAAGGGCTCGGGATAGACCGAGGCGATGCCGGAGATCACGCCGTTGGCGCCCACCGTATCGAGCCGGCCGATCTCGCGGTCCGACCCGGTCAGGACGAGGAAGTCGTCCGGCAGGAGCTTCCGATACTCGCCGACCGTCTCGATCGACTCGCCGCTGATCTTGACGCCGATGATGTTGGGCAGCTTCGCCAGTTCGGCCATCAGCTGCGGCGACACGGTGACGCCGGTGCGGGCCTTGAAAATGTAGACGAAGACGTTGAGCCCTTCGGAGACCTCCGAGATGCGGCCGTAGAAGTGCTTCAGGGCCTCGTCGGTGGAGGGCAGGAAGTATGGGGTGATGGCCGCGATGTCCTTGGCCCCTTCCTCGCGCGCCTGCCGGATCAACCGCTCGACCTGGTGCAGGCTGACAGCGCCGACATGCACGACCACCCGCTTGTTCGGCAGGGTGTCGAGGCTGAGCCGGGTCAGCACCCGGCGCTCGTCCTCGCTCAGCGACGGGAACTCGCCGGTCGTGCCCAGCACGAAGGCACCGTCGACGCCCGATTGCGCGCACTTGCTGAGGATGGCGGTGTTCGCCTCGATCGAGACGGCGCCGTCGGCCTGGAAGGCAACCGGGATCGCGGTGAAGATGATAGGCTTGGTGGGCATGCAGGACTCGTGCGGGTTAGGTGGTGGAACCGCCGGCAAGGCGGGCCTTGCGACGCTGGATGACCGGCGCGGCGAGGGAGGCGACGATGGCGATCAGCGCCAGCGCGATGAGCGTCGCCGAGATCGGCTTGTTGATCAGGCCCGCCGGGCCGTCGATCAGCAGCGAACGGCGCAGGTTCGCCTCGGCCAGGGGTCCGAGGATCAGCCCGAGGACGATGGGGCTGGCAGGGATGCCGCAACGCTTCAGCACGACGCCGATGACGCCGAAGATCAGCATCACGCTGACGGTGAAGATGTTGTTGGTGGTGGCATAGGTGCCGACCAGGCAGAACACCAGTACCGTGGCCCAGATGTAGTGGACCGGCATATCGAGCAGCTTCACCATCATGGGCATGCGCACCAGGTTGATGGCGAGCGTCACGACGGTTGCCAGCAGCATGATCGTGGCAATGGTGACGACCAGGCTGGGCTGGTTGACGAACAGGCTCGGTCCGGGCTGGATGCCCCAGACGATCATCGAGCCGATCATCACCGCCATCACCGAATCCCCCGGGATGCCCAGGGCCATGGTGGTGGTCAGCGAGCCGCCGAGCGTGGCACTCGATGCGGTGTCCGCCGCGGCGATGCCTTCGATATTGCCCTTGCCGAAGGTCGCCTTGGTCTTGGAGGCCGACTTCGCCCGATCCCAGCCGAGCAGGCCCGCGATGTCCCCGCCGGCGCCCGGGATGATGCCGACGATGAGGCCAACCAGGCCACCGATGCCGGTCGGCTTGGCGATGCGCTTGTACTCTTCCCTGGTCGGCCACCAGCGGCCGAGCGCGGTGATCGGCTTCACCTTGTGCTGACGGTGCGTGAGCAGCTGATCGAAGAGTTCGGCGATGCCGAACAGGCCGATGATCACGGCAATGAAGTCGAGCCCGCTGTTGAGGTCGCGGATACCGAAGGTGAAGCGCGCGTCGCCTGTGATCGGATCGCGGCCGATGGTGGCGATGAACAGCCCGATCACGCCGGCGATCAGGCCTTTGACGATCGACTTGGACGAGATCGAGATCATGATGGTCATCGCCAGGATCACGACCGCGAACATCTCACTCGGGCCGAACTTGAGGGCCAGCTGCGCCAGCGGCACGGAGGCGAAGGAGAAGAGCATCATGCTAGCGATGATGCCGACGGCGGACACGAGCGCCGAAACGATGAGCGCGAGGCCCGCCTGACCGTTCTTGGCCATCGGATAGCCGTCGAACGTGGTCGCGATCGAGGCAGGCGTGCCGGGCGTGTTGATGAGGATCGACGGAATACGGTCACCGAAATTGGCCGCGACGTAGATCGTCAGCAGCACCGCGAGACCCTGGACGGGCTCGAGCGTCATGGTGAAGCCGCTGGCCAGCGCCACGGCCATGGTCGCGGTGATGCCGGGGAACATGCCCACGAGCATGCCCACCACGACGCCGACGCCGAGGCAAAACAGGGTGATCGGCTCGAACACGGCCATCATGCCCTCGAGAAGCGAAGTCATAGCGGCACCCTGAGCATGAAGTGGAAAAGCCCGTAGATGAGGGCCGTCGTGACCACGGGGAAGGCAACGAGGCCCTTCCAGCTGCGCAACCCGAACGACCAGAGCAGGGCAAACAGATAGACCACGGTGGGGATCAGGTAACCGACCTGCCACCAGGCGAAGACGTAGAGCGCGCTGAGAGCCAGTGCGACCAGCATGCGCACCCAGCCCTGCCGATGGCTGGCCTCGAGGTCTCCCCGGCTCGCCACGGGGCCGAACAGGGACATGCCGACGAGGATGGCGGAGAGGACGGCGGCAACGATCGACAACAGGGTCGGCCACCACTTCGGGTCAAGGCCGCCGCCGCCCATGCGCAGGTAGATGTTCTGCGACAGCACGAGGGCCAGCACCGACAGCCCGAGGGCAGTCACGGCGATGATGATTTCCATCGGCCGCGCCGGGCGAGCCGAGAAATCCGGCTCATCCGACGTCTCGACCGGCGACACCAGAGTGTCGCCGGTCGCAGCCGCGAGCTTTTCAAGCTCAGTCATAGGCTTACTTCAGCACTTCCGCGTAGCGGGCGGCTTCGGTCTCGATGAAGGCCTCCCACTCGGCGCCGGTCTTGTAGGTCGGCAGGATGCCGGCGGGCGTGATGGCGTCGAGGAAGGTCTGCGAAGCGGCAGCCTTCTTGATCGACTCCTCGAGGATGGCCCGGGCGTCTTCCGGAATACCGGCCGGCCCGTAGATGCCGCCCCAGGCGCCGAACGTCAGGTCATAGCCCTGCTCCTTGGCGGTCTTGACGCCCGGGAAGCGGGGATGCTCCTCGTCGGCGAAGATCGCCAGGACCTTGAGCGAGCCGTCGGCAAACGCCGTGGCGGTCTCGCCGGCGCCGGCGGTCACGGCATCGACGTGGTTGCCGAGGGCGGCAGCCACGGCCGGCGCGCCACCGTCGAACGGCACCTGGGTGAGCTTGGCGCCGGTCATCTGGGAGAGGGTGAAGGCGGTCGCCGCAAACGAGGACGCAGCACCCGAGTTGGAGACCGAGAGCTCCTTGGTCTGGCCGGCCTCGATGAACTCGGCGAGCGTGTTGTACGGGCTGTTGGCCGGAACGGCGAGCACGACCGGGCTGTTCATGACCTGGCCGAGATAAGTGTAGTCCTTGCGGTCGAAGTCGTAGCCGAGGTGCTCGACGATGGCGAACTCGACCGGGCCGAAGCCGATGGTGTAGCCGTCGGCCGGCTGCTCGGCGACGTGGGCGAAGGCCACGGTGCCGGTCGCGCCGGGGCGGTTCTCGACGATGACGCTGACGCCCAGGTCCTTCTCGAGCTCAGCCGCGATGGCACGCGAGGTACGGTCCGACGCGCCGCCTGCGGCAGCCTGCACCACGAAGGTGATGTCCTTGGACGGGAACTTGTCCTGGGCGAAGGCGGTGCCGGTGAAGGCGACGCCGAGCAGCGCGGCGGCTGCGATGGTCTGTACGAAGGTACGGCGAGGAAGCAATGCTCTCTCCCTTGTGGATACGTGTTGCTTGGATTTGAGACCTGTTTCGGTCCCTATGGAGTCCGTTCGTGCTGCCGCCTTGCGTGGGCAGCCTCCCAGACTTTCACCATCCTGGCCCTGGAGCCTTCGAGGTGCATGGTGAGTTCGGTTTCCGCGGCCTGGGAGTCTCCTGACCTGATCAGGGTCAGCAGCTGGCGGTGTTTGTCGGCCGATTCCGGAAGGTTCTGGTCCGGCGACACGGTCAGACGCAGGAGCGTCATCATTATCGCCTCGTAGCGCTGCCAGATGTCGGCAAGCCGCTTGTGGCCCGAGAGCAGGCAGATCTCGTTGTGGAAGGCGACGTCCGCGCGGGCAAAACTGTCATGGTCCGCCGCAACCGCCGCCCGTTGCATGGCATCGACGTGATAGTCGACGTCGTCGAGACCGCTCTTGTCGCTGCGTGCCACCACCAGCCTGACGGCAAGGCCCTCGATGGCGGAGCGCAATGAATAGATCTCGTTGATGCTTTCCTGGTCGATGCCGATGACCACCACGCCGCGCTGCAGGCTTTCCACCAGGCCCTCGGCCTGCAGGATGTTGAACGCATCCCGGATCGGGCCGCGGCTCACGCCGAAGCGCTCGGCGAGCTCGTTCTCGATCAACCGCTCGCCGCGCGCCATCTCGCCGGTGGCAATGGCTTCGCGCAGGGCTCCAGCCACTTTCTCGCCGAGCGCCTCGCGCTGAATGAAGTCTGCGGAGGGCCTTTTCACGGGTCCTTCTCCTCTGATGTCGGTTAACCGTTAACCGTCGCCCGTCAACGAGTCAACCGAAGCAGAACTCAGCCAGTGAGGAGGACTGTAGTCACGCCTACTACTGTTGAAGGGAGGCTGCTGCTTCGACGCGGCGGCTCTCGGCATCGGCCGAGGACGGATCGGGCGGGAGGAGCGAGGCAGGACGAATAGGCGTCAGCTGTCCCCTACCCTCACCTCAAGTGTGGGGCGTTTCGGTGGCGGCGCAGGTTTTGGCGTAACCCTGCGTTGCGCAGACTCACTCGGCTGCCGGTCGCACCGGCTCGGCGACGAGGTCGAGGTCCTCGGCATCGTCGAAGGTCGGCGGTTCAGCCTCGGCTTCCTGTTTCGGTTCGACCAACAGCAGGCCGATGAACACCAGCGACAGCGCACCCCAGGTCAGCAGCGGCACAGCTTCGCCGAGCAACAGCATGCTCCAACCGATACCGGCCGCCGTCCCCGCATAGGCCGTCTGGCTGCCGAAGACGGCACCCGCGGTCTTGATCAGCAGCATGAACAGCAGCATCGCCAGGTTGGAGGCTGCCGCCATCAGCAGGACGACGACGCCCGTCTGGCCCTGCAGAATTTCGAGCGGGATGAAATCGCCGGTGGCCCCGGCGATAGGCAGCAGCGCGACGACTGAAACGACCTGGACGAGGCCGAACAGCGCGATGGCGTCGAGCTTGGCCGGCCGGCGCTCGGCCAGGAACAGGTCCTCGACCGCATACGTGACGGGAATGAGCAGCGCCAGCACCACCCACACCCAGTGCGCCTCGATGTTCACCGGCATGCCGAACAGCAGGATCACGATGATGCCTGCCAGGCCAAGCCCCAGGCCGGCGAAACGCTTCACGCTCGGCACTTCGGTGCGCATCAGGGCGGCAAACAGGAAGACGGCGAAACCTTCGAGCACGATCACGATCGAGACGATGAAGGCCGGCAGCTGGCTCGCCAGCGAATAGACCAGCACCTGGTTGAGCACCGCGCTGATCAGGGCGAACACCACGATGAAGCGGATATCGCCCGGTTCCAGGCTGCTCAGTTTCGGGAGGGTACCGCGCTTGAGACTTATGCCGATGCAGAGCACCGCGCCGAGCAAGTCGACAAGGATGGCGAGCCCCACCGGATGCGCCTCGACTTCCGAAGCCAGCTTGGCGAGCGGCACCACCAACCCCCAGAGCGCCCCGCAGGCAATGAGCAGCAACGCCCCACGAAAGGTTCTGATGCTCTGGCGCAGTTTGCGTTCGCGCTCGTACACGCTCTGCGCCATGGCAGAGAACACCTTGGCGAGCGTCCCGAGGCCGTCCCGGCGAACCGCCAGTTCCTGGAGGCCGAGCTTGGCAGGGTTGTACTTGCCGTGCTCCAGAGTAGAGGCGGCGCGCGTCAGTTTCGCGACCTGGCGCAGGTATTCCTTCTCGTTGTCGCGTAGCCGCTTCTTCTCGATGCAGGTCGAAAGCCGAGCCCTGAGCAGCGCCAGCTCGAAATCCTTGGGCAGGAAGTCCTCCGCGCCAAGCTCGATCGCCTTGACCACGCTGCCCATTTCTTCGTCCAGGGCGGAGATGACGATGACCGGAAGGTCCCGCGTCCGGGCTGAAGCCTTCAGCGCCTTCAGCACATCGAACCCGTCCATCTCGGGCATGACGATATCGAGGAGGATGACGTCGAACGCCGCGCCGTTGACCAGTTCCAGTGCCTCGCCGCCGCTGCTGGCGGCCTGGGCGGCGTAACCGAGCGACTCGACGGCCTTCCGTAGCTTCGTCCTGACCATCGCGGAGTCGTCGACGATCAGCACGGCGCCCAGGTCGCTCACGAGCCACCCTCCGCGGGCAACATGTTTCGCAGTTCGGCGGCGGCGGCGGCGAACGCTGACTGTACCGCATCGATATCAGCCTTGCCGGGCAGCGCGCCTGCGGCACACTCCGCCTCGAGCCGCATGCAGATTTCGGCGAGCTCCGTCGCCCCCATGTCCCTGGCATTGGACTTCAGCGAATGGGCCGCGCGGCGCGCGCCTGCCAGGTCGGCAGCTTGCTGCGAAGCTGCGAGCCTTTCGGCAAGCAACGGCCCTTCCTCGAGAAATGAGTCGATAAGTTCGATCAAGTCGGCCGCTTCGCCGCCGACGATCTCGCGCAGCCTGTCGAGCGCTTGCCTGTCGATTGCCAAAACGTCCCCGCTGCCTGACGTCGGCCACGTGCCACGGAACTGACTGGCCGAAACTATTTCTGGAGGCCGACTGCTTGGGTTGTCAACTGGTCCGAGACAGTCTTTCGAGGCTGACTAATGGAAGAGCAATATCGGGTCACACAACCGGAGCTCGCTCCAGCGCCGATACGGTAAAGGCACGCCGAAGCGACGCGACGAGCCCCTCGACATGCACCGGCATGCAGACATAATCATCGAGGCAAGCATGCAGATACCGCTCACGGTCACCGGACATAGCGTTGGCGGTGAGCGCGACGACGTAGGGCTGGCGCGCGCCGTCCGGAACTGACGAGCGGATCAGCCGCGTCGCCTCGATGCCGTCCATGTCCGGCATCTCGATGTCCATGAACACCACGTCGTGGGCGACCCGCCCAAAGGTGTCGACGGCCGAGTGACCATCCGAAGCCAGCGCGATCGTGTAGCCCAGACGCGCGAACACCTTGCAAGCGAGCTTGCGGTTAGTGGCGTTGTCGTCGACCAGCAGGATGCTGAGCGGATACTTGCTGGCCGTTTCGGCCACCACGAAGTCGCCGGCATCAGGGGCATTGTCGACGCGCAAAGGCGCGCCGGCGAAGATCGCCATGAAGGCGTTGAGCAGTGGCGAGGCCTTGATCGGCCGATTGAGCACGACGGCGAAATTGACCTCGTCCATCTCGCGCTTCTGCTGGTCCGAGATCGGGACCATCGTGCTCAGGAGCACCAGTGGCACGCTGCCCCGCCTACCCAGGGCCCGGATCTGTCGCGCGAGCGCGATGCCATCGGTGCCGCCGAGATCGAGATCCAGCAGCACCACGTCGAACTCTTCATCCCTCAGCCTGGCCAGCGCATCGGCGGCCGAGCTGCTGGCAGTCGGCACCATATTCCAAGATTGTGCGTGCTGGGCGATGATCCGCTGGTTCGTCGCGTTGTCGTCGACCACCAGCAGCCGTTTGCCGGCGAACTCCGGCGCCCGCGGCGAAGGTGTCGCCACAGCCGTTTCGAGCAGTGGGGACGTTAGCGTGAAGCTGAAGGTGGCGCCCTGCCCCCCGACGCTGTCGACCCAGACCTCCCCGCCCATCAGCTCGATCAGCCGCTTGCTGATTGCAAGGCCCAGCCCGGTGCCCCCATATCGCCGCGTCGTCGACGCATCGACCTGGCTGAAGGACTTGAACAGGCGATCCATGCGGTCCTTGGGGATGCCGATGCCGGTATCGCTGATCTTGAACTGCAGCGTCACGTGCCCGGGGTCGGCGTCCTCCACGGGCGAGGCCCGCATCACCGACAGCACGATCTCGCCCTTCTCGGTGAACTTGACCGCGTTGTTGAGGAAGTTGAGCAGCACCTGCCGCAGCCGGTCGTTGTCGCCGACCACCATCTCCGGCGTGCCCGGCTCGATGATGCAGCCAAGATCCAGGCGCTTCTCGGCCGCGCGCGGTGCCACGAGGTCGATGGCGCTCTCAAGGCACTCCCTGAGCACGAACGGGCGCATGTCGAGGTCCAGCTTGCCCGCCTCGACCTTCGAGAAATCGAGAATGTCGTTGATGATGGTGAGCAGCGCCTCGGCGCTGTCGTTGACCGTCTGGCCGAGCTCGCGCTGCTCGCTGTCGAGCCTGGTGCCGAGCAGCAAGTTCAACATGCCGATGATGCCGTTCATCGGCGTCCGGATTTCGTGGCTCATCGTGGCGAGGAAGGTGCTCTTCGCCTCGTTGGCCGCCTCCGCGGCCTCCTTGGCCTGCTGCTGCGACTGCGACAGCTGCAGCGTCTCGGTATAGAGCTGCGCGTTGTGCAGCGCCGCGCCGGCATTGGCCGCCATGGTAGAGAGCAGCCGGACCGAGTTGTCGTCGAACACGCCCTCCTGCGTCGTGCTCTGCACGCTGATGACGCCCATCGTGCCCTGCGCGGTCTTGATCGGCACGCCGAGGTACGACAGCGCATCCTTGCCGACGCGGGACACGCCGATCTGGGCCCGGCGCTCGCTGAGATCCCGGTTGATCAGCAGTGGCTCGCCGGTCTCGATGATCCGGCTGGTAAGCCCCTCGCCGAGTCGCAGGGCCTTGAATTCGTCGCCGTACTGGTAGGGGAAGTTGATCAGCCGGGTGTCGGGATCGAGCAACGCGACGTAGACGATGTCCGCCGCGAAGATATCGCGCATCTGGTTGCCGATGAGCTGGATGGTGCCGTCGAAATCTGCCTCGGCGATCAGCGCCTCGCTGACCTTGCTGATGGCGCCGAACTCGGCGGCCCGCTGCTCCGCCTCGCGCAGCAGGCGCTGCGTCTCGTCGAACAGGCGAGCATTGGCAATGGCCACGCCCATGCTGGTCGACAGCCCCTGCAGCAGGCGGACATGGCTGTCGTCGAAGGCATGCGGCCGGTAGCTCTGCACGCTGACCACGCCTAGCACCTCGTCAGCGGCGATGATTGGCACGCCGAGATAGGATTCGGTAAGGTCGTCCTCGGTCGGCACGATCGCCCCCAGCGCATCCCCTTCCTCGGCGGTGTCCAGCAGCAGCGGCTGGCCGGAGAGGATCACCCGCGAGGTCAGCCCCTCGCCCATGGTGAAGGGCTCCGGCTCGGCATAGCTGTCGGCGGCAAAAGCATACGGAACGGTGATGAGCCCCGACCGGCTGTCCACGAGCAGGATCTCCACCACGTCGACGGCGAAGATTTCCCGCACCTTGTCGCCGACGATCCGCGTCACCGACTTGACGTTCAGCGTCCTGGTCATCGCCTGGCCAACGCTGTTGAGGATGGCGATCTCCTTGTCGCGCCGGTCGATTTCCTGCGAGGCGCGAACGAACGCTCGGGCCACCGCCGCGATGTCGTCGCCACCCTCCGCCATGGTGCCGAGTCCCTCCAGGTCGACTGGTTCGCCGCTGGCTGCACGCAGCCGCTGCAGACGTTCCGCGAGGAAAGTCGAACCGGCACGGGAGGATGTATCGGCAGCTTCGGTCATGATCTCTCCACTGCCCCATGGAGTATCTCAGGCGGGCGCTTTGCGCTGCACTGTGGTGCCGGCTCAGTAGACCGTCAATAGGAGCGACTGGACGAGGCACGCAGCCATTGGAGACTAGACCTTGCCTGCGGCCTCGACAGCATCGTGTCAGACGAGGTCGGCCGAACTATCGCGAATTATTGCCTGTCGTTGGTCGAGGTGTGCAGGACATCCTCGAGGTAGAGGTTCTTCAGCACCACGAGGAGCACGACGGTCAAAGGCACGCTCAGGATAATCCCCAGTGGACCGAAGAGCAGGCCGAGGCCAACGATCGAGAACAGCGCGACGACGGGTGGCAGCTCGACAGTGTGCTTCTGGATCAACGGCGCAAGGGCGTTTCCCTCCAGTTGCTGGATCAGCACGTAGGCCGCCAGCACCAACCAGAACGTGTCGAAGCTCTGGGACAGCGCGGCAAGCCCCAGGGGCACATAGCCGAGGATTGGTCCGACAAACGGAATGAACTCGAGCAGCCCGACAATCAGGCCAAGCGCCAGCGCCGAAGGTACGCCCAGCAGGGCGAGGACGGCGGCGGTCGCCACCCCGACGACGACCATCAGGATCATCTGGCCGATCAGCCAGCGCTGCAGCGAACTCGCGGCCTCGTTGACGGTGACGCGGATGCGGTCGCGATGCGCCGGCGGCACCACCAGCAGCAGCCCTTCACGGTAGCCCTCCGGGTCCAACGCGAGAAAAATTCCGCCGGCAACAACAAGGATGAGCGCCGAAACCACCCCGAACACACTCGGCACGTAGCCGAGGGCGCCGCTCAGCCAGGAGATGTCGACCAGGTTGCTCAATACGGCTCCCAGGTCGATGTCGAAGCGCTGCTGCACCAGTGACGTGATCTTCGGCACCGCCTGCCACAAGGCCGACACTTGGGCGCTGACCTGCGCGCCCGTCAGCAGCCCCGATCCGATGAGGATCAGCGCGATCAGGATGCAGGCCACCGTCACCGATCCCTTCCGGCGCAGCGGCAGGACCTTCCGCACAAGCATCGCGCCGCTATCGACGATCACGGCCAGGACCACGGCCGCGAAGAACAGCAATATCACGTTGCGCAGCAGCACCGCGGTCAGCACCAGGCAAATGATCCCGGCGACGACCAGGGTCGCCTTGGCCACGAAGCCAAGGCTGATCGGAGAACGCTTAGGGTTTGACGGGGCCGCCATCGTGGCTCGGAAATAGCAGATGCGGGAGGAACAATGGCGCTCCCCGCGCGAAGTTGCGCGCCGACTCAAGACTCGGCGATGGCGCTCGGGCGGCGCGATGCTGCCCGCGGGCGATGCTTCGGGTCAGGAACTCCCGGCTGGGGCAATTCGCTGCTCGTGACCACGCTGAAGAACGGCTCGCTCTATCGCTTCCTGTTGACTGCAGACGGCACCGGCATCCGGGACATCGACCAGGTGTTCGATACGGTGAACCGCTATCGCGACCTGGCCATCGGCCCCGACAACGAGACCATCTATGTCGCGACGGATTCGAGCGGATACGGGCGGGACGCGATGAACGGCGCCACCGACCAGTTGGCCAATCCGGGCAGCATCCTGGAGTTCAAGTTCACCGGCGAGATGACCGCCGGCGCCGCAAAAGCGCAGTAGCGCTCCCTCGGGACATCGGGCGGGCGGCTCTCCAGCCTCGCGGGGGGCTGGAGCTCTCCATGGACCGATAAACGCCCCTCCCCGGATAGACCTGCACATCAGGCACGCGCTGGCGGACGACGTCCCGTGCCGCGATGCGGCGCTACGGCCTTTGGTCGCCATTGGTCATCCGGCACTCGGTCGGTACGGTTATTGTTGCGGTGGTCAATCAGGTATTCGCCGCCATGGTTTGCGGACTATGCGAACTGTCCGGCGACCTGGCATCTGGGGGCTGAGACTGGCACGCGCCGAGATACACGCCGCCGAAATGTTGATCTGGAGACCGATTTGCCTGCAACTTGCACCGACGCCATCGCAGGGATTGGTCGGCTGGTGAGACTGTATTTCGCGATCGTTGTTACGCTGCTCGGCACTACGGTGGCCGCGGCCGCGGCGGGCTGGCAGATCGCAGACCGGCAAGGCACCGTGCTCGTGCTTGAGGGCAAGCAATGGGACTACCTGCCCGAGGATGGCAAGGTGGACCAAGGCGTTGCTATCCGCACGCTCAAGAACTCGACGGTTACGTTGCAGAGCGATGGCTATGTGCTGGAACTGCAATCCAACAGTGCGGCGCGCATCGAACGATCCGTCAAGAACACGGCGGTCCTGACGCAGTTCGCCGGGGTGATCACCATCCAGACCAGCACTGCCAGGGGTGAACGGCTACAGATCAATGCCGGGGGCATGGCTGTCTACGTGGAACCAGGGAGTGCGGCACTGACGATCCACGCCGATACCGGGCAGGTCGAAGTCTCCCAGGGCCTGGTGATGGTGCTCGATGCCAGGACCAAGGCCGAGACAGCGATCACGGCCGGCGGAACCTTCGTGGCGACCGCGCCCGCCATCGCCCCCACCAGCAATACCGGCGGCAACGGCCAGGCCGTCGGCAACGGCGCCACGAGCGCTGCGAGCAGCAACAACAACAATGCCGGGGGGAACGGCAACGGCGCGGGCAGCAGCAACAGCAAGGCCGGCGGCAACAGCACCGGAAATACCGGCGGCAACGGCAATGGCAATGGCAATGCCGGAAGCAACGGTAACAGCAATGCAGGTAGCAATGGCAACGGCAACGCCAGCGGGAATGGCCGCGGCGACGGCAACAGCAGCGCCAGCGCCCAAGGCAACGGCAACGGTTCCGGCAACAGCGAGAACAACAACGCCGGCGGTAACTCTTCCAACAGTCAGACCAACAACGGCAACGGAAACGGTGCTAGTAACGAGCATGGCAATGCCGGAGCTAACAGCGCTGCAAATGGCAATGGCAGCGGAAACAGCAATGGAAAAGGGAACGGCAACAGAAACGAATAAGACACCCGAGGCGGAAGCTTGCGCGCGGGTTCGGATCGGCTTCGTTGACGATCACCCCACCTTGCTGATGGGCATCGCCGCGCTGTTTGCTGCCCAGCCGCAATTCGAACTGGTTGGCACCGAAGCTTCCGCCGAAGGCGCCCTTGCCCTGGCCGCCAGGCACCACCCCGATGTGCTGACCATGGACCTGAGCATGCCCGGCAATGTCGAGGCGGCCATCAGCTCCATCATCGAGGTCTCGCCGGCCACCCGGGTCATCATCTTCACGGCCTACGCCGATGTCGACCTGGCGCTGCGCGCGCTCGACGCCGGGGCGCACGGCTTCGTGCTGAAAGGGCGGCCGGCCGACGAGCTGTTCGAGGCGATCGAGACGGTTCGGCGCGGCACGCTCTATATCTCGCCGGACTTTTCACCCAAGCTGCTGGCCGGATTCCGGCAGCGCAGCCGGCGCGAGCGCGAGCACAATGCCGCAAAGCTCAGCCCGCGTGAGCAGCAGCTCGTCGATTGCCTGTTCGAGGCCAAGTCGAACAAGGAAATCGCCCGCGCCCTCAACCTGACCGAGAAGACGGTCAAGCACTACATGACCAACCTCATGAACAAGCTGCGGGTGAAGAGCCGGCTCGAGGTGGTGCTGGCAGCACGGCGGCTGCGGGCTCCCTATGAGCTCGACAGCGAGGCGGGCGACAACGGCTGAGGGCGCTCGTCGAGCGGGATGCAGGCATCGAGGATCGCCTCCCCGCCCGAAGTGAAGAGTCTCATGCGCCCGCCTTGCGATTCCACGCGGAACTGCATGCCACGCAGCCCCAGCCGCCCGGGCGAGGGCTCGATGCTCGCACCCTCGGGCAGCGTGTTGGTGACCCTGATCTCGAGCCACCCCTTCTCGAGACGTGCCGATATCCGGGGCGTCGCGCCACCCCCATGGCGAAAGGCATTGGTCAGGGCTTCCTGCGTCACCCGGTAGGCGCAGATCCGCGTCGTCAGCGGCGATTCGGTACCCGCGGGGATGTCCAGGCTGCTGTCCACTCCCCTGCCCGTCAGGTTCTGGTGCCGCTCGACCGCGGCCTCGATCACCTGGCCGAGCGACATAGACGTCATTTCGGGAAGCACGAGGCCCGACGAGATGGCGCGCAACTCCTCCATGGCCTGCTCGGCGAGGGCGAGGTCGGTCCTTGCCGCTTCACTGGTTGCCGGCATGCGCAGGATCAGCAGGGTCAGCAGTTGCACCGGTCCGTCATGGATGTCGGAGCCGACTTCGGACAGCACCCGCTCGTTGGCGAGGATCGACTCCATGCGCAGCCGATCCGAGACCTGCTGCAGGGCGATGTTGCCCTTGAGCAGGGCCCGGGTGCGGGCCAGATTCCTGGCCAGCCGCAGGCGCTGCGTCTCGATCACCCGGCCCGTCACATCGACGATCAGCGCCACCAGGCCGAGGGCGAGAAAGCCCACCAGCGCCGCGATCATCCAGGCCGTCATGCGCGCTTCGGCGACGCGCTCGGCAATGGCCCGCGCGCCGAAAAACAGCTCTGCGATGCCGAGAATCCGGCCGTCGCTCGCGCTCAACGGCGTGTAGATCTTCATCACCGGCAATGGCGAGGCCGGCAGGCCGCCGATGCCCGGCACGACGACGTCGATCAGCATGACACTGACCTTGCCTTCGGCCGCCGCCGCCTGGCTGGCCTTGGACGCGTCATCGCGCAGGTCGTTGCCGGTCTGGAGCACCAGCGTGCCGTCGAGCTGGCGCAGGCGAAGCAGCAGGAGCCGCGTCCTGTCGGTGCTGCTCGCGACGTCGAAAGCGGCGTCGATCTCCCGACGGTCCTGTTCGCTCAGCGAGCCGCGGAGGAGCACTCCCTCGAGGCTGCGGGAGACGAGCGCGTTGATACTTCTGGCCGCCGTTTCGCCGACGCCCCTGACGATACTGTCCGCGACGTACTGGCCCGTCCAGCCGCCATAGGCAACGACGGTTCCCAGTACAACGACTAGCGCAACGAAGAAGAACCGTTGCGACAACGGTATCGCTTTTACTTTGGCACCCAATCGGCTCCGGCGGGCATTACGCTCCACTATGGCAACCGGCCAGGCCGAATTTGCAAGCGACATTCGTCGGTGCGCGCTCCACGTCTGTCAGCTCGATCGCCCAACACCTCATTTTGTCGGTTCATACGGACCAAGGTCCCTATTGGTTAACAAGTCGTTATTCAGTTAGTCATGGCATGCGGCAGGAAATGACTGGTGTCGATCGGGTAATACTCGCCCGCCAACGGCGCCGTGTAAACAGCCGGCAGGAGACTTTATCTATCGACGACGAAGACGAGTGGGCGCGCTCTTCATGGTCCGATCGATAGCCAGAAACAACTCTCCTCCGAATTCACCGATGTGTCGCGTCCTGTGGCGCGCGTACATCGAGACGTCGTAGCCAATGCAGGGGTTCAAAGTGGCCGATACGTTTACCTTCAACTACAATTCGAACATCAACCAGTCTTATGAAGGTCAGCTCGCTTCGAGCTACACCAACTGGGTGAACGGCCAGGTCAAGCTCATCGGCGACTACATCGCTTTCCAGTGGTACGAGGCATCCGGGCAGACTGCTGCGGACCTCGCCAAGGCGATCGAGATCTCGAGCGCGTTGCAGGCCGGCAAGTTCTCGGTGTCGGATCTCTTCCTGGCCGCCCAGACCAAGGGCGCCGCGGTCCTCACCGACATCCCCGGCACGCCCACCCCGGACGTGACGGTGGCCGGGGTCACCATCAACCTCAACGAGTTTTTCGGCAGCGCGACGACGGTTTCGACCTGGCAGAGCGGCAACGCCAAGAACGTGGTCAACCACTCGCGCGAATACCTGACCTCCTTCGACTCCACCCCGCCCGATTACAACGAAAACTGGCAGAACCCGAACAAACCCCCGGTAGCGCAGAACGGCAACGCCTCGGGCAACGAGGACAGCACGATCAGCGGCAGCGTGACGGCGACCGATCCGGACGGCAATCCGCTGAGCTACACCGTCGTCACACCCGTCGACTCGAGCAAGGGCACGCTGGTTTTCCACGCCGATGGCACCTACAGTTTCACCCCGGCCGCCGACTTCAACGGCGAGGTAACTTTCACCTACAAGGCCAATGACGGCAGCCTCGACTCCAACACCGCCACCGTCACCATCACCGTCACCCCGGTGAACGACGCACCGGTGGCGCAGGACGACGACGCCTCCGGCAACGAGGATGGCGGCGCCATCACCGGCCAGGTCACCGCCACCGACATCGACAGCGCCAGCCTCACCTACAGCCTGGTCGACGGCGTCCCCGCCGCCCAGGGCACGCTGGTGTTCAACCCCGACGGCAGCTACAGCTTCACCCCGGCCGCCGACTTCAACGGCGAGGTGAGCTTCACCTACAAGGCCAATGACGGCAGCCTCGACTCCAACACCGCCACCGTCACCATCACCGTCACCCCGGTGAACGATGCGCCGGTGGCCAACAACGACGTCGCCAGCACCGACGAGGACACGGCTGTCGACATAAACGTGCTCGGCAACGACACCGACGTCGACGGCGACACCCTGTCGATCTCGGGCACGCCGACCGCGCTGCATGGCACCGTCAGCGTCAACGACGATGGCACCCTGCACTACGTCCCGAACCTCAACTACAACGGCTCCGATACGATCAGCTACACCGCCACCGACGGCACGGCGACAAGCAACGCCACCGTCTCGGTCACGATCAACGCCGTGAATGATGCGCCGTCGGGGCTCAAGTTCGTGCCGACGACAGACGGGAGCAGCACGGCGCCCGGCTATTTCACGGCCAGCGACCCGGACAGCACCGTCACCTACAGCGTCAGCGGCGGCAACGGCATCACCGTCAACGCCACCACCGGCGTGCTCAGCATCCCTGGTGGCCTGGCCGGCACGACGCAGACCATCACGGTCACGGCAAGCGATGGCACGGCGTCGACGAGCCTCGAGTACAAGGTGCTGCTAGGGCAGAACGGCGGGTCCCCCAACGACACCATGCCGAACGGTACCACTTACGTTATCGGCGCCGACAACAACATCATGGTCGGCCGCAACGGTCTAGACACCATGACGGGCAGCAACGGCACAGACTATATGCTGGGCGGCAACGACGTGGACACGATCCATGGCGGCGGCGGCAACGACGTGATCATCGGCGGCGCTGGGGCTGATCTTCTCTGGGGTGACGGCGGTGCCGACACGTTCAAGTATATCTCCACCGGTGACTCCAGCAACTCCAACCCCGACATCATCCAGGACTTTGTCAGCGGCACCGACAAGATCGACCTGACGATGATCGACCCGTCGCCCGCTGCCGGGGACCAGGCCTTCAACTGGGGCGGCCAGCAGGCCGGCGCAACGACGGTTGCCAACAGCATCACCTGGTATGCCGACGCACAGGGCGTCCACGTGCTGGGCGATACCAATGGCTCCGCCGGGGCGGAGTTCCACATCATCCTCGCGGGCATCAGCAGTGTCTCGCAGAGCGACTTCATCCTCTAGACGTCATCCGGGAGACGGGGAGAGGACCCAGGCGGCCCTCTCCCGGCAGGGGGCCGCCTGGCCGATCCGTCGCAGATGGTTGAATGGTAATGAGTAACACCACGTCCCAGGACCTCGCGCGCGCTCTCGCGGCAGTGCGCAGGCATTTCTTCTCGGCAGGTGTGTTCAGCCTCGCGGTCAACCTGCTGTTCCTCGCCGGGCCGATCTACATGCTGCAGGTCTACGACCGGGTGGTGTCGTCGGGTAGCGTCACCACCTTGGTGATGCTGACGCTGGCGCTGGTGATCGCCTACCTCGCGCTGGCCGGCCTCGATACGGTGCGGGCGCGGGTTTTGAGCCGGGCCGGCGTGCGGCTCGACACCATGCTCGCGGCCCGGGTTGTCACCGCCACGCTCGAGCAGCCCGATGCCGGCACCTTGCGCAGCCAGCCGCTGCGCGACCTCGACACCTTCCGGCAGTTCATCACCGGTCCGGGCATCCACGCGCTGTTCGACGTGCCATGGGTGCCGATCTACCTGCTGATGCTGTTCATGCTGCATCCGCTGCTCGGCGGGCTGGCGCTCGGCGGCTCGCTGCTGATCGGGGTGCTGGCGTTGATCAACGAATTGCTGACCCGGCGCACCCTTGCCGAGGCGAACAGCGTGGCCACGCGCAACTACGCCTTCACCGACATGAGCCTCAGGAATGCCGAGGTGGTGCGGGCGATGGGCATGGCCACCGGGCTGGTGCGCCGCTGGTCGCGCGACCGCGACCGGATGATCGAGCGGCAGCTGACGGCGAGCGACCGGGCGGCGGAGATGCAGTCGATCATCAAGTTCGTCCGCCTCGCCATGCAGTCACTGATCCTGGGGCTCGGCGCCTTTCTCGTCATCGAGCGGATGGCGACGGCGGGCGTGATGTTTGCCGCTTCGATCCTGCTTGGGCGCGCCATGCAGCCCATCGAGCAGGCGGTGGGCGGCTGGCGCGGCTTCGTCGGCGCCCGCGACTCCTATGCCCGGGTGAAGGCGCTGCTGGCGACGCAGAAGCAGAAATCGGTGCCGCTGATCCTCCCCCGCCCATCGGGCCGGCTCAGCGCCCGGCAGGCGGTGTTCGTGCCGCCGGGGAGCAACAAGCCGGTGCTCAAGGGCGTCAGCTTCTTCATCTCTGCCGGTGAGACGCTGGGCATCGTCGGGCCGTCGGGCGCCGGCAAATCGACGCTGGCCCGCATGATCATCGGCGTCACCTCGCCCACCAGCGGCTCGGTGCGCCTCGATGGCGCCGATATCAGCGTCTGGCCCAAGGACCAGCTGGGCGCGCATGTCGGCTACCTGCCGCAGGATATCGAACTCTTCGCCGACACGGTGGCCGGCAACATCAGCCGCTTCGGCAACGGCAGCGACGAGCAGGTCATCGCCGCCGCGAAGCTCGCCGGCGTGCACGAGATGATCCTCGAGTTGCCCAACGGCTACGACACCGAGGTCGGCGAAGGCGGGGCGGTGCTGTCGGGGGGCTATCGCCAGCGCATCGGTCTCGCCCGCGCCGTGTTCGGCAATCCGAGCCTCGTCGTGCTCGACGAGCCCAGCTCCAACCTCGATACCGCAGGCGATTTCGCCCTCGCCGATTGCATCGGGCGGCTGAAGCAGCAGGGCGCGACGGTCGTCATCGTCTCGCACCGGATCACCACCATCAGTTCGGTCGACAAGCTGCTGGTGCTGCGCGATGGCCAGGTCGACGTCTTCGGCGAGCGGCAGGAAGTGGTGGCGCGGCTGTCGGCCTCCTCGCCGCTGCGCGCCGTGCCTTCCGCGCCTGCCGTGCCGCAGGTTCCGGCGGCGGGGGCGCGATGATGTCGACGATCTCGCTCGGCCTGGCCCCTGCCCGTCCGGATGACTCGGCGCGCGGCGCCATCCGCGCCGGCTGGATCATCATCGCGCTGTTTTTCGGCGTGCTCGGCACCTGGGCCGCGCTCGCCCCGCTCAATGCCGCCGTGGTCGGCGATGCGGTGGTGAAGGTCGAGGGCAACCGCAAGAGCGTGCAGCATCTCGACGGCGGCACGGTCAACAAGGTGCTGGTCACCGAAGGCCAGCACGTCGCCAGGGGCGATCCGCTGCTGCTGCTCGACGACACGGTGACGAAGGCCGATGTGCAGGTGATGCAGCAGCAGCGCCTGCAACTGCTGGCGATCGAGGCTCGGCTCACCGCCGAGCTCAACTCGAACGAACGGATCGGCTTCCCGCCCGACCTTACCGGCAGCACCGATCCCGTCGCAGCGGCGGCGATGCGCGACCAGCAGCAGGAGTTCGACAGCCGCGCCACCGCCATTGCGGGCAAGCGCGAGGTGCTGGCCAGGCAGAGCGCGCAGCTCGAAGCGCAAATCACCGGCTACCGGGCGCAGCGGCTGACCCTGGTCGACCAGCAGTCCTCCGTCGCAACGGAGCGCGCGTCTCTGAAGGATCTGCTCGCCAAGGGCCTCACCACCCGGGCGCGCGTGCTTGAGCTGGAGCGGCAGGAACTTGCCATCGCCGGCCAGCTTGCCGACATCGACGCGCGGATTGCCGCCTCGCAGGATGCGATCGGGCAGACGGAGCAGGAGACTGCCCAGCTCGGCAAGGATCAGGCCGCCGACATCACCAACCAGCTTCGCGAGGTCCGCGGTTCGCTGCGCGAACTGGCGCCGCGCCTCGGTTCAGCCGAGGTGACGCTCGAGCGCACCATCGTCCGCGCGCCCTACGCCGGCCGCGTCGTCGATCTCGCGGTGTTCGCCAGCGGCAGCGTGGTTGGGCGCGGCGAGCGGCTGATGGACATCGTCCCCGACGCGGCGAACCTCGTGGTCGAAGCGCGCATCCGGGTCGAGGATATCGCCGACATCGCCTCCGGCATGCATGCCGAGATCCATTTCACCTCGTACAAGCAACGGGTGACGCCGGTGATCCGCGGCGAGGTGACAAACATCTCCGCCGACCGGCTGACCGACGAACGCACCCGCCTGCCCTACTATGTGGCCGAAGTCGCCGTGGATCCCGCCGACCTCGCCCGGAACCAGGAAATCCAGCTCTACCCCGGCATGGCCGCTGTGGTGATGATCACCACCCGCGAACGCAGCGCGCTCGACTACCTCCTGGGCCCACTCAATGTCAGCTTCGACCACTCCTTCCGCGAGCGTTGACGCCCGCAGACAATTGCGCCCGCTCCACGAAGCAATAGATCTGCTGGATAGCGGTCAATATTGTCCCGTCGCAGGAACAATGGAGTACATCGCCGATGGAGCAGGCGCTGCTCGACCAGCTCACCATTCGCCAGCTTGTCGAAGACTGGGTCGTCTACCGCGATGCCCGCCTGTGGGACCGGTTCCGGCGGGTCTGGCATCCCGAGGGGCGCATGATGGCGACCTGGTTCCAGGGAAGCTACGAAGACTTCATCGCCATGAACGACGCGGGGTTCGCCAATGGCGTGCGCATCCTGCACATGCTGGGCGGCAGCGCCATCGAGCTATCCGCCTCGCGGGCCATCGCCCA
>JBQCFF010000157.1:0-9203 GCA_051959485.1 Devosia sp. | reverse complement strand
TCGTCGCGCCTGTCGATGGTGCTGGCGGTGCTCGAAACCCGCTGCGGCGTGCGGATCGGCGCCAACGACATCTACCTGAACGTCGCCGGCGGGCTGAAGATCAACGAGCCGGCGGCCGACCTTGCCGTCGCCGCAGCGCTGATCTCGTCGCTCACCGGCGCGCCGCTGCCGGCCGAGGCGGTGTTCTTCGGCGAGATTTCGCTGGCGGGGGGCGTACGGCCGGTGGTCCATGCGTCGCTGCGGATCCGCGAAGCGCAGAAGCTCGGGTTCAAGGCCGCCGTCACCGGGCGGCTGAGCGCCGCCGACTCGATCACCGGCATCCGCGTCTCCGAATATTCCGAGCTGGCCGACCTGATCGGCCGCATCGCCGCGTCCGGCCAGCGGCAGGCGGCGCAGTGAGTGGCGACCGTAGCGCTTCGGCAACGGCAGTTCGCTTTGCCGTGAACAGGCCATGTCGTGCGCTTGGCTTTGCCCAAGTTAGCGGCTAAACGGGCAATGAAGCTGGTCCCGATGGGCGGAATCTATACATGTTGACTGCATTCGACGTTGGCGTCGCCGTGCTGGTTCTGATCTCGGCGATCCTCGCCACGGCGCGCGGCTTCACCCGCGAAATACTGTCGCTGGCCACGTGGGTCGGCGCTGCCGCGGTGGCCGCATACCTCTATTTCTACCAGCCGGACCTGCTGAAGCCGTATTTCGCCGAAGAGCTGATCGGCAAGATCGTGCTGGTGGGCGCGGGCTTCCTGGTGTCGCTGATCATCCTCCACCTCATCACCATGCGGATCGCCGATTTCGTCGTCGACAGCCGCATCGGCCCGCTGGACCGGACGCTCGGCTTCATCTTCGGCGTGGCGCGCGGCGTGCTGATCGCGGTGATCGCGGTGATCTTCCTGCTGTGGCTCATCCCGGGCGGCCAGCAGCCCTGGCTGCAGGACAGCAAGTCCCTGCCGGTGCTGCGCAACTTCGGCGACAGCCTGATGGCGGCGCTGCCGGACGATCTCGAGAAGCAGGTCACCGACCTGCTGCAGCGCGGCCGTGGCGGCGGCGACGATGGCTCGCCGGACGAGACGCCGACGCCGCAGGAGAACGTGCCGCCGGACGAAAGCACCGACCTGCCGGAGAACGACGCTCCGCCGGCCACGAATACCTGACCTGCTTCCGCGCCTGATGAAATTCGGGTGAGCGCATTGCATATTGCCGTCCCGTGCCAGAAATGCCACGGGACGCGGGGCCGACAGCCGGCCGGAAAGGTTCTCGAGTGAGCGACCAGCAGACGATCACGCCCAAACCTCTGGCCGAATGGGATTTCGACACGCTGCGCGAGGAGTGCGGCGTGTTCGGCATCCTCGGCCATCCGGAAGCGGCCACCCTCACGGCGCTCGGGCTGCACGCCCTGCAGCACCGCGGGCAGGAGGCGGCGGGCGTCGTCAGCTTCGACGGCCGGCAGTTCCACTCGGAGCGGCAGCTCGGCCTCGTCGGCGACCACTTCACCGATCCGGCCATCGTCAAGCGCCTGCCCGGCCACATGGCGATGGGCCACGTGCGCTACTCGACCACCGGCGAAACCATCCTGCGCAACGTGCAGCCGCTCTTCGCCGAACTCGAGGTCGGCGGCATCGCGATCGCGCATAACGGCAACTTCACCAACGGGCTGACGCTGCGCCGCGAGATCATCGCGCAGGGCGCCATCTGCCAGTCCACCTCCGACACCGAGGTGGTGCTGCACCTCATCGCCCGCTCCAAGAAGAAGAGCTCGTCGGACCGCTTCATCGACGCGCTGATGCGGCTCGAGGGCGCGTTCGCGCTCGTCGCCATGACCCGCACCAAGCTGATCGGCGCGCGCGACGCCAACGGCATTCGCCCGCTGGTGCTCGGCGACCTCGACGGCAAGCCGATTTTCGCCTCCGAGACCTGTGCGCTCGACATCATCGGCGCCCGCTTCGTGCGCGACGTCGAGAACGGCGAGGTGGTGATCTGCGAGACGCAGCCCGACGGCTCGATCACCATCGAGAGCGTCAAGCCGTTCCCGCCGAAGCCCGAGCGGGTCTGCCTGTTCGAATACGTGTACTTCGCGCGGCCGGACTCCGTCGTCGCCGGCCGGCCGGTCTATTCGGCCCGCAAGCGCATGGGCATCAACCTTGCGCATGAGGCGCCGGTCGAGGCCGACGTGGTCGTGCCGGTGCCCGATGGCGGCACCCCCGCAGCGATCGGCTTTGCCCAGGCGAGCGGCACCCCGTTCGAGCTCGGCATCATCCGCAACCACTATGTCGGGCGCACCTTCATCGAGCCGACGCAGTCGATCCGCGCCTTCGGCGTCAAGCTCAAGCATTCGGCCAACCGCGCCGAGATCGCGGGCAAGCGCGTCGTGCTGATCGACGATTCCATCGTGCGCGGCACCACCTCGGTGAAGATCGTGCAGATGATGCGCGATGCCGGCGCCAGCGAAGTGCACATCCGCGTCGCCTCGCCGATGATCTACCATTCCGACTATTACGGCATCGACACGCCCGACCCGGAGCACCTGCTGGCCAACCAGCACGCCGACCTCAGCCAGATGTGCGCCTATATCGGCGCGGATTCGCTGGCCTTCCTCTCGATCGACGGGCTCTACGAGGCGGTCGGCGGCGCCAAGCGCAACCCGGCCTCGCCGCAGTTCACCGACCATTACTTCACCGGCGACTACCCCACCGGGCTCACCGACCTCAACGGCCGCGGCAAGAACGACCCGAAGAAGGTCTCCCTGATGCGGGAAGCCAGCTAGGGCAGGCCCCGCCCTCCCCACGCGCCCTGTCACCCCGGCGCAGGCCGGGGCCCATCCTCACCGCTTTCAAACTTAGTGACCGCACGGCTGCCCCCATGCCCGCCCCGGCAACCGAACCCGCCGCGGCCAGTACCCCGCTGCGGCAACCGCCCCCTTCCCTCGCCGCCCCCCGCCCGCTAGAAGCGCCGCATCGCTTCAGCTGAGAGATCCGCATGACCGCCCAGACCCTGTCCGACAAGATCGTCCTCGTCACCGGCGCCTCGCGCGGCATCGGCTACCAGGCGGCGCTCGAGGCGGCGAAGCGGGGCGCCCATGTCATCGCGGTGGCGCGCACCGTGGGCGGGCTCGAGGAACTCGACGACGAGATCCAGCAGGCCGGCAGCACGGCCACGCTGGTGCCGCTCGACCTGCGCGACTATGACGGCATCGACCGGCTCGGCCGCGCCATCTTCGAGCGCTGGGGCCGCCTCGACGGGCTGGTCGGCAACGCCGCGGTCCTCGGCGGGCTCAGCCCGGTGGCGCATTTCGAGCCCAAGGAATTCGACAAGGTGATGTCGCTGAACGTCACCGCCAACTACCGGCTGCTGCGCTCGCTCGACCTGCTGCTGCGCCAGTCCGAAGCCGGCCGCGTCGTCTTCGTCTCGTCGAGCTCGGCCCATTCCGCGCGCCCCTTCTGGGGCCCGTACGCCGCGAGCAAGGCGGCGCTCGAGGCGCTGGTGAAGAGCTATGCGGCGGAGACCGCCGGCTCGTCGAAAGTCCGCGCCAACGTCTTCTACCCCGGCGCCGTCCGCACGGCGATGCGGGCCCAGGCGGTGCCGGGCGAAGATCCGGAGACCCTGCCGCGCCCCGTCGTGGTCGCGCCCAGGCTGATCGACATGCTGGAGCCGAGCTTCGGCGAGAACCGCATGCTCTACAATTGGGAAGACCAGTCGCTGACCGCCCTCTAGGCCCCGTCGGCGATCACCCGCTCCTCCGCCACCGCGACCTTGGGCACGCGAAAGCCCATGGCGGCCCATGCGGTGAGCAGCGCCCAGAAGAACCCCACCGACTGGGTCCTGTAGCCCGGGATGTCGCCCGGCAGCACCGTACCCGCCGGCAGGTCGCTCATCATGGTCCGCAGCGTGGCAGGCGGGCGCGTCGCGGCGGGCCAGAGCTTGCCGTAGAGGCTCAGCCAATGGCCCTGCTTGAACTCGACGAAGATCGGCGTGTTGCAGCAGGCAGCGACGACCCGGCGCGTGTGCGACTTGCCGGTCAGCCGATAGCCCAGCAGATACTGCGCCCCTGCCGTGAAGCTGACCCGGTCCTTGCGGTAGAGAACGTAGTGCGTGCCGCCCGAAACCTCGGTAACCGTCCCGGCGCCCGGTAGCGTCGCGAGAAAGGCGGCGCCCTGCCGGCAGCTGTTGCACTCGCATTCGGCAACGATCATCGGCTCCGCCTCGACCGTCACATGGACCTTGCCGCAGCGGCAGGTGAGTTCAGTGCGCCTGGGCATTGGCGGCTCCTTCGGTGTTGAACAGCAGCCGGATGTAACGCTCGAGATGGTCGAGCGGCTCGCGAGCGAGAGCCGCGTCGTTGCCGGCCTTGCGCGGCGTTCCCAACTCCACTGACGCATGCTACGCGGATGACGTTAACGTCACGTCTTGGGAGGGACACGTGTCGGGCATTACTTCAGGCATGAACAGGCAATACGCCGACAGCAGCAAGCTGGCGGCCCGCGCGCGGCTGCACCAGGAGTTCTCGGTCGGGGAGCCGTGGTTCCCCTGGGTGATGGATCGGCTGCCGCTGAAAGCCGGCGACCGGGTGCTCGATATCGGCTGCGGCCCCGCCTGGTTCTGGGCCGCCTCCGAGGGCCGCTTCCCCAACGGCCTGCACCTGACGCTGGCGGATCAGTCCGAAGGCATGGTGGCCGAAGCGGTCGGGCGTTGCACGCCGCTCGGCTTCGCCTCGGTGGCGGGGCAGACGGCGGACGTGATCGCCCTGCCCTTCCCCGACGCCAGCTTCGACACGATCGTCGCCATGCACATGCTCTACCACGTCGGCGACCAGGCGAAGGCGGTGGCCGAGCTGCACCGGGTGCTGAAGCCCGGCGGCACGCTCGCCGTCACCACCAACGGCGCCGGCAACCTGCAGCAGCTCTATGCGCTCAGCACCACCTTCGGCAGCCCGCCGGTCGATCCCGCCGCTGCCGCTTTCGGCTTCGAGGCGGCGGAGTCGCTGCTGGCCGCCCGGTTCGGCAATGTCAGCAAGGCGGTGTGCCCGGGCGGCCTGCGGGTCACCGACCCCGAGGTGGTATTCCTCGCCCTCACCTCCTACCCGCCGGGGGACGGCGCCAGCGACGAGCAGCTCGCGGCCTTTCGCGCGGCGATTGCCGACGCGTTCAGCAACGGCAACGGCATCCTGAGCGTGGAAAAGGAAACGGGCCTGTTCCTGAGCCGGAAGGCAGCCTAGAGGGACCTCGCCCCTACTCGGCGGCCTTCCTCGACACCAGCACCTTGTCGATGCGGCGGCCGTCGAGGTCCATCACCTCGAAGCGCCAGTGGCCGCGTTCGAAGGTTTCGCCGATCACCGGCAGGTGGTTGAGTTCGCTCAGCACGTAGCCGGCCACCGTCTCGAAGCCGGCGTCCTTGGGCACCGGCACGCCGATGCGCTCATGCAGTTCGTCGGCCTGCATCCAGCCCGAGACCAGGAACGAGCCGTCCTCGCGCACGGTGAAGGCGGCTTCGTCCTCGCCCTCCTCCTCCTGGAAGGCGCCGGTGATCGCCTCGAGGATGTCGCCGGGCGCCACGATGCCCTCGAAGTGGCCGTATTCGTCGAACACCAGCGCGATGTGCACTACCGAGCCGCGGATGGCCTTCAGCACGTCGATGGCGCTGGAGCGGTCCATCACCACCGGCGCCTGCTTCACCAGCGCGCGCACGTCGATGGCCTCGCCGGCGAACAGCGCCCCGAGCAGGTCCTTGCGCACCACCACGCCGACGATGTTGTCGACCCCGCCATCCTGCACCGGCACCACCGAGTGATGGATGTTGCGCAGCCGGGCCTCGATCTCCTGCTGCGTGTCGGTGAGGTCGATCAGCTCGACGTCGAGGCGCGGCGTCATCAGCCCGCGCGCCGAACGATCCGCGAGGCGCATAACGCCGCTGATCATGTGGCGCTCCTCGCTCTCGAGCACCCCGGCGCTCTCGGCTTCGGCGATGATGGTCTTCACCTCCTCGTCGGTGACCGTCTCCTCCGACTCGCCCGACTGGCCGAGCAGGCGCAGCACCAGCTTGCCGGAAACGTCGAGCACCCAGACGATCGGCGCCGCGATCGAGGCGATGAACGCCATAAGCGGCGCCACCCGCGTCGCCACGCCCTCGGCGTCGCGCAGCGCGATCTGCTTGGGCACCAGCTCGCCGATGATCAGCGACAGGTAGGTGATGATCAGCACCACGATGCCGACGCCCAGCGGCAAGGCGATTCCGGGGTCGACGCCGGCGCCCGCCAGCGCCTGGCCCAGCCGGTCGCCCAGCGTGGCGCCGGAGAACGCACCCGATAGCACGCCCACCAGCGTGATGCCGATCTGCACCGAGGAGAGGAATTTGCCGGGGTCGTCCTGCAGCTTCAGCGCCACCTGGGCGCCGCGCCGGCCCTCGCCGGCGAGCACCTTCAGGCGCGCCGGCCGGGAGGAAACCACCGCCAGCTCGGACATGGAAAGAAGGCCATTGACCAGCGTCAGGATGGCGACGATCAGAATTTCGGCGAACAAGTTCGTCTTCGCGTTCGCGGCCCCGCACTCAGCATCGGGTCGCTTGGGAGGTGAGGACTATAGCGGCGACGGCGGCGGATGCAATGCGGTGGTTGGGGACACCCAGCGGCCCGACCTCGTCCTTCGACAAGCTCAGGATGAGGTCTCCGAGCTCAGCATGAGGTCTCCGACGTCAGGATGAGGTCTCCGAGCGCAGAGTGGCCTTCACCGGCACTCCGTAGCCCTCATGGTGAGCTTGTCGAACCACGAGGGCGGGCCCGGCCCTCAGTCCTTCTTCGCGTACGGGTTCTTGCCGCCGCGCAGCCACAGCCGGATCGGCGTGCCCTGCAGGTCGAAGGCCTCGCGCAGCCCGTTGACCAGGTAGCGCTGGTACGAGGCGGGAACCGAATCGGGGCGGCTCGCGAACATGATGAAGCTGGGCGGCCGGATCTTCGCCTGCGTCATGTAGCGGAACTTGAGCCGGCGTCCCGACACCGCCGGCGGCGGATGCGCCTCGGTCATGGCGCCGAGCCAGCGGTTGAGCTTGGCGGTCGAGAAGTGGCCGTTCCACTTCTTCTCGATGGCGAACACCGCCTGCATCAGCTTGTCGAGGTTGCGGCCCTGCAGACCCGAGATGGTCACCAGCGGCACGCCCCGCAGCTGCGGCAGCAGCCGCTCGCACTGCTCGCGCAGCTCGGCGAGCTTGGCGTTCTTGTCCTCGATGGTGTCCCACTTGTTGACGGCGATCACCAGCGCCCGCCCCTCGCGCTCGACGAGGTCGGCCAGCGCCAGGTCCTGCTTCTCGAACGGGATCTGCGCGTCGAGCAGCAGCACCACCACTTCGGCATATTGCAGCGAGCGCAGGGAATCGCTCACCGCCAGCTTCTCGAGCTTGCCCTCGACCCGCGCCTTGCGGCGAATGCCGGCGGTATCGACGAGGTTGATCGTCCGCCCGTCATATTCCCACGGCACGAGGATCGAGTCGCGGGTGATGCCGGCCTCGGGGCCGGTCAGCAGCCGCTCCTCGCCCACCATGCGGTTGATCAGCGTCGACTTGCCGGCATTCGGCCGGCCGATGATCGCGACGTTGAGGTGGCGGCGCGGGTTCCAGCGCAGCGCCGGGCCCTCTTCGGTCGAACCGTCGTCCTCGGGCAGGTCGACCTCGATCTCCGGCAGCAGGTCGGCGTCCGGCACCTCGGCGGCAGCCTCCGCTTCGGCCCGCGCCGCGGCCGCGTCGACCGCCTGCGAGACGATGGCATGCAGGTCGGAAAGGCCCAGCCCGTGCTCGGCGGAAAGCGCGATCGGCTCGCCGAAGCCGAGCGAATAGGCTTCCATCAGCCCCGGCTCGGCCTGCCTGCTCTCGGCCTTGTTGCCGATCAGGTGCACGTCCTTGCCGGCCCGGCGCAGCACCTGGGCGAAGCGCTCGTCGAGCGGCGTCACCCCGGCGCGGGCGTCGATCATGAACAGGATCACGTCGGCGTCGCGGATCGCCAGCTCGGTCTGCTGGCGCATCCGGTCCTCGAGCGAGCCGTCGGTGCGGTCCTCGTAGCCGGCGGTGTCGAGCACCTTGAAGCGCAGCTCGCCGATCCGCCCCTCCGCCTCGCGGCGGTCGCGGGTCACGCCCGGCGTATCGTCGACCAGGGCGATCTTCTTACCCACCAGCCGGTTGAACAGCGTGGACTTGCCGACGTTGGGACGGCCGACGATGGCGACGGTAACACTCATGCCGGCCTCAATGCTTGCCGCCCGCGATCAGTTCGCGGGCGCGGTCGGTGCCGGAACGGCGGGGACGACGTTGTCGGTGGCCGGCGCCATCGCGGCGGGCGCCGCCGGAGCTTCGGTCGCCGCCGGCGCGGCAGGAGCCGACGGGGCCTCGGCCGCCGGAGCAACGGGAGCCTCGGCCGCCGGAGCGGTTTCGGCCGCCGGCTTCGTCGTATCGGTGACCGCTCCGCCATCCGTGGCCGTGGCGGGTGCGGCGGCGCCCAGCGCCTTCAGCTGCGCCTCGTAGATCTCGAGGCGCGACTGGGTCTCGCGCGACACCATCGGGTCGGCCAGCACCGCCTCGAAGTCGGCCAGCGCGCCGCTGAGGTCGCCGGCCTTGTACTTGACGAGTCCCAGCGCCTCGCGAGCGGCGTTGCGCATCGGGTTGCCCGGCACGGCCAGCCCGCCGACCCGCTGCTCGACCGGGCCCACCTCGCCCGCATCCACCAGCGTGTAGCCGGCGAGCACCAGCGCCAGCCCGCGCAGGGGCTGGTTGCTCTCGCCGGTCGCGATCGCATCGTACGCGGCGGTCGCCTCGGCGGTCTTGCCCTCCTTGGCGAGCAGCGCCGCCTCGCGGAAACGGGCGAGCACCGGATAGCTGCCGACGCCCTGCGCCTCGACTTCGGCAAGCGCCTGCTGCGCCGCCGTCACGTCAGTGCCGTCGGCGAGGCTCAGGGCGCTGTAGAACTGGTCGGACGAGCGCGCCGAATTGGAGTTGCTCCACCACTGCCAGGCCTCCCAGCCGGCCACGCTGACCACGAGAAGGACGGCTCCCGCGATGATCCAGGGGCCGAAATTCCGCCACAGGCTGCGCATCTGGTCGCTGCGCAGCTCCTCGTCGATCTCGCGGATGAAGTTCTCGTTGGACATCCAGTGGCTTTCGTTCCGGCGTTCAAATTGGCGCGCAACATATTCATCCAACCCCGCGATTGCAAACCTATCCGGCGCGGGGCG
>JBQCFF010000156.1:0-3142 GCA_051959485.1 Devosia sp. | reverse complement strand
GGAGTTGACCATCAGGCCGAGCTGCCGCACCGGCATCTGCAGGATGGTCATGAAGGTGAGGAACGCGGCCAGCGTGCCGACCGTCATCTCGCCCGCCATCACCTTCTCGCCGCCGACCCAGAGCACCAGGCCCATCGACAGAAAGAACGAGAAACTCATCGCCGAGGTGGATTTCACCCGGATGTCGACGCGCTCGTGGGCGAGCTCCAGCGCCGCATCGGAGGCGGCATCGTATTTCGCGAGCTCGTGCTCCTGCGCCGCGAAGGCGCGGACCACGCGGGTACCGCCGAGGTTCTCTTCCATGACGCGGGAGAGGTTCTGCAGCATTTCCTGCAGCGTCAGCCAGGTGGCGCGCAGCTTCAGCTGGGTGACCGAGGAGTGCCAGGCGACGAAGGGAGCGAAGCTGAGGGCGAGCAGCCCGAGCACCCAATCCATCGACAGCAGCATGTAGGCGCCGACGCCGATCAGGATGCCCAGCAGGATGACGCGCAGCACGCCGGTGGCGAAGAACATGCGGACGCCCTCGAGGTCGAGCATGCCTACCGTGATGAGGTCGCCGGTATGCACCTTGTCATGGTAGGAGAAGCTGAGCCGCTGGATCTTCTCGTAGACCGCGAGGCGCAGTTCGTAGGCGGTATGGTGGCCCACCGCCTCGCCGAAATAGTTCTGGCTCATGGTGAAGAGGCCGCGGCCGACCGAGACCGCGAACAGCACCAGCGCGGTGTTCCACAACGCCTGCTGCGCCGCGGCGCCCTCGAGGATACCCGCCGCCTGGTCGACGGCGATACCGAGCAGGCGCGGCACGATGAGCTGCAGGGTCGAGGCGATGATGGTCGAGGCGATGGTGATCACCACCATCCAGGGATGGCGCCAGGTCAGCATCAGGATGCGCCACAGCGTGGACAGCCCCTTGCCCTGCTGGGCGGCGCGCACGTGGACCATTGCATCGCCGGGGGAGTAGGCGCTGCGTGGAGCTTCCGAGCTCAATTGGGGTATCCCGACATGGTGCGAAGGTGAGCTTTTTGCCGCGAGCGGCAACGGCCGGACCCGGCCTAAAGTGAACCAGAATAAGGATTTTCCTTTGGCCCTGATTTGCGTTCGGTTCAAGGCGCATGTGCGGAAACGTCGCGCAACTTTCGTCGTAGCGGCGAGGCTGTTGCCATTGTGTCGCTGCAACCGCGCCAGACCGCTGGCGTTGAGGGCATGAAAGTCGAGGTCAAAAGGAATGGACGACCCCAAGCGTCAAACTCCAGTCGAAGACGAGGCCTTCCACGAAGCGGTGCGCCGCACGGCCTATTTCCTGTGGGAACAGGACGGGCGCCCGCACGGGCGCCACGAGGAATATTACCTGCGCGCCCTGGAGCAGCACCGGCGCGAACGGCAGTATGATCAGTGGCTGGAGGATGGGCCGGGGGATTGACGCTGGTTAAGGCGACAGGCTGCGCCTGCCGACCCCTCATCCGCCCTTCGGGCACCTTCTCCCGCAAGGGGAGAAGGCGTGCCGGCGGCGGTTTCCCCTCGAGGGAGGGCTCCGTCGGTCCAAGTTCGCCTTCTCCCCTTGCGGGAGAAGGTGGCGGCAGCCGGATGAGGGGTCGCCCGCCGCAGGCGGGCGCCCTGACCCTACACCGCGTTGCGCCTCGTCCTGGACGAGAACACCGTGAGCAGGATGATCCAGCAGTCGAGGAAGACCGACCAGTTCTCGATATAGTAGAGGTCGTGCGCGGTGCGGCCTTCGATCTGCTCGAGGGTGGAGGTTTCGCCGCGGAAGCCGTTGACCTGGGCCCAGCCGGTGATGCCGGGCTTGATGCGCTGGCGGTGGGCATACTCGGCCAGCTGGTGGCCGAACTCGTCGTCGTGCATCAGGGCGTGCGGGCGCGGCCCGACGAGGCTCATCTCGCCGCGCAGCACGTTGATCAGCTGCGGCAGCTCGTCGATCGAGGTGCGGCGGATGAAGGCGCCGATGCGGGTGATGCGCTTGTCGCCGGCGCGGACCTGGGTCATGGCGCGACCGGATTCGGTGACGGTCATCGAGCGGAACTTCCAGATGTGGAAGACCTCGCCGTTGAAGCCGCGGCGTTCCTGCCGGTAGAAAACCGGGCCGGGGCCGTCGAGCCGGATCAGCAGCGCCACGACGGCGAAAAGCGGCGCCAGCAGCACCAGCCCGAGGGCGGCGCCCGCGAGGTCGAAGGCGCGCTTCAGGAACACCGCCCCGTCGCCCATCGGCTTCTTGAGGAAGCGCACGGCGTTGTTGGGGCCGATCGGCACCACATCCAGGAACTTGAAGCTGGCATTGTCGGTGGCGGGCGCGCAGATGGCGTTGATGGCGAACCGCTTCAGCGCCGCGGCGAGCCGCTCGAGGCCGTCGACGTCGTCGATGCCGCCGACCAGCACCAGGTTCTCCGCGCCATGGCCGAGGCGGCGGTAGGCGAACTCGACCAGCGCCGTCTCGTCGATGCCGCCGTCGCGGCCACGGATGTCCTCGAGGTAGAGCGTGCCGGCGAGTTGGTAGCCGGCCTTCCACAGGTGGCCGTTGAGCAGGAAGCGCACCACGTCACTGCGCTGCCCGACGACCGCCACCTTCTGGTATTGCAGGCGCCCTGCCCTGATCCGGCCCAGCAGCGCGACGTAGGCGCTGTTGCGGGTGACCAGCAAAGCGGGAAGGCCGAGCACGTAGGCGGCGGTGAGGGACACGCGCGACAACTCGTCGGCGAAGCCGGCGAGGAAGGCGGCGAACAGCGCCACGGCGAAGGCGGCGGTCCAGCTCAGCGCCGCCTCGGCGATGATCGACTGGCCGGGCGCGGTGCGCGACAGGAACTTGCCGGCGGTGAGGAAGCTGAGGCCGGCATAGACGGCGCCCACCAGCGTCGAGTAGGCAGCGTAGAGGCCATAGGGCACGCCGGCCAGCGGCGCCCGCATCAGCAGGTGGTAGGCGAGCGCCGGCAACAGCATGACGAGGCCGGCGGTGGCGCCTTCGGCGAGGGCCAGGGCCCAGCTGAGCGATGCCGTGTTCGAAACCTGGCGGGGAAAGCGCCGCCGTTCGATCCGCCCCGAGTAACCGACCTGCTCCTCGACCATTACACATTGCCTCAAATTGTTGGCAACGCTGGATTTTTCCAGCCCGCGACCGAGGGCTAGCACGGGC
>JBQCFF010000155.1:0-4031 GCA_051959485.1 Devosia sp. | reverse complement strand
ACAGCGTCGTGCCCTCGAGCGGATCGACGGCGATGTCGACCTCCGGACCGTCGCCGGCCCCGACCTCCTCGCCGATCCACAGCATCGGCGCCTTGTCGCGCTCGCCCTCGCCGATCACGATGCGGCCGTGGATGTGCACGTAGCCCATCTCGCCGCGCATCGCCTCGACCGCGGCCCCGTCGGCCGCCTTCTCGTTGCCCTTGCCGCGCCAGGCGGCTGCGGCCAGCGCCGCCGCTTCGGTGCCGCGGACCAGTTCTAGGGTAAGCGAGCGGTCGATGGCTGCCCGCCCGTCATGATCGGACTTGCTGAGCTTCATGTGCACTCCCTGCCCCGCCGCAGGGGCGTTTACAGTTGCTCGATCCGGATCATCTGCGGATCGCCGACGATGAAGCCGTCGCCCTTGATCGCGCTCAGCGCATCGCGAACCGACTGCTCCAGAGTGGAGTGCGTCAGCACCACCACCGTACGGGACTCTGCCCCGCTGACGCCCGGCTCCGTGACGCGCAGATCCGGCCGCTGGATGACGCTCTCGAGCGAGATGCCCGCCGCACCCATGCGTGTAGCAATAGCCGCAAATGCGCCCGGCACGTCCCTGACATTTAGTCGGATGTAATAGCCGCCCTCATGCGCCCGGATCGGCGCCTGCCGGTAGGGGGTCAGTTCGGCCGAAGGCACGCCGAGCGGCGGCACGCGAGTACCGCGCGCGATGTCGAGGATGTCGGAGAGCACCGAGGACGCCGTCGGCGGCCCGCCCGCCCCCGGTCCCGCCAGCAGCAGTTCGTGCACGTGGTCGGTCTCGAGCGCGACGGCATTGAGCACGCCATCCACCCCGGCCACCGCCGAACTCTTCTTCACCAGGGTCGGGTGCACGCGCTGGTCGATCCCGTCCGCCGAGCGCTGCGCGATGCCCAGCAGCTTGATCTTGTAGCCCAGGTCGCCGGCCACCTTGATGTCGGCCTGGCTGATCGTCGAGATGCCCTCGACGAAGATCTCGTCGGGCGCGATCTCGCAGCCGAAGCACAACGAGGCGAGGATGGCGAGCTTGTGCGCCGTGTCGTAGCCCTCGACGTCGAAGGTCGGGTCGGCCTCGGCATAGCCCAGCTTCTGCGCATCGGCGAGGCACTCGTCGAAGCTGATGCCCTCCTCGCCCATCCGCGTCAGGATGTAGTTGCAGGTGCCGTTCATGATCCCGTAGACCCGCGCGATCCGGGCCGAGCCGAGCCCCTCGCGCAGCGTCTTGATCACCGGGATGCCGCCGGCCACCGCCGCCTCGAAGCCGAGCTGCGCCCCCGTCTCCTCGGCGATCCGGGCGAGCTTGACGCCGTGCCGGGCGAGCAGCGCCTTGTTCGCCGTCACCACCGGGCGCCCGATCTCCAGCGCCGCCTTCACCGCCGCCAGCGCCGGCCCGTCCTCGCCGCCGATCAGTTCGACGAACAGGTCGATGCCGTCGGCTTTCGCCAGCGCCACCGGGTCGTCGAACCATTTGAGGTCGGTAGTGTCGATGCCGCGATCCCGGCTGCGCGAACGTGCGCAGACCGCCGTCACGGTGATCTTGCGGCCGAGCTTGCGCGTCAGCTCCTCGCCGTCCTTCTGGATGATCCGGACCAGCGTCGCCCCGACATTGCCGAGGCCGGCCACGCCGATGCGCAGCGGCGCCTCGAGCGCCTGGTCGGCCTGCTCCTGCATCGCCTTGAGGATGCGCGTGCGCGTCTCCGAGCGCGGTTCCCGCCCCTCGCGCAGGTCGAAGACGAACAGCGGATCGCCCGCGATGGTCCGCCCGAACCGCGTCGGCGTCCATCCCCGGGCCGCAATGAAGGCTTCGACGGACTGGCGGAAGGACTGGATATCGGACATGTAGCAACTCTCGAATGGACGCGCCGAGAGCTATGGATAGGATTAGGCCTATCCGTCAATAGGAGCGATGGTCGCCCCCTGGCCCGCGCCGGTGGCGCACCGCTTCGATGCACCACCGGGCGCCGCTTAGCGGAGCATGGCCAGGCTGTCTGCCTCGGCGACGAAGCCCGCGAGGTTCGCCTTGAGCAGCGACGCCACCTCGGGGCGCGCCGTCGCCAGCGTGCCGCCGGCGATCGGCGGCTCCGGCGCGTACTCGGAGATCAGTACCCCGGCCTCGGCGAAAGTGCGGCCCCGCAGTTCCTCGGCGAGGGTGATGCCGAAATCGAGGCCGGCCGACACGCCGGCGCCGGTGACCAGGTTGCCGTCGCGAACCACCCGCTCGGCCACCGGGGTGGCGCCGAAATGCGCCAGCGCATCGAGCGTCGCCCAATGCGAGGTCGCCCGCTTGCCACGCAGCACCCCGGCGGCGCCGAGCACAAGCGAGCCGGTGCAGACGCTGGTGACGTACCGGGCCCGGGCCGCGCGGTCGGCAACGAAGGCGAGCACCGCCGGATCGCGCGCCGCCGCGATCGTCCCGGACGTGCCGCCGGGCACGAACAGCACCGTGAGGTCGGCCGGGCAATCCGCCATAGTCGTCGTCGGCTGCACCATCAGCCCGAGGTCGGAGCTGACCGGCGACAGGTCCGGCTGCGTCGTCACCACGTGCATCCTGGCGTTCGGCATGCCGCCGAGGAAGTGGTGCGGGCCGACGAAATCGAGGGCGGTGAAGCCGGGATAGACCAGCATGCCGATCTGGTCGACGCCCGCCTCCGCCTGGGTAGCGGCCCGGGCCATGGTGGTGAGGACCGGCAGGGCCAGGGCGGAGAAAAGCAGGCTGCGGCGATCGAGGGCCATTTGTGTGCTCCTTGGTGCGATTGAGGTGAGCGGTCCCTACCCCGCCTGCCGCGGCGCGCACTTGAACGAAAAGGCTGCGAGTCCAGCCGCTTCGTTCAAGCCGCCGGCGGTGGCGCCCGCCTATTGCAGCACCACTCAAACAGGAGATCGGACATGCTCATCGGACGCCTCATCAACAACGTCGTCGCCACCCGCCGTCGACGGCAGGCCAGCCTGGAGCTCGGCGCGCTGAGCGAGCGGCAGCTCGCGGACCTCGGCCTCTCGCCGCTCGACCTGACGGCCGCACGTCGCCGTTGATATCGACACCGCTGACATTCTAGTCTGCCGCTCATGAAAGTGAGCGGCATCGGGCGGGTCATCTTCTGGGGCGGCGGCAACCTGTGGATCGGCCTGGCGGTCGATGCCGTCGACGCACACGCCCATCATGCCGTCCAGCTCTGCGTCGGCTTCAACGGGGCGGTGGAGTTCCGCGCCTCCGCGCGCGAGCCGTGGACGGCCTATGCCGGCGGCGCGCTGGTACGCCCCGGCGCATCGCATGAATTCCGTGCTCCCGGCCAGCGCGTCGTCAACATCCTGTTCGAGCCCGAGACGGCGCTGGGCCGTGCCCTGCTCGAACGCTTCGGCGGCGCCAGCATCGTGCCGCTGCGCACCCATGTGAACGAGCTGGCCGCCGCCTTCGATGCCGGCGCGGACGACGATGAGCTGATCGACGAGTCGATCGCCTTCCTGTCACGCCTCGCCGGCACCGACCGGCCGCAGTCACCCACCGACCCACGCATCCTCAAGGCCATCGACTGGATCGCCCGCCACGTCGACGAGCCGCTGGTTCTCGCTGACGCGGCCGGGGTGGCCGGCCTGAGCGAGAGCCGCTTCCGCCACCTGTTCGTCGCCGAGACCGGCATCGCCTTCCGTCCCTACGTGCTCTGGACCCGCCTCAACCGCGCCCTCGAGCTGGGCTTCGGCGGCGCCTCGTGGACGGAGGCGGCCTATGCGACGGGCTTTGCCGACTCCGCGCACCTGACCCGCACCTGCCGGCGCATGTACGGGCTCTTCCCCACCTCCCTGCGGATCGACCGCACGGTGCAGGACAGCCGGCAGATCGCCTGACGATCAGCCGTTACGTTCAAGCCGGGCTGCCCGACTGCGCCTATTTCGAGCGCCATCAACTCCGCTCGAAAGGACGCTTCGATGAACTTCAAGAAACTCTGGCCCCTGCCCGTTGCCGCCATCGCCCTCATCGCCGGTGGCGTGGCCTTCGCCGCGATGCAGCCCCCGGCCGATCT
>JBQCFF010000154.1:0-3586 GCA_051959485.1 Devosia sp. | reverse complement strand
TGACCAGCACCCCCAGGGTCTCGGTCTTCTCGATCGCCACGATATCGGCGCGCGGCACCATCACGTCCTCGACGCGCTTCTCGCCGAGTTCGAGCACGTTCTTGAGGATGGTGCGTTCGGATTGGGTGAAGTCGGCGGTTTCGCCGTTGTTCTCGCTTTCGAGCGCGACCTCGAGATCATCGCGCAGCGAGACGGTGCGCATGGCCAAGAGGCCGCGCAGCCAATTCCAGATGCGATGCCCCCACGAGAACGCGGAGGCGGGACTAGAAGGAGGCTCTGCGGCCGCGGCTTGCGCCGGCTTGCGCGGCGCGGTGACACTGTCGTCGTTCATGCTGTGAGGCCGCGCGAACGCGGCCTGCCCATTTTTCGGAACCTATAATCTAGCTATCGGCATACGGGTCGGCAATGCCGAGGCTCGCCAGAATTCTCGTCTCGAGGGATTCCATCTTGACCGCATCGGCTTCCTCGATGTGGTCGTAGCCCAACAGATGCAGGAAACCGTGCACCACGAGGTGGGTGAAATGCGCCTCGAGGCTGATGCCCATTTCCGCCGCTTCCCGCTCCACCGTCTCGCGCGCCAGCGTGATGTCGCCGACGAGGCCGGCCACCGGCGAGAACGGTTCGAGCTGCGGAAAGCTCAAGACGTTGGTGGATTTGTCGAAGCCCCGCCACTGCTGGTTGAGTTCGCGCTGCTCGGCATCGTCGGTGAGGACGACCGTGACTTCGGCGACGCCGGTGACCCGGGCGCCGGACTGCTGCAGCGCCTCGTGGATGGCGGCGTTCGCCCGCTCCTCGAGTTCCTCCGGCCAGCCGTCCGAGTTGACGACGAAGGCGACTTCCAGCGGGGCGTTCATCAGGTCCTGTCGGTTCCGGCGTTCTGCGCGGCAAGGCGCGCCGCAGCGTCGGCTTCGTAGGCGCGGACGATGCGGCCGACCAGGGCGTGACGCACCACGTCCTTGTCGTTGAAGCGCGAAATGTGCACGCCCTCGACCCCGTCAAGCAGCCGCACCGCCTCGATCAGCCCGGATTTCTCGCCGCGCGGCAGGTCCACCTGGGTCGGGTCGCCGGTGACGATCATCTTCGAGTTCTCGCCCAGCCGGGTCAGGAACATCTTCATCTGCATGGAGGTGGTGTTCTGCGCCTCGTCGAGGATCACCACGGCGTTGCTCAGGGTGCGGCCGCGCATGAAGGCGAGCGGCGCCACCTCGATGATGCCGGAGGTGATGCAGCGCTCGACGTGCTCGGGCCGCATCATGTCGTAGAGCGCGTCGTAGAGCGGGCGCAGGTACGGGTCGACCTTCTCCTTCATGTCGCCCGGCAGGAAGCCGAGGCGTTCGCCGGCCTCGACTGCGGGCCGGGAGAGCACGATGCGGTTGATGTCGCCGCGCTCGAGCAGCGTCGCCGCGTGGGCGACGGCGAGGTAGGTCTTGCCGGTACCGGCCGGGCCGACGCCGAACACCAGCTCGGCCCGGTCCATGGCGCGCATATAGGCGTCCTGCGCCGGGGTGCGGGCAACGATGGTGGCCTTGCGGGTCGCGATCTGCGCCATCCGCACCTTGCCCTTCTTCTCGAGCGTCGGCAGCGTCAGCTGGCTGTCCTCGGTCTCGATCATGCGGATCACCGCATCGACCGTCGCGACGTCGATGGCCTGCGCCTCCTCGAGCTGCTCGTAGAGCGACTCGAGCACGCGGCGCGCCTGGTCCACCGCGCTGGCGGCGCCTTTCAGCATCACATGGTTGCCGCGGGGGGTGGCCTGCACGCCGAGGCGCTGTTCGATCAGCGCCAGGTGCTGGTCGAAATCGCCATAGAGCTGGGCGGCAAGTCGATTGTCTTCGAAGGCGAGTTCAAGCTGCGAGGAATGGGCGTTGTCGGTCGTCGGGGACACGTGCCTGCTCAAATCGCTGGGGCTCCTTGGTGCGGCCGCTAGAGCGGGGCCGCATTGGCTTGAGACTCAAGTACGCTAGCAGGATTCCGTTCCGCGTCTGTGACAATCTTGCCAGCCAGCGAGTTATTTCCAGCCGAGATGATCTCTACCGGCACGATCTGCCCGATCAGCCGCTCCGGCCCGTCCATGTGCACGGCCTGGAGGTAAGGCGAGCGCCCGCCGACCTGGCCGGGCATGCGGCCGGGCTTCTCGATCAGCACCGGCAGGGTGCGGCCGACGGTCGAGCGGAGGAAATCCCGCATCTGCAGGTTGATCTGCTCGTTGAGGCGCTGCAGCCGCTCCGCCTTCACCGGCTCGGCGACCTGGTTGTCCATCGTCGCGCCGGGCGTGCCGGGGCGGATCGAGTACTTGAAGGTGAAGGCCGAGGCGTAGCCGACCTCGCGCACGATCGCCATCGTCTGCTCGAAATCCGCGTCCGTCTCGCCGGGGAAGCCGACGATGAAGTCGCCCGACAGCGCCATGTCCGGCCGCGCCGCCTTGATCCGCTCGATGACCCGGAGGTACTCGGCCGCCGTATGCCGCCGGTTCATCGCCTTGAGGATAGGGTCCGAGCCGGACTGCACCGGCAGATGCAGGTAGGGCATCAGCGCCTCGAGGTCGCGATGCATCTCGATCAGCTCGTCCGTCATGTCGAGCGGATGCGAGGTGGTGTAGCGGATGCGGGCGATCCCCGGGATCAGCGACAGCCGGTAGCAGAGCTCGCCGAGCCCGACCGTCCGGCCGCGGGAGTCGAGCCCGTGATACGCATTGACGTTCTGGCCGAGCAGCGTCAGCTCGCGCACGCCCGCCGCCGCCAGCGTCTCGGCCTCGCGCAGCACCTGCGCCACCGGGCGGCTGGTTTCGGCGCCGCGCGTATAGGGCACCACGCAGAACGAGCAGAACTTGTCGCAGCCTTCCTGCACGGTGAGGAACGCGGTGAGGCCACGGCTCCGCGTCACGTCCTTCGACGCCGCCGGCAGGTGCGCGAACTTGTCCTCCTCGGGGAAGTCCGTGTCGACCACCGTCGCGCCGTTATGGGCGCGCCGCAGCAGCTCCGGCAGGCGGTGGTAGCTCTGCGGCCCGAACACCAGGTTGACCGCCGGCGCCCGCTTGACGATCTCGTCGCCCTCGGCCTGCGCCACGCAGCCGGCGACGCCGATCATCAGGTCGCCGCCGGTCAGCCGCCGCTCGTCGCGCATCTCGCGCAGCCGGCCGATCTCCGAGAACACCTTTTCTGAGGCCTTCTCGCGGATGTGGCAGGTGTTGAGCACGATGAGGTCCGCGTCCTCCATCGCCTGCACCGGCTCGTAGCCGTGCGGCGCCAGCGCGTCCGCCATGCGGTCGCTGTCATAGACGTTCATCTGGCACCCGTAGGTCTTGATGAACAGCTTCTTGGTGGCGGGCAGGGGGCTCTCGGTCATGGGGCGGGTGAATACACCTTCGTTGGGTGGTGTGCAAAGGCACCCCCACCCCAGCTCTGCTACGTCGCTTCGCTCCTAGCGACGCTACCCTCCCCACAAGGGGGGACTGTTCACGTCGGACTCGCGAGGCGCTTCCTGGCCAGGAAGATGTCGAGGGTGATCTCGAGCATCTGTTGGGTCTTGGAGGCGCGCTTGGTTCGGCGGTTGAAGCGGGCCAGCATGTCGCGCAGCGAGGCGTTAG
>JBQCFF010000153.1:0-21538 GCA_051959485.1 Devosia sp. | reverse complement strand
CGACGACGTCCGCACCCAAAGGTTGATTTCTTCGGCTGCGGATTGGCCGATGGCAGCCCCCGCACGCAGCAGGCCCAGTGAAAGGCTGGCCAGATACCGTGTTCCCATTTCGCACTCCCTCAACGTACCGAAGTCCCCTGTGACACCGGTCTGACATGAGGCTAGCAACGGGTCGCGCGCAGAGTCGATGAAGCTGCCTCACGATTTTCGCAAAACTGAGAAATCTATTTCTCGGTATTTCGCAAACTTTCGCATGCTCCGGCGGTGAACGATGCGAGCGTATTGTCGGGCCGAGATGTGAGGGCGCCGCCACCCCGCCGTAACCGTATCGTCGTCCGACCGTCATGGCTCGTTCACGGACCCGAGACTGAATTGTCACGGGCCGCGGCTAGGGATGCGCCGCCCGGACGGGCTCGACCGTTCGCTCCAGAGACACGACACATGAAACGCAAATGGCTGCTCGCCACGGCACGTGCTGCGACGGCGGCAACGCGGGCCAGCCCGGCTTCGGCGGCGGCCAAAATCGCGCTATCGTATGGGCTTTCGGGCAACCTCAGCGAGCGCATCCGGTAGATGTGCAAGACCTGCAGCGCATTCGATGCCGACCGGCACGCTGGTGCATCTCAGCGTCGCCGAGCGCGCACTCCATCTGCTTGCGGCCGCGGACGGCCGCCGCATCATCACCCACCAAATCCTTTGGTTTCGGAGACATTCCAATGAGCAATCTCATCGGCACCGGCTTCAACGTCGGTTCTGACAATGGCGAGTTCGCCCAGCTCGAGGCCGACATGCGCGCCCTCGCCGAGATGGGCGTCGACACCGTCGAGATCGGCGTCACCTGCCTCGACCTTATCGCCGGCGGGCGCATCATCCGCGAGCGGCACGAGGCGCTGCTGGCGCTGACCCGGCAGTTCGACTTCCGCTACACCGTGCATGGGCTCGTTTCGTCCAACTTCATGGACCCGATCACGCAGCGCTACCAGCTCGCAGCTGCGAAGGCGCTGGTCGAGGTCTGCAATTCGATCGGCGCCGAGGTGCTCGTCCACCATGGCGGCAGCCTGCGTGCCGACGCGATCGCCGACTGGGCTGGTGCCGATACCCGCGAGCGCGAGGCGCTGACCGAGCTCGCCGACTTCGCCCGGCCGCATGGTGTCCGCATCGCGCTCGAGAACATCTTTACTACCGAGCCCGGCCAGTACCGCCAGACCCCGTCCGAGGTCGCAGCCACCGTTCGGGCGGTGAACCATCCGAACGTCGTGGCACTGATCGATTTCAGCCACGCCTACATCGAGTCCACCTTCAAGGGCCTCGACTTCTTCGCCGAGATCGCCGCCATGGCGCCGGTCGCCGGGCACCTCCACGTGCATGACTCGTTCGGCCGCCCGCAGGGCTTCTTCCGGGGCTACCACCTGCAGGAGAATACGGCCCTCGGGATCGGTGACCTCCACATGCCGCTCGGCTGGGGCGACATCGACTGGGATCGCATCTTCTCCGGGCTGACGTTCCTGCCGGGCACGGTGCTGATGATGGAGATCGGCGAGCGCTACCGCCGCGAGCAGCCTGCGTGTCTCTCGGCCGCCCGCGCCCTCATCGAACTGAACACGCGGCAGGCAATCGCGGCGGAATGACCTGAGAAGCGCGTCGCCGACTAGACCACGAGCTCGACCCGGTCGGCGGGAAAGCGGGTCAGGGCGTACTGGATCGGCTGCTCGTCAGCATCGACATCGACGATCTCGGTGACCAGCATCACGGTGCCGGGCACCAGCCGGATCGAGCGGATCTCCTCGGGATTGGCATACCTGGCGGAGATCCGCGTCGAGCGGCGCGAATAGTCCTCCACCCCCAGCTGCTTCAGCGCCTGGGTGATGGAGCCCGTCTCGCCGTAGAGTTCGCCGATGGTCGGGAACTGCTGGAAGGAAAACCAGCTGGTACCCCGGCTCAGCGGCCGTCCGTCGGCGTAGCTCAGCGTCTCGAGCCGCACCACCCGCTGGCCGGGCCGGATGCCGAGGCCGTGGGCCACGCTGGTTGTCGCCTTCTCCGGCCTTGCCGACAGCAGTTCGCCATGCGCGTCGCGCGCCTGCCCGGCGAGGCCTTCCGAAAAACGCGTGCGCCGGCCGATCCGGTAGGAGAGGCGCTGCGCCTCGTTGACGAAGGTGCCGCGGCCCCGTTCGGCCTGCACCACGCCTTCCTCGGCCAGCACAGCGAGGGCTCGTCGCACCGTGTGCCGGTTGGCGGCGAAGCGCTCCGCCAATGCCGCTTCGGTGGGCAACTGGTCGCCGCGCGCCAGCTTTCCGCCGACGATGTCCAGGCGGATGTCGTCGGCGATCCGCCGCCAGAGCGCGACGCCGCCACGCTCGTCAGACTTTGTCATTGCAAATTCACACGGGAAGCGTAGGAGCGAAACAGCACAGATAGTTGTCTAGTATCTTAGACAAATAAAGGCAAGCCATGCTGCATGCTCCCGACACGCCTGGCGCCGCCCGCAAGGCGGCCATCGACACTCTGTCCGCCGCTCCGCCGAAGGCGCTCGAGGCGCTCTGGCAGGCCCTTGGCGTCACGCCCCAGTATCGCCTCGTCCGCGGACCGGAGACGGGCCTCGTGATGATCCGCGGCCGGGCAGGGGGCGGCGGCAACCCGTTCAACCTCGGCGAAGCGACCGTCACCCGGGCCACCATCCGCCTTGCCACTGGGGAGGTGGGCCACTCGTATGCACTGGGGCGCGACGGAGAGAAGGCGGTCCGGGCCGCGCTGCTCGATGCGCTCTGGCAACGCGATCCCGAGCGGGTCGAAACCGAGGTGCTCGCGCCGCTCCGCGCCGCGGCCGCTGCCGCTGACGCCCGGGTTCGCGCCGAAACAGCTGCCACCCGCGTCAACTTCTTCACCATGGTCCGCGGAGACGACTGATGCAGAGTGATCTCGCCATCGAGGGCGGTTTCGCCGATCCGGTGCTCGCCGGCCAACGCGCCTTCAAGGCCGTGATGAATGCCCTCGCCCGCCCGGGCACCATCCAGCGACTGCCTGACGCAGCGCGACCGCCTGCGCCGCTGCCACAGGGCCTTGCAGAGGTCGCGCTCACGCTCTGCGACCACGACACCACGGTCTGGCTGGATGCAGGCCTGGTCGCAGAACAGGCGGTCGTCGATTGGCTCCGTTTCCATACCGGCACCAACCTGGTGGACGCGCCGGAGGCGGCCGATTTCGCCTTCGTCATCGGCGAGCTGCCGTCCCTGCAAAGCTTCGCACTCGGGTCGGACGAGTATCCGGACCAGTCGACCACCATCGTGCTCGCACTCCCCTCGCTGACCGCCGGCCCGGTGCTGACCCTGCGCGGCCCGGGCATCAAGGACACCGCCGTCGTGAAACCGGCCGGGTTGGGCGGGGATTTCCTTCGCCAGTGGGCCGAAAATCGCGAGCAGTTTCCGCGCGGTGTCGACCTGCTGCTGGTCGGCCCGGAAGGTCTGATCGGCCTGCCGCGAACCACCCGCATCAGCCAGGGAGGGCAGTGACATGTACGTTGCCGTCAAGGGCGGCGAGGCCGCCATCGCCGATGCCCACAGGCTACTCGCCGACCGCCGCCGCGGCGATCGCAGCGTCCCGGCGCTCCGCCTCGACCAGATCGTCGAGCAGCTTGGCCTCGCCGTCGACCGGGTGATGGGCGAGGGGTCGCTGTACGACAAGGAACTGGCCGCGCTGGCGATCCTGCAGGCGCGGGGCGACCTCATCGAGGCCATCTTCCTCGTCCGGGCCTATCGCACCACGCTACCGCGTTTCGGCTACAGCCAGCCCATCGACACCGGCGCGATGCTGATCGAACGGCGCATCTCGGCGACCTTCAAGGACCTGCCGGGCGGCCAGGTGCTGGGCCCGACCTTCGACTACACCCACCGCCTCCTCGATCCCACGCTGGTCGAGGGTCTTGCCGATGCTCCGTCACAGGTGCCGGCGACAGCCGAAGCCACTCCACGAGTTACCGACCTGTTGAACAACGAGGGCCTCATCGAGCCCGACCTCGGCCCTCAAGATGCAGGGCTGACGCCTGACGAAGTCGGCGATCTGACGCGGGAACCGCTGCAGTTCCCGATCGATCGCGACCTCCGGCTGCAGGCTTTGGCGCGTGGCGACGAGGGGTTCCTGCTCTCGCTCGGCTATTCCACCCAGCGCGGCTACGCCCGTTCGCACCCATTCGTGGGCGAAATCCGCATCGGCGAGGTGGAGGTCGAGCTCGACGTCCCGGAACTGGGCTTCGCGGTGAACCTGGGCCGGGTCAGGGTCACCGAGTGCCAGATGGTCAACCAGTTCAAGGGCAGCCAGTCGGTGCCGCCGCAGTTCACTCGCGGCTACGGACTGGTGTTCGGGCAGGCGGAGCGCAAGGCCATGAGCATGTCGCTGGTCGACCGGGCGCTGCGGGCCCGGGAACTCGGCGAGGACATCAAGGGCATCGCCCAGGACGAGGAGTTCGTCGTGAGCCACTGCGACAACGTGCAGGCCACCGGCTTTGTCGAGCACCTCAAGCTGCCGCACTACGTCGACTTCCAGGCGGAGCTCGACATGATCCGTCGCATGCGCGGCGAGTTCGACAAGGCGCAGGACGACACCCTCGAGGAGACGGCCGAATGAACATCGCCAGCTACAACTTCGCCTATCTCGACGAGCAGACCAAGCGGATGATCCGGCGGGCCATCCTCAAGGCCATCGCCATCCCGGGCTATCAGGTGCCGTTCGCCAGCCGCGAGATGCCCATGCCCTATGGCTGGGGCACGGGCGGCGTGCAGGTCACGGCCTCGATCATCGGGCCGGACGACGTGCTGAAAGTCATCGACCAGGGGGCCGACGACACCACCAACGCCGTCTCCATCCGGGCCTTCTTCGCCAAGGTGGCGAACGTCGCGGTGACCACGCACACGGCCGAGGCGACCATCATCCAGACCCGGCACCGCATTCCCGAAAAGGCGCTGCGTGAGGGCCAGGTGCTGGTCTACCAGGTGCCGATCCCCGAGCCGCTGCGCTTCCTCGAGCCGCGCGAGACCGAGACGCGGAAGATGCATGCGCTCGAGGAATACGGGCTGATGCACGTCAAACTCTACGAGGACATCGCGCGGCACGGCCGCATCGCCACGACCTACGCCTATCCGGTGAAGGTCGAAGGCCGCTACGTGATGGATCCCTCGCCGACGCCGAAGTTCGACAACCCCAAGATGCACATGTCGGAAGCGCTGCAATTGTTCGGGGCAGGGCGCGAGAAGCGCATCTACGCCGTGCCTCCCTACACCGAGGTGGTGAGCCTCGATTTCGAGGACCATCCGTTCGAGATCCAGCAGTTCGAGCATCCCTGCGCCCTCTGCGGGGCCGAGGGCGTGTATCTCGACGAGGTCATTCTCGACGATCAGGGCGGGCACATGTTCGTCTGCTCCGACACCGATAACTGCGAAGAACGCCGGGCCGAGGGCCATCGTGGAGCGCTCGCCGGCCACGCGCTGGAGGCTGCCGAATGACCACCGTCGACGAACCGCTGCTGCGCGTCAGCAACCTCACCAAGTTCTACGGCGGCCGAACGGGCTGCGCCGATGTGTCGTTCGAGTTGTGGCCGGGCGAGGTGCTCGCCGTCGTGGGCGAGTCAGGGTCGGGCAAGACGACCCTGCTCAACTGCCTCGCCACGCGGCTGGAACCGAGCTCGGGTCTGGCGGAATACCGCATGCGGGACGACACGTGGCGCAACCTCTATGCCCTGAGCGAAGCGGAGCGCCGATTCCTCATGCGCACCGACTGGGGTTTCGTGCACCAGAACCCCCCCGATGGCCTGCGCATGACCGTCTCGGCCGGCGCCAATGTCGGCGAGCGCATGATGGCGGTCGGCGATCGCCACTACGGCCGCATCCGCTCGACCGCCATCGAATGGCTCGGCCGCGTCGAGATCGCCGAAGACCGCGTCGACGATGAGCCGCGCAGTTTCTCCGGCGGCATGCGCCAGCGTCTGCAGATCGCCCGCAACCTCGTCACCAATCCGCGCCTGGTGTTCATGGACGAGCCCACCGGCGGGCTCGACGTTTCCGTGCAGGCGCGCCTCCTCGACCTGCTGCGCGGATTGGTCGCCGACCTCGGCTTGGCGGCAATCGTCGTCACCCACGACCTCGCCGTGGCTCGCCTGCTGTCGCACCGCATGATGGTGATGAAGGACGGTCGCGTCATCGAGCAGGGGCTCACCGACCGGGTGCTGGACGACCCGCGCGAGCCCTATACCCAGCTGCTCGTCAGCTCGATCCTGCAGGTGTGACGATGACCACGCTTCTCTCCGTTTCAGACGTCGAAAAGTCCTTCACCATGCACCTGCGCGATGGCGTGGTGCTCCCAGTCGTTGCGGGCGTGACTTTCGCGGTCAATGCCGGCGAATGCGTCGTGCTGGGCGGGCCGTCGGGCGCCGGCAAGTCGAGCCTGCTGAAGATGGTGTACGGCAACTATGGCGTCGACGGCGGCGCCATCCGGCTGCTGCACAAGGGGGCGTGGGTCGATCTCGCCACCGCCAGTCCGCGCACGGTGATTGCGCTGCGGCGCGACACCATCGGCTATGTCAGCCAGTTCCTCCGCACCGTGCCGCGCGTGCCGACGCTGGACGTGGTGGCCGAGCCGCTGGTGAGCCGCGGCGTCGACCGGGACGAGGCGCGGGGCAGGGCGGAGACGCTGCTGGCCCGGCTCAACCTGCCGCAGCGGCTCTGGACCTTGCCGCCGGCGACCTTCTCGGGGGGCGAGCAGCAGCGCGTCAACATCGCCCGCGGCTTCATCACCGATCACCCGGTGCTGCTGCTCGACGAGCCGACGGCCTCGCTCGATGCGACCAACCGCGGCGTGGTGGTCGAGATGATCGCCGAGAAGAAAGCCGCTGGCACGGCGCTGCTCGGCATCTTCCACGACGAGCAGGTGCGCGCCGAAGTGGCCGACCGCATCGTCGATGTCACCCTGTTCGCGCCCGGGCAGGCCGCCGCATGACCCGCCTCTCGGAGACCCCCTTTATCCACCCCACGGCGCAGGTGACGGAGTCGGTGCTCGGCCGCTACACCGAGATCGGCGCGGGCTGCCATGTGGCCCACTCGACGCTGGGCGATTACTCCTACTGCGTCGAGAACACCCAGATCGCCTACGCGACGATCGGCAAGTTCGCCAACATCGCCGCCCATGTCCGCATCTATGCCAGCATGCACCCGCACCAGCGCGCCTCGCTGCACCACTTCACCTACCGCTCCGCCTGGTATTTCGACGACGCCGAGGACGATGCGGAGTTCTTCGCCTGGCGCGCCTCTACCCCGATCAGCATCGGCCACGACACCTGGATCGGTCATGGAGCCGTGGTCATGCCGGGAGTGCGGATCGGGAACGGGGCGATCGTGGGGTCGGGCGCCGTGGTGACCAAGGATGTCGCGGATTTCGCCATTGCCGTTGGTGTCCCCGCCAAGACCATCCGTCAGCGCTTCCCCGATGCCATCGCGGCCCGGCTGATGGACCTGGCCTGGTGGGACTGGGAGCACCAGCGGCTCCGGGCTGCGCTCCAGGATTTCCGGACGCTCGGGATCGAGGCGTTCCTGGACAAGCACGAAGGCTAGTCGCTGCCGTCGAGCGCCGGTTTTCCACCGTCACAAACGCTTCACTCAACCGTCACGTGAGCTTTGCGTTGCCGCCTTACCGCTTCGTCCCGTCGATCAGAGACGGGGGCGGGCATGCTCGAGATTTCCAGGGTAACGCGGCGGTTCGGCGCCAAGACCGCCGTCGATGACGTAACCCTCCAGATACCCGCCGGCCAGATGGTCGGCATCATCGGCCGCTCCGGCGCCGGCAAGTCGACGCTCTTGCGGATGATCAACCGCCTCGCCGATGTGTCCGAGGGCAGCATCGCCTTCGACGGCGTGCCGGTCTCGACGTTGCGGGGGCCGGCGCTGCGCGACTGGCAGCGCGACTGCGCCATGATCTTCCAGCAGTTCAACCTGGTGCCGCGCCTCGACGTCATCACCAACGTGATGCTCGGCCGGCTCAATCGCCGCAACACCATCCTCTCGCTGCTGCAGATCTTCTCCGAAGACGAGCAGCTGATGGCGCTCAAGGCGCTCGAGAAACTCGACATCGCCGCTACCGCCGGACAATGGGCGCAGACCCTTTCGGGCGGCCAGCAACAGCGCGTCGCCATCGCTCGGGCGCTGATGCAGGAACCGAGAATCCTGCTCGCCGACGAACCCATCGCCTCGCTCGATCCGCGCAATGCCAGGATCGTCATGGACTCGCTGAAAGCCATCAACGAGGAGCAGGGCATTACGGTCATCACCAACCTGCACACGCTCGACACGGCCCGCGCCTATTGCGAGCGCATCATCGGGATGGCGCAGGGCAGGGTGGTGTTCGATGGCACGCCGGATGAACTGACAACCGAGGTCGCCCGCGAACTCTACGGCGCGGAGGGCCTCAAGGAGGCGTTCTCAGAGGCGATGACCTCGACCAGCCTCGAGCCCATTCCGCCCAAAAGGAAGAAGGCGCCTGTCGCCGCAGTCGTCGCGGGCGCCGCGCTGGCCGAAGCCCGCCTGCCGAACTGACCGCCACCTATTCCAGATTTCGCGCCTCGGCTGCCCGGCATGCAAGCGGGCGGTGGTGGAAGCGGGAAACCATCGCGTCACCAAAGGAGATTTCCATGTCCGCGATCCGCAAGCTCCTGATGGCCTCCGTCGCCGTCTCCCTGTCCTCGGCCGCCTTTGCTCAGGACATCGCCGCCATTCGTATCGGCCTCGACGGTGGTGAGAACGAATCTGACCAACTGCGCCGCTCGGGCTGCGTCATCGAACCGCTCAAGGCCGCCACCGGCGTCGCCGAAGTGCAGCTCTTCCCCTCGCCCGACTACAACGGCGTGATCCAGGGTCTGCTCGGCGGCACCATCGACGTCGCCATCATGGGCGCCTCGTCCTATGCGTCGATCTATCTCAAGGATCCGGCGGCGGTGGACCCGGTGCTGACCACCCAGCAAGCCGATGGCTCGACCGGCTATCACACCATCATGGTCGCCCGTAAGGATTCCGGTATCACCGACCTCGCCTCGACCAAGGGCAAGAAGCTCGGCTTCGCCGACCCGGACTCGACCTCGGGCTATCTGGTGCCCAACGTCGCCCTGCCGGCCGAGCTCGGCGCTCCGATCGCGGAGTTCTACTCCGAGACCGGCTTCGGCGGCGGTCACGAAAACCTCGTCCTCGGCGTGCTCGACGGCACCTGGGACGTCGGCACGACCTTCGGTTCGGGCCAGGGCGAGTGGGCCGAGGGCTACACCTCGGGCAACCTGCACCTGATGGTCGGGAAGGGCCTGCTCGACATGGACGATATCGTCGAAGTCTGGCAGTCGCCGATCATCCCGAACGGCCCGCTGATGGTCTCCAACAAGCTGTCGGCCGACCTCAAGGCCAAGGTCACCGCCTTCTTCAAGGCGCTGCCCGAGACCGATTTCGAGTGTTTCGACGCCTTCACCGCCGGCGGCTACACCAACTTCGTCGACGCCAACCAGGCCATGTACCAGACCATCATCGACGCCCGTAAGTCCGTGATCGGCGGCTGATCTCGTCCCCTCGCACACTCCTGCGGCGGAATCCCCTGGGTGCCGCCGCTGCTACAACGGGAGCCAGTTCATACATGGCGGACGCAGCCAACGGCATCGGGACCGACACCGGCCTCATCTACCGGCACTACCGGTCGCAGCTCAGGCTGAAGAGGCTCTATACGGTCATCGCGCTCGTCGTCTTCGCGATCGTGCTCGGTGTCGCGCTCAACTTCGCCAACGCCGCCAACTCGGGCAAGTTCTTCGAACGCCTGCCCTACATGTTCGACTTTCTCAAGACCTTCGTGCCGAACGACCCGCTCGAGATCTTCCGGGCCATGTTCGACCTCGAAAGCCCCTATGCCGACGGCAGCCAGAAGTTCGACTACGTTTCCGAGCGCCACTACCTGGGCGGCGGCTTCTACATCCCCAACTTCATCTATCAGCTGGCGATCACCGTGAATGTCGCGGTGGTCTCGACCATCATCGGCGGCGGCATCGCCTTCTGCCTCTGCTGGTTCGCCGCCACCAACCTGGTCGGCGCCGGCGCGGTGCGCTTCCTCGTGCGCCGCGTCATGGAAGTCCTCCGGGCCTTCCCCGAAATCGTCATCGCCGGTCTGCTGACGGCGGTCATTTCCATCGGTCCCATCGCCGCGATCTTCGCGGTGTCGCTCCACACCATCGGCTCACTCGGCAAGCTGTTCTTCGAAGTGGTCGAGAATGCCGACATGAAGCCCGACGAGGGTCTGCGTGCGGTCGGCGCCAGCTGGCTCGAGCGCGTCCGCTTCGGCATGCTGCCGCAGGTGCTGCCGAATTTCGTCTCCTATGCGCTGCTGCGCCTCGAGATCAATGTCCGCGCCTCTACCATCATCGGCGCGGTCGGCGGCGGCGGCATCGGCGAAGTGTTCCGCCTCTCGATCGGCCGTGACCATGCGGCAAAGACCTACGCCATCATCATCCTGCTGCTGGTTACCATCGTCATCGTCGACCAGTTCTCCGGCTGGCTCCGCCGGCGCCTGGTCGGCAGGGCCGCCTTCGAACTCGGACGGGGAGCCGCCTGATGTCCCAGCTCATCCTCACCGCCGGCGATCGCCTTCGGCTTCGCGCCGAACACGCGCCGGTCTTCCACCGCTCGTTCGGCCGCCGCTACGGCCTGGCGCTCGGGGCCGCGCTGACGCTGGCCTACCTTGCCTTCTGCTGGTTCTTCTTCGGCATCGGCCCGGCCTTTCAGAACGGCAAGTGGGACCGCGCTGCCATCTACGTGCAGGACTGGTACTCCTGGCGGGCCCAGCCGCGCCTCCGCTTCGGCGACGACGGCCGCATCGTCCCGCAATGGTCGAGCCGCGGCCAGTATGCCGAGGGCGCCGCCATCGACTGGCTGACCCCAAACGCCGATGGCTCCTGGACCGTCACCTTTGACGGCGAGGCCAATCGCCTCGAGGTCACCACCACCGCCGTCACCGCCTGGGTCGATGGCAGGGCGTACCCGGTAACGGTCGCGCCCGGCATGGTCACCGCGCCCGCCGATGCCGCCGCCTCAGTCATGCAGGACGGCGCCAAGGTGATCGTCGACTACGGCTTTGCCGGACAGGCCGAAATCCGCGACAAGCAGGTCTATGTGCAGCGCCGGTTCCTCGGCTGGGCCAACTTCCTCTTCGATCCGCAGTCGGTGTTCTGGCACAAACCCTTCACCGAGCTCCTGGCCCTGGCGCTGTCGCCCGAGCGCCTCGACCCGCAAAGATCCAACCTCGACCTGATGGTCTCCGACTTCTGGAACAACCGTTCCTGGCAGCACGGCGACATCTTCACCAAGCTGCTGCAGACCCTGGTGATGGCCTTTGTCGGCACGCTGCTGGCGACACTGGTCGCCTTCCCGCTGGCCTTCATCGCCGCCCGCAGCATCACCCCAAACCGCGTTGCCAACTGGCTGATGAAGCGCCTCTTCGATTTCATCCGATCGATCGACATGCTGATCTGGGCGCTGTTCTTCACCCGCGGCTTCGGCCCCGGCCCGATCCCCGGTATCGCCGCGATCTTCTTCACCGACACCGGCGCACTGGGGAAGGTCTACGCCGAGGCGCTGGAGAATATCGACGACCGGCAGCGCGAAGGCGTGCAGTCCGTCGGTGCCTCCCCCGGCGCCGTCAACCGCTACGGCGTCGTCCCCCAGGTCCTCCCGGTTTTCATCAGCCAGTCACTGTACTTCTGGGAGAGCAACACCCGCTCGGCAACCGTGATCGGCGCGGTCGGCGCCGGCGGGATCGGCTTGAAGCTGCTCGAGGCGATGGGCACCAACTCCGACTGGGACAAGGTCGCGTACATGGTGCTGCTGATCCTCGGCGTGGTGTTCCTGTTCGACAACATCTCGAACGCGATCCGCTCGAGGCTGATTGGCCAGGCCAGGCGCTGACCGGCGTTCACCAGCCGGCAGTCGTGCCACTGTCAAAGAATTGTCCTAAGGGCGGCCTCCAGTGTTACGGGGATTACCATGAACGTCGAACAGGTCCTTTCCAACGCGCGTGTCGTGCTCGCCCATGAGGTGATCGAAGGGCATGTCGTCGTCCGCGATGGCGTCATCGCCGAGGTCGGTCACGGGCCGGCCAAGGGCGATGATATGGAGGGTGACTATCTGCTGCCCGGGCTGGTGGAGCTGCATACCGACCATATGGAAGGTCACTATGCGCCGCGGCCCGGGGTGCGGTGGAACGCCGTGGCGGCCGTACAGGCGCACGATGCGCAGGTTGCAGCTTCCGGCATCACTACGGTGTTCGATGCCCTGCGCATCGGGTTGAACGACGACAGCGGCATGTCGGCGGCGGATTTTCTCAACCTGGGCGACGCCATCCACCACTGCGTGGATGCCGGGCGGCTGCGGGCCGAGCATTTCATTCACCTCCGCTGCGAGGTTGCCGCCCCGGACTGCCTCGAGCAGTTTCGCCGCTTCGAGGGCGATCGTCGGGTCCGCATTGCCTCGCTCATGGACCATGCGCCGGGGCAGCGGCAGTTCGCGACGTTAGAGGCCTACGCCAACTACTACCAGAAGAAGAAGGGCATGACGGACGAGGTGTTCCGGGCCTTTGCGGACCGTCGCAGCCGGGAGAGCGCGCAGTATTCGGCCTCGCATCGCCGCGCCATTGCCGATCTCTGCAACCAGTCCGGGATCGCACTCGCCAGCCATGACGATGCGACCCGGGATCACGTCGCGGACGCCGTCGCCCATGGCATCCGGATCGCCGAGTTTCCTACGACCCTGGAGGCTGCCAGGGCATCCCGCGAGGGCGGCATGGCTATTCTGATGGGGGCCCCGAACGTGGTTCGCGGCGGCTCGCATTCCGGCAACGTCTCGGCGCTGGACCTCGCTCGCGAGGGTCTGCTCGACATTCTTTCGTCCGACTACGTGCCGTTCAGCCTGCTGCAGGCCGTGTTCGCGCTGGGCAGCGTGGTCGAGCTCCCCGAAGCCGTCGCGATGGTCACCAGGCACCCGGCGGAAGCCATCGGCTTCAACGATCGCGGCACGATCGAGCCCGGTCGACGCGCCGACCTAGTACGGGTCAGCGCAGACACCGACGTGCCCCTGGTCCGCACCGTCTGGCGCGAGGGCCGCCGCGTCATCTAGCGGAACGCCAGGCCGTCCGAATCACCGGAGCGAAGGCAAAGCTCGGTGCGTCGCCACAAATTTCCCATCGTCATCGGTACTATGGGATCGGCCTGGTTGTACCTCGCTGACGCCGCAAGGCAGGACGGCGCCAGTGCCAGCACCGAGCCTGCCGACGGAGTAGCACGATGAACACGGACGCTCGCGGCCAAGGCGCTCGGGTTGCCACACCGGTGACCAAGGCAGACACGGAACAGGCACGGCAAAACCTGGACGTATTCGACAAGCTGGAGTTCGTCGGCTGGAACGACAGGAACTGGGACCTGTTCCGGCGGTCACATGCCAACAGCGTCCATGTGGGTGGGTTCGGGCAGGAGACCGACGGTCTCGAGGACCACGTTGCCTGGGCCCAGAAGTTCATCAAGCAGAATCCGGAATCCAGGATCGAATCCCACCCGATCCGCATCGGAGCCGGCGACTGGACGGCAGTGACGGGCGTGATGAACGACGGAACCACGATGGCGACCATCGCCAGGTGGGAAAACGGCCAGATCGCCGAAGAGTACCTGTTCCAGCTCGTCACCAAGGCCTAGCGCCACGTGACCGGCGCGTACCCGGCGGGAAGCAACGATCCCGCCCGCCGGCGCGCGGCGATCAACCGCTTTGCCGAGCGACGGGCGGCCGACGGCCGTGGCCTCTTCCGTACCGGGCCGCCGTAGCCCCCATAGCGGGGCCGGCAGTCCGATGGCACGCCTGCAGCTCTTTCGTCAGCCGCTCCCCGAGGAAGTCGACGAAGGCGCGCACATGCGTCGCCGTTTTCACAACCTGCCGGACGATGAGCCAGGTCTGCGCATCGAGTTCGGGCACAGGCGGAAAGCAGCGCACCAGCTCCGGCTCGGCGTCCCCGATGACGCAGGGCAACATGCCGATGCCAAGCCCGGCTCTCAGCGAATGGACGACGTTGGAGAGGGAGTTGCACCGGACCCTGATCCGCTCGGCACCGACGACCTGCCGGAACCATATTGCACTGGGCAGCCCGGCCTGGGCCCCGTCGAGGCCGATAAGCGCATGCGCGGCGAGTTCCGTCGGAGCCGCGGGTGACCCCCGTTCCCGCACATAAGCCCGGCTGCTGTAAGCGGTCCACGGGCAGTCCGGCAGCCGCCGCGCTACGATCCCGGCGCCCGATGGCGGGGCACCTACCCGCATCGCCACATCGGCCTCGCCCTTGCCCAAGTCCAGCATGGCATCAGAGTTGATCACCTCAATCAGCACGTCGGGGTAGCGCCCCCGGAAGTCGCCCAGCCACGGCGCAAGCAAGTGGTTGGCGATCGTCTCGGGGCAGATGAAGCGCACGATGCCGGTGACCACCCGCTGTCCGGCAGCGACTTCGCTCGTCAGGTGCAGCACCTGCGCCTCCATAGCCTCGGCCGTCCGCGCCACGCGCTGGCCGAGTTCGGTCAGCCGGTGGCCTTGCGGTGAGCGCTCGAACAGGTTGGCCCCGAGCGCGGCCTCGAGGCCTGCAAGGCGGCGCGTTACCGTCGTCTGGTTGACGCCCAGCTGGCAGGCAGCCGCAAGGGCGGCGCCGCTCCGCGCTAGTGCCAGCACAAACCGCAGGTCATCCCAGTCGAGCATAAAGGCATTCTGCAAACATGCAGAACGGAATGGCAATAGTTCGGATTGAGATCGCTTGTCGCCGCGAAGTATCTTGATGCCCGACGGGTCGGGTCATAACCCACTGACATCAAACGAACAAAGGACGAGTCGGTGACTCTGCCTTGGATCGTCTGCGTTGTCTCGGGAGCGTGGCCATGGACGTGCTTTCCCCGCACTCGATCTACAGCGCCGGGCGGATCATGCGGGCGGCAGTGCAGCGGTGAGGAACTTCGCTGACGTGAGCCGAAGGCAAAGCCTCCGTCACCTGGTTCAGTGATGCAGAGCGGAGTTCGGCGGAATTTCTGCAAGCTTGGGGGTTGCGATGTACATGGCAATATTCGCGCTTTTCCTGGGGACTTTCAGCATTGGGACAACGGAGTTCGTGATCGCGGGAATCCTGCCCTCGATCGCCGAGGCCCTCCACGCCAGCATCCCCTCCGCCGGGCTCTCCGTCACCTATTCCGCCCTTGGGGTGGCGATCGGGGGCCCCATCCTGACGCTTGCTCTAGCCCGGATGCCGCGCAAGACGATGGCGCTCGGCATGATGGGATTGTTCATCGCGGGTCAGATCATCTGCGCCCTGGCGGACAGCTATGCCTTGGTGATGGCGGGTCGCATCGTCACGGCGGTCGGACATGGCGCGTTTTTCGGACTTGCCGTGGTGCTCGCCGCCAAGGTGGGGCCGCCCCACCAAGTGGGCAGAGCCCTTTCGTTCATCTTCGCCGGGGTTGCCATCGCCAACATAGTCGGTGTGCCCCTTGGTACCTGGGTCGGCACGACCTGGGGCTGGCGGGCGACGTTCTGGATGGTCGGCGGACTGGCGGTGCTCGCAATCGTCGGCATCGCTCTGTTCGTGCCGCGAGGCTCGGATGCAGGCGGTCCGACCAGCCGGATCGCCGATCAGGTACGTGCGCTGGCCAACCTGCAGGTGCTGACGTCGTTCGGCCTGATCTTCCTCATGATGATCGCCCCGTGGAACCTCAACACCTTCGTCGCGCCGTACCTTATCGAGGTGGTCGGGATGCCCGCCGAGTGGCTGGCGCCGTCCCTGCTGGGCTTCGGACTGATGGCCACCGCGGGAACCCTGGCAGGCGGGCCCCTGGCCGACAGGCACCCGACAGGCACGCTGCGGTGGTGCTATGCTGGCCTTGCCGCCACGTACGGGTTGGTCCTGCTGGTCGCCACGACCAACCTCTACGTCGGAGTTGGATCGGTCATCCTGATCATCCTGCCGCTGACACTGGTTTCTACCAGCGTCCAGAACCGTGTACTGACGGCCGCAAAGGCCGCGCCTGAACTCGCGTCGACGCTGATCTCGTCCGTGTTCAATGCTGGTACGGCACTGGGATCCTCGCTAGAGCGGTTCACGTCCTAAGAGAATCGGTTCTGGATTCCCTGCAGTGCTCTGATGTGATTCAAGATGCTGGCTGGAAGGAGGTCAGCATCTGATGACGCTATCGATGGATCTTCGGGATCGGGTGGTGGAAGCGGTTCTTGGCGGGGAGAGCTGCCGTGCCGCGGCGGCCCGGTTTGGGGTTTCGGCAGCCTCCGCGGTGAGGTGGATGCAGCGGTATCGGCGGCATGGATCGGCGCGGCCGGCGCCGCGAGGCGGGGGGCGTCGACCGGTGCTCGAGCAGCACCGGGCCTTCATCCTGGAGCGGATCGGCCAGGCCCCGCACCTGACGCTGCACGGGCTCAAGGACGAACTGGCGGCGCGTGGCGTGAAGGTGTCGCACAATGCGGTGTGGCTGTTCCTCAGGCGCGAGGGGCTGAGCTTTAAAAAAAGTCCTGTTCGCCCTTGAGCAGGCCCATGCCGCCATTGCCCGGCGGCGGGCGCGCTGGAAGCGCATCCAACCGCATCTCGACCCGCGACGCCTGGTGTTCATCGACGAGACCTGGATCAAGACCAACATGGCGCCGATCCGCGGCTGGGGGGCGAAGGGCGGGCGGCTGCGCGGCTACGCACCGCATGGCCATTGGCGCACCCTGACCTTCGTGGCCGCCCTGCGCTGCGACGGGATCGTGGCGCCGTGCGTCTTCGACGGACCGATCAACGGGGTGAGCTTTCGGGCCTGGGTCGAGCAGCAACTGCTCGCCACCATCGGCCCCGGCGATATCGTCGTCATGGACAATCTGGGGAGCCACAAGGCCCTCGAGATCGGCCGCGCCATCCGCGCCCGCGGCGCCAGGCTCTGGTACCTGCCCGCCTACTCCCCCGACCTCAACCCCATCGAGCAGGCTTTCTCAAAGATCAAGCACTGGATGCGCATGGCGCAGCGCCGGTCCGTCGAGGACACCTGGCGGCATGTCGGCCACCTGGTCCAGGCCATCGATCCCGCCGAATGCGCTTGAAAACGCCGGATATGCCTCAGTCCATGCGTGAAATGCTCTAGCGCAAACGACAACAATATAAGCGTGTTCACCGCGGAGAAGGTTTCCGTGGGCACAGCGGAAGACCCAGGAGCCTTTGCGGCAAGCTCGTCCGGCATCTGGATTGCGACCACCGTGGGTATCCGGTAGCCCGCGCGCTTTGAACCTCGGACGCATGATGTTACGGGTGGAGGGTGAACTGGGGGGCTGAAGAGATGACGATCCTAGACTTCCTGCTGAGGAACAGTGGCTACCGCAAGAAGCTCCAGTACAAACACGCCAGTGACCCCGCAGACCTCATCGCCGGTGGGCCGGAGGATCGCTTGGCTGGGCTCGAAACCGTGCTCGCGAGCGCTCCCGGACGGACGGTGCTGGATGTAGGTAGCCACGATGGCACGGTAGCGGAGGCCTTCGCAAAGGCCGGCGCCACTCGAATTGATGGTTGCGATATTTTCGAGCGAGGAGTGGCCCTCGCCACCGAGCGCGTCGCCTCCATCCAGCCCAATTCATCCTTCCACGTGGCTGACCTGAGCCTCGGGCCAAAAGCTCTTCAGGCGCTGCCGTTGCTACCGAAGTACGACATCGTCTGCTACCTGGGCGTGCACCACCACGTGAAGTGGCAGATGTCTCCCTCCGCGTTGGAGAGACTCACTGCCGCCATCGTTGGTCGCTCGTCGGACCTGTTGGCCGTGCGCACGCCCCTAAAGTACTTCGACGGCCTGCACCGGATGATCAGCGCCGGCGGGTTCGTTCCTGTTGGGGACCTGGTGACGGGAGAAAATCGGGGCGTGGGACCGTTGCGCGTCTATCGGCGTCGCACCTCAATGTGAGCGTTCGCCAGAAATGAAGTGAAGAACGATCGCGCTAAAGGGGAAGACCTGATGCGTAATTGCGGCCGGCTGATATGACTGCCTTCGCTACCTTGGATGCCAACAGCGTGGCGCCAGCGAAGCTTAGGTGGTTATCGTCCCGATAGAGCGGGACGCCGTTCGCCTCGTTAAGGCATCGCCCGGTGAGCTTGTCGCAGAAGAGAGGCGTCGGATCTACCACTAATGAGGCGGGTACCGAGGCCACAAGGCCACGGCCATCATGCGATCGCCGGCTAAACACGTCGAATGACGTTGTCAGCGGGCCTTCCTCGCCCCTGAGCATCTGGCGGACCATGCGTCGCGGAACATCCCAGCCGCTCTCGGGTATTGAGCCAACAACAATCACACGCTTGCCCATGCTCTCGATGCGCTGAGCCGTGGCAACCAGCCCCTGAGACAATGCCGCCAGATATTCAGGTGACTTGCGTCGGTAGATCACGCCGTCGAGGGCGGGCACAACCTGCGGGCGATCCTCTATCCCGCCTTCGCCGTTGTCGAACGGGGACAGTTCAGTCCACATCGTCCATCGGGCAAAGAGGACCACAACCTCAATCTCGGGGTGCCTCTCAAGTATGTCGATGAACCGTTCAAACTTGCGTAGGCAGTCAAACTCAGTTCCGCGTTGATCGACCCGATCAAATCCGACAATGGGAGGGCACCCATTGTTTGTTAGCGCTATCGTGTTGCTGCCACCCTGAGCCAGAACTGCCGAACCGAGAGCAGCGCCAATCGAGGCCGCGTGGCTGTCACCCACGATAGCAACGTGGGCGCTCTTGGCGTTGCCGTACACGCAGTCCAGGTCGGGCGGCGAGGGGGTGCACTTCAGACCGTCAGGTTTGCGGGCCAGAACCTCGTTCACCTCCGAGGGAAGCCGGCCAGGGAAACCATCATAGAGGTCCGCTGTAGCGCCCGTTGCGCCGAATAGCAGTAAGACGGCCGCGCATCCGGCAAGCAGGCGCCGACGGATCGTGGGTGTCGTTGAGCGACGGCGACGCCACGGGCGCTCAACAAATCGCAGCGATAGTGCAGCAAGCACGAAGGTTAGCAGCGCGAGCGCGACCATTATCCACGGACCGTCGAAGCCGAGCACTCTTGCGAAAGCAAACAGAGGTTGGTGGATCAGGTAGGCGCTGTAACTCATGAGGCCAATTTCCACCAGCGGCGGCAGCGACAGGAACCGGGAGACCATGCCGCGCTCGGTGCCATGCAGCAGGATCAGCGCTGTCCCGACCACGGGAACAAGCGCGAACACGGATGGCCATAATACAGTGCTGTCGAAGGCGACAAACGATACCAGCACCGCTACCAGCCCGACCAACGCCAACGCTGGACGCTGAACCGGTCGGGCCACAGATGCGCAAATCGCCCCAGCTAACAACTCCCACGCGCGCGACGCGCTGGAGTAGAAGTTGCTCTCGGGTGCCGCAGGCCCAAATATGCACGAGGCCAGAAGCGAGGCCGCCGCTATCGCGACAAGCCATGTTGTCAGGCGCCTCGGTGCGAAGCGATACAGCAGCATGAGGGCAAGGGGAAACACGAGGTAGAACTGCTCTTCGACGGACAGACTCCATGTATGGAAGAGCGGCTGCAGCTCGTTGGAGGCAGCAAAGTACCCATCTCCGATCCGCAGGAAGTCGGACGAGAATAGGGCTGTGTAGATGATCTGCCGGCCCAACTCCCTTAACTCGGATGGCAGCAGAACGAAGAACCCGAGCACTGCGCAGGCGGCCATGACAACTACCAGCGCCGGTAGGATGCGCCTGGCACGCCTTTCGTAAAATGCCGGGATGTTGACGGTCCCTGTCGCCTTAAGCTCCTCGATCAACAACCCCGCTATCAGGTAGCCGCTGATGACGAAGAAGACGTCGACGCCAACGAACCCCCCAGCCATCACCTGAGGGGCGGCGTGGAAGACGATCACGGGTAGGACCGCGACTGCTCTCAGGCCGTCAATGGCGTGGCGGTGTTGCATGGAGACGCTCAGCTATCTGGCCGCCGTTTCACCACAAGCGACTGAGGTCGACAAGCGGTGCAAGCCTCTATATTGGCGGGGGCGACGGGCCCGGCCTTGGTTCACCTCCACCCGGCACGCACCCGCGAGCCGGCCATATCTCGCCACCAGATCGTCCGCCTGCGCCGGTGCCTGATCCCGCAGCTTGGCCAGGATCGCGATCTTGTTCTCGATCATCCGCAGCAGCTCCGCAGGTACACGGAGACGCAACTTTGGCGCCCCTCACAAAGAGCTTCATTGCCGGTTACACACTTGTGTCTCTGAACTGGCAACTGTCGCAGCTAGGGACCGCGTACAGGGCAAGCATAACGGCACTCGTTGAACGCTGAGACCAAGCTGAGAAGACCGTTCGGGCGAGATGGGGCATCGGGCCAGACGAGCAACCGCCTGAGCCAGAATACTTCGGTGACGAACTTGGACACGCCCCTGACTTCTGGGAGGAGGTTGGGAGCCTAAAGAGGAGATGGACTCTTCGATCGTTCAGGTGCGATCCGCTTTCCTGATCGTGCTGTTCCGCACCTTTGAGAGGTTGCTGAAGCAGTGGACAAACACCTCGGCCAACTACCGGCGCCAGACAGCCCAGCGATACATAAGCCGGCAGCACATTGCCGTCGACCGTGATGGCCTACATTTTCTGAAGGACGCAGTAGACTTGGCGAAGCATGGCAGCAGGCCCCAAGCGGATAGAGTCCGAGCAGTCGCTCCTGAGCTTTTCGAGATTTTCCACCGGATGCGCTACGCCGGTGAGGGTGCTAGCTGATTGCAGTCGGCCCCGATCCCGGAAACGTCTTTCATGTCGCAAATCATGTCGCAATCGAATGCGACATGACCAGGCCCAGTTCCGAGTGTAAAATCCAGCAACCTCAAGGGGTTGCGGTGGTAGCGGAGGAGGGACGCGCCACCAATTGAGCAGGGAAGCCCGCAAATCCTGGGGGTTGTGCCGTTGCGGCGCCGCCCGGATACGTATCCCTGTCACAAAACTACAAGACCCACAAGTCTGTCGCCGCGAGGTTCATACTTCAGGTCGGCTCCTCGAGTGCGCGACCCTCGTGCGCCTGTGCTTGGGTAGGCACAAAGTGCTCCGAAGGATGCAGCGGCAAATAGCAGGAGTCCCGGCGAGATGATCCATCTCGACATCAAGAGCCTGGGCCGCATCGCCCGTCCCAGCCATCGGGTCACCGGCAACCGCCGCGACAGCGTCGAAGGGATCGGCTGGGAGCACCTGCATGTCGCCATCGATGACTGCTCCCGGCGGGCCTACACCGAAGTGCTCGACGGGCTTGGCAGCGAACAGGCTACGGCCTTCCTGCAGCGTGCCCTCGACTGGTTCGGCCAAGGGCTAGGTGTCATTGCCAAGGAGGTTGTTCAGTCTTTGGAATGGGCTGATGCCCTCGATACCGGCGTGGGGCCTGATCAGGTTGTAGGTGTTGGTCCCAGTTGGCGGCGGCGTGGGATCGTTGCAGCGAGGATGTGTAGGGTCGGCTGTA
>JBQCFF010000152.1:0-3682 GCA_051959485.1 Devosia sp. | reverse complement strand
GGAGACGATTCGGGCCGCGGTGCGGATGATGATGCTGTCGGACGTGCCCATGGTGATGCTGGTGGGCGAGACCGACGGGACGCTGATCTACAACAACGGCTACGCCGCCTTCGCCGGCGAGCGGCACCCCGCGATCTTCGGCATGCCGGTGCTCGACGCCTGGCCCGAGGTGGCGGACTTCAACCGCGAGAACATGCGGCGCGGCTTCGCCGGTGAAACCTGGCAGCTCACCAGCCAGGAGCTGGTGCTCGACCGCGGCCATGGCCCGGCCGCGGCCTACATCGACCTGAGCTACAGCCCGGTGGTGGGTGAGGACGGCCGGCCGCTGGCGGTGCTGGCCATCGTCCAGGAAGTGACCGCACAGGTGGTGCAGCGGCAGGCCCTCGACGAAAGTGCGGAAAAGCTCGACCTCGCCCTCGAGGCCTCGGGCATGGTCGGCACCTGGGACTGGGACATCGTCGGCGACAAGGTGACCGCCGACGACCGCTTCGCCGCCCTGTTCGGCGTCAGCCCGGGGGCCGCGGCGCTGGGGCTGCCGATCGCTGACTTCATGCGGGCCATCCACCCGGATGACCGGGACCGGGTGACGGTGGAGATCGGCGACGCGCTGAAGAACGCCGGCCCCGTGCGCTTCGAGTACCGCCTGCTGAACCCGGACGGGGACGTCCGCTGGGTCGTGGCCTCGGGCCGGGTGATCGCCGACCAGGACGCCCGGCCGCTGCGACTGCCCGGAGTGGTGGTCGACATCACCCAGGAGCGGCGGATCGCCGAGCAGCTGGCCGAGAGCGAGATGCGCTTCCGCACCCTCGCCGACACCATGCCGCAGATGGTCTGGTCGACCCTGCCGGACGGCTATCACGACTACTACAACGCCCGCTGGTACGAGTTCACCGGCGCGCCCGAGGGCTCGACGGACGGTGAAGGGTGGAACGGCATGTTCCATCCCGACGACCGGGAGCAGGCCTGGGCAGCCTGGCGCCATTCGCTGACGACGGGCGAGCCGTACCGCATCGAGTACCGCCTGCGGCACCATAGCGGCGAGTATCGCTGGGTGCTGGGCCAGGCGCTGCCGATCCGCGACTCGAACGGCCGCATCGTGCGCTGGTTCGGCACCTGCACCGACATTCACGAGGAGAAGCTGGCTCGCGAGGAGCGCGAGGTGATCGCGCAGGAGCTGAGCCACCGCATCAAGAACATCTTCGCGGTGATCGGTGGCATCGTCGCCCTGGCCGCGCGTAGCTACCCCGATGCGTCCGCCTTCGCCAGCGAGCTCAGGGCGCGGATCATCGCGCTGGGCAAGGCGCATGACTTCGTCCGCCCGCATTCGCGCGCCTCGGCGCCAAGCGAGAACCCGCATTCGCTGCACCAGCTGATCCGCGAGCTGATGAGCCCGTACCGGCTGCCCGATGGCGATCGCATCGACGTTATCGGCGACGACGCCCCGATCGACGAGGCCGCGGCCACGCCGCTGGCCCTGATCTTCCACGAGCTCGCCACCAATGCCGCCAAGTACGGGGCACTGTCGAAACCGGGTGGCCGCGTTTCGGTCGAGGTCGCCTGCGGTGCGGAGAGCTGCCGTGTCATCTGGCGCGAGCTTGGCGGCCCGCCGGGCCCCCTGTCCGACAAGCAGGGCTTCGGCTCGCGGCTGATGTCGCTGAGCGTCGAAGGCCAGCTGAAGGGCACGCTGAGCCGGCGCTGGGAAGCGAACGGCCTCGTGGCCGAGGTGGAAATGCCGCTCGCCTCGCTGCGCCGCAAGGCGACGATCGCCGGCTGAGGCTCAGGCCCGCGCCATCGCCTCGGGTGGGTCGAACAGCATCAGCCGGCGGGGCGGTTCGACGCCGGCCTGACGGTTGCGTCGGGCGACCGCGAACTCCACGGCCGCCCGCAGTTCCCGCTCGTTCGCCGGCTTGGGGAGCACCCCGATGGTGCCCGGTACGGCCGAGCCCAGCTGCGATGGATTTGCGGTCATGTACAGCACGGTTATTCCCTCGTCGGCCAGGCGCTTGCCCAGCTCGATTCCGGTAGGGCCATCCACCAGGTTGAGGTCGACGAAGGCGAGTTCCGCCTCCTTGGCGAGTTCCAATGCCCTGCGGCTGTCGGCCGCGATCCCAACGGGACGGTGGCCGAGCTCTTGCAGGACGCTTTCGATTTCGATGGCGACGAAAATCTCGTCCTCCACCACTAGCACCTTGCAGCTCATTTCCCTTTTCCGTGTGTTTCGCGCCGGATGTGGTTGCCCAATGCCTGAGGGGCAGGGCGGGTTGCACACAAACCCTGCAGGACTGACCCACGCCAGTGGAATACTTACCGAAACGTGCATTTGGCAAGAGTTACCATGCACTTGCGAGGCGAAGACTCGCATATGGCAAAAGCGCTTAGCGGAACATTAACCCTAACGGAGCATAAAGGTCGGAGTAGCGTAGTTGTCGCGGAGTTTCTTCGATGTCGCGTCTGGCCTCGAGTATCGCCACCCTGATCGCCGCCTCCCTGAGCCTGCCGGCCGCGGCCGCCGACATGGGTGAGGGATGGGATGGCGGCATGGAATTCCGCACCGGCTACCAGACCTACGAGCCCAAGGACTGGACCACGCTGGGCGAGGACGACGACGGCATCCACATCGAGACGGGCCTGCGCTACTGGTACTCGATGGGCAGCCTGGGCGTCGACGGGGGCGAGGCGACCAGCACCGCGCACACCGGCGAAGCCTTCCTGCGGATCGAGGACGATGCCACCGCGACCTACGCGCAGGGCATGGCCGGCTACTCGATGGCGGTGACGGGCGAGTTCAACGATGGCGGCCTCGGTGGTGGCGACATCGGTGACGGCACGATCGCCTACGCCGGCGCCGACTTCGGCTGGAACGCGTTCAACGATGGGCAGGGCAACGGCATCGGCGGGCTGGTCGGGTACCAGTACTGGCTCGAGGCGCCCGACACCGGCCGCACCAACTTCACCACGCTGAGCGACGGGGACTCCGTCACCTACGATCCGGTCAGCGGGCAGACCTTCATCCCCGGCGACAGCGCGCCGAACCACGTCGACATCCACGCCATTCGCCTCGGCTTGCAGGGCAAGGCGAACTTCAACAACTTCATCGACGTGCGCGCCGAACTGGCAGCGGTCCCCTATGCCAAGGTCAACGGCGTTGTGGGCGTCGACGATCCGGAGTTCAGCACGGCCGTGTACGGCGGCCCGGCGCAGTTCCCCTACGGCTTCGAGAACGGCAACATCAGCGCCATGCGTTCGTCCGAAACGTCCCTCGACGGCTGGGGCTACGGCGCCATGGCAGAGGCCTTCGTCGGCGTCCACCCCACGGAGAACCTGACGTTCCGGCTCGGCGGCCGCGCCTGGTATGTGCAGGGCATGGCCGACACCACCTACACCCGCGTCGAGATTACCGATCCCAGCAACACCGATGCCGATCCCGAGTACGAAGGCGACCCCGTCGTGCACGAGGGCGGCGTCATCGAGACCAATGCGCCGTTCTCCTTCCTGCGCTACGGCGTGCTCGCGGAGCTGACCTACTCGTTCTGAGCCGGCCCGCTGCAACCCGCTCCCGCCTTGCCCGATTAGGGGGGAGCGGCTAAGTCTCGCCGCGTTCCATCCTCCGGCGGACAGCTCCCGTGACCGACAGACTTCGCATCGCGCTCGCCCAGCTCAACCCTACGGTCGGCGCGATCGC
>JBQCFF010000151.1:0-5036 GCA_051959485.1 Devosia sp. | reverse complement strand
TGCGAGGTGCGCACCATGTTGACGTGCAGCTCGTGCTTCAGGATCTCGGCGTCGCGCTCCTGCGCCGCCCGGCCTAGCGCGTAGCCCGCATACGGGAAGGACTGGTGCCGGTTGAGGCCGCGCAGCTTCAGCGGCCGGCCGTTGAGCCGGAACCCTTCCGGGGTGAACTCGGCCGTGCGGAAACCAAAGCTGGTGGCGAGCGCGTCCGTGTCCCCCAGGGAGAGGGTGAGCGTGTAGAGGTTGGGCGTCCTGAGGTCCCACAGCGCGATGCCTGCGAGCCCCTCGAAGCGGAACGACACCTCGGCCGCCGCCGGCTGCGCCTGCGTGGCGATCACCCGGCCCGCGGGGTCGGTGATGGTGGCCGTCAGCTGGCCGGCGAAGGGCTGGTTCTGCGGGTTGCGGAGGGTGGCCCGGGCAGTGACGGTCTTTCGTTCCGACAGCGCGTCCGGGGTCTCGACCTTGACGTTGCCGACGAACACCGGCGCGGTCCGCCTGAGCCACACGTCGCGGTAGATGCCGGCATAGGTGAGGTAGTCGATGCGCCCGCCGAACGGCGGGATCTCCGGGTTCTCGCTGCCGTCGATCACCACCACCAGCTCGTTGCGGCCCGGCCTGAGCCGGCCCGTCAGCCGCGCCTCGAACGGCGTGTAGCCGTCCGTGTGGGCCGCGATCTCGACGCCGTTGAGCGACACCCGGGCGTTCGCCATGGCGCCCTCGAACAGCACCGACACCTCGTCGTCGCCCCAGGCCGGATCGGCGTCGAACAGCTTGCGATAGGTGAATTCCCGCTGGTAGGCGCGCTCGTCGAAATACGAGAAGGGCAGCTCGACCGCGGTGTGCGGCAAGGTGACGGCGGTGCCGTCCTCGAACACCCAGCCGGTGTTGAAGCTCGTGAGCGAACGCATGCGGTTTGGTCCTATTTGACGGCGCCCAGCATGCCTTCGACGAAGCGCCGCTGGAGCAGGAAGAAGATGATGAGGGTCGGGAGCGTGGCGAGGATGGTGCCGAACAGGATCATCCCGTAGTCTGGCGTGTAGGCCGAGGTGAGCGCCGAGATGACCAGCGTCGCGGTCTTCTGGTCGGGCGTCTGCAGCACGATCAGCGGCCACAGGTAGTTGTTCCAGTTGGCCATGAACACGATGATGATCGCCGCCGCATAGGTCGAGCGCATCGTCGGCAGGTAGATGTAGAGGAAGATCTGCCACTCGTTGAGGCCGTCCACCCGCGCCGCGTCGCGCAGCTCGCCGGGGAAGGCCTTGGTCGCCTGCCGGAAGTAGAAGATGATGAAGATCGAGGCGATGCCGGGCAGGATCACCGCGGCGACCGTGTTGCTGAGCTTCATCGACGAGATCATCACGAACAGCGGCACCATCAGCGCCGCGAACGGGATGGAGAGCAGCAGCAGCATGAAGGCGAAGATGCGCTCGCGGAACCGGGCACGGAACATCTCGAAGCCGTAGCCGGCGAGCGAGGAGACGGCGAGCGTCAGCACCGTGCCGACCACCGCGATGAACGCCGAGTTCCAGAAGATGCGCGGCGCATCCACGGTGGTGAAGAACCGCGCCGCGTTCACCAACAGCTGGTCGCCGAAGGTCGCCTTGCCCACCACCACGTCGGCCGAGGTGTTGGTGGCGCCCACCAGCATCCAGAAGAACGGGAACACCGAGACGAAGGCGGCGAGGCTGAGCAGCGCATAGGTGAGCGCCCGGCCGGCGAGGGCGAGCGGCCTCATGACGAAGCCCTCCGGTCGCGCGCCACCATGAACTGCACGAAGGTCAGCACTGCCACCAGCAGCACGATCACCCACGACACCGTCGCCGAGTAGCCGAAGCTCGGCATGAAGCGGAAGGTGAGGTTGTAGATGTAGAGCGACAGCGTCAGCGTCGCGTCGGATGGGCCGCCCTGGGTGATGTTGTTCACCTCGTCGAACAGCTGCAGCGTGCCGATGGTGGAGATGATGGTGGTGAACAGGATCACCGGCTTCAGCATCGGCACGGTGATGTACCAGAACCGGTGCCAGGGCGAGGCGCCGTCGATCCGGGCGGCCTCGAAGATCGAGCGGTCGATGTTCTGCAGCGCCGCGAGGTAGAACACCATGTTGTAGCCGGTCCAGCGCCAGGTGATGGCGAGGATGATCAGCACCTTGGCCCAGAACGGGTCCTGCAGCCAGTGGATCGGCTCCTGGATGAGCCACAGCCCCATCAGCATCTTGTTGACGATGCCGTCGGTCGCGAACATCGACTTGAACAGCGTCGAGTAGGCGATCAGCGAGGTGACGCACGGCAGGAAGATCGCGGTGCGGAACAGCCCGCGGAAGCGCAGCGTCGGATCGTTGAGCGCCACTGCCGCGAGCAGCGCCAGCACGATCATGATCGGCACCTGCACCACGAGGAAGATCAGGGTGTTGACCAGCGCTCGGATGAACACCGGATCCTTGGTCAGCCGCACGATGTTGGCCAGCCCGCCGAAGCTGAAGTTCATCCCCTTGCCGACCTGGAAGCTCATCCAGAGCGACCAGAGGATCGGGTAGATCATGAAGATGCCGAGCAGCACGAGGGCGGGCGCGATGAAGGCCCAGCCGCTGACATGCTCGTTCCGGCTCGCTCGTGCCTGTGCCAATCAGAATTTCCCGACGAAGAACTGCGGCGTTGCCATGGGTTGTAGGTCGCCGCCGGTGACCGTCCACCGACGTGTCACCCCGGCGAAGGCCGGGGCCCATCCCGAGAGCTTTCCACCCCGGTGACCTGGGGCTGTCTCTCAGGCTGGATCCCGGCCTGCGCCGGGATGACACCGCGAGGTGCAGTCACCCTCGTCCCTCAAAGAACGAGGGTGACCGGCGTTGCATCACTGCATCTGCTGGCTGGCCTGGTCGTTGATGGCCTTGAGCGCGTCGTCGACGCTGCCGCCCTTGGTGATGGCGGGGAGTTGAGCGATTACGGCGGCGTCCACCTCGGCGGTGTAGATGCCGTAGTCGACGCTCGGGATCTTGGACTGCCAGTCCGAGAAGTTCGCCCACACCGGCTGGCCGCCGAAGAAGTCGTCCGAGGCCTTGTAGGCTTCGCCCTGCGAGGCCGGCAGCCAGGTGCTGAACGCGCCCTGCCCGATCAGGATCTTCTGGTAGAAGTCGGTGTCGGCGGCCCAGACGGTCTTCAGGAAGTCGACCGCCTCGGCCTTGCCGGCGCCGGACGACAGCACGTACCAGCTCGAGCCGCCTTCGTTCGAATAGCCGGTGGCGCCCTCGATGCCCTCGAGCTTCGGGATCGGCGCCACGCCCCACTTGCCGGCCTGGTCGGGCTGCGACTTGATCGTGCCGGTCATCCAGACGCCGTTGAGCGCGACGGCGGTTTCACCCGAGGTGAAGGCGCCGGTGAATTCGGTCCAGCCGGCCACCGGCTTGACGATGTCCGCCTGGAAGATCTTGGCGTAGGTCTCGAGCGCTGCCTTGAGCGGCTTGTTGTCGACGATGTTGAGGCTGCCGTCCTCGTTGAAGTACCAGGCGCCGGCCGACTGCATCATGACGCGGATCAGCCCGTCGCCGTTGAGGTCGAGGCCGATCAGGTTGTGCCCGGTCTTGGCCTTCACGTCCTTGCCGATAGCGATGAACTTGTCCCAGGTCAGGTCCTGCAGGTCCGCCGCCTTGTAGCCCGCCTGCTCGAGGTAGTCGGAGCGGTAGAATAGGCCGGTGACGCCGGAGTCGAAGGGCAGCGAGTAGGACTTGCCGTCATGGGTGGCGGCCGCGACCTTGTAGGGCGCGAAGGCCGACATATCGATCGCGTCGCTCAGCGGCTCGAAGGCGCCGGGGAAGGACTGCAGGTACTTCTGCGCCACGTCGTCCTGGATCAGCACGATGTCGGGCAGCCCGGAGGTGTTGCCGGCCAGCAGCTGCGTCTGCAGCTTCTGGCGGATGTCCTCCTGCGCCATGGTGTCGTCGATCTTGATGTTCACGTCCGGATGCGACGCGGTGTAGCGCGCGGCGGCCTCGCGCATGGCGGCGCCGTTGAAGTTCGTGTCCCAGCACCAGACGGTGACGTCGACGGCCATGGCGGCGGTCATCGTCAGCATGGAGACGCCGGCAGCAGCGGCAATGGCGATGGCGTGGCGCCACCGCGATGCGATGCGTGTCATGAAGAATCCCTCCCTTGGCGGACCGCTCCTCCGCGGTTCCGTCCCCCATTGTTAGTGGGCGGAAAACGGCAAGGCAAGAGTTCAGTAAATTTTTACCTGGAGAGCTGGAAGCAGCGAAAATCTCAAGCCGCGGCAAAGGTTTCCGGCTTGGCGTGGGTGGAGCGCCGCCATACCACGTGCGAGCTGAGGTTGATCCGCTTGGCCAGTTCGCGCCCGCCGACCCGCTCGAGCAGCAGCTCCACCGCCGCCTCGCCGATCTCCTCGGCCGGCAGCCGGACGGTGGTGAGCGGAGGGTTCATGAACTGCGCCACCGAGATGTCGTTGAAGCTCGCTACCGCCACGTCGTCGGGGATGGTGAGCCCCTGCTCCTCGATCGCCCGGTAGAGCCCGATGGCGATGTTGTCGTTGCAGGTGACGATGGCGTCGGGCCGCTGCTCGAGCGCCATCAGCCGCTGTCCGAGGCGGTAGCCGGACCTCTCCGTGTGGCGGTCGACCGAGCGCTCCGTGACGCAGATCGCCGGGTCGAACTCGGCGTGCTCGCGCATCCACTGGATGTAACTGCGGCAGCGCACCTCGTAGTACGGGTCGTCGCAGCGCTCCTCCATCCAGCCGGCAAAGCCGATGCGCTGGTAGCCCTGCGCCCGCAGCGCGTTGAGCAGCTTGTGGGTGGCGGTGGCGAGATCGCTCGCGACGCTGTCATGCTCGTCGCTGGGCGGCACGAAATCGGCGAACACCACCTGCCGCGAGTGGCGGGTGAGCCAGTCGATCGCCTCGTCCTCCTGGTGGCCGATGGCGATCACCCCGGAGGCGCTCTGCAGCAGCGAGGCATCGGGCATCGAGTCGGTGTGGTAAACTTTTACCGTCTCGATCTTCAGCGCCTGGCAGCGGCTCTCGATGCCGAGGCGCAGCGC
>JBQCFF010000150.1:0-10342 GCA_051959485.1 Devosia sp. | reverse complement strand
TCCTCGCTCGCGGTGCCGTGGTCGGGGTTGGTGACGCTGAGCTCGAGCTGGCCTTCCCGCATCGACAGCTTCACGGCCTTGCCGCCGCGATCCGACGCGATGGTCGAGACGCGGTCGACCGCCGTCGCGAAGCTCGCCTTGTCGACGTTCATCTGCTTGTCGTTGTTCTTGGGCGTCACCCGCTCGTAGTCGGGGAAGGTGCCCTCGATGAGCTTGCTCAGCAGCACCACCGAGCCGAGCGTGAAGCGGATCTTGGTGTCGGACACCTCGACCTCGACGTCGCCCTCGGCGCCTTCGAGCAGCTTCTGCACTTCGGACACCGTCTTCTTGGGCACGATGATGCCCGGCATGCCCTTGGCGCCGTCCGGCGCCGGCGCCTCGGCGCGGGCCATGCGGTGGCCGTCGGTGGCGACGGCGCGCAGCGTCGGCACGCCGTTCACTTCCAGCGTGTGCAGGTAGATGCCGTTGAGGTAGTAGCGCGTCTCCTCGTTCGAGATGGCGAACTGGGTGCGCTCGATCAGCTCGCGCAGCAGCGGCGCGGCGATCGCGAACGTCTGGGTGAAGGTGCCGGACTTGAGGTCGGGGAACGAGTCGGGCGACAGGCAGGCGAGGTGGAAGCGCGAGCGGCCCGAGGTGACCAGCAGCTGCTCCGAACCTTCGTTCTCGAGCCGCACTTCCGCCCCGTCGGCGAGCTTGCGGACGATTTCGTAGAGCGTGTGGGCCGGCACCGTGGTGGTCCCCGCCTGCCCCACCATCGCCGGCACACTTTCCGTCACCTCGATGTCGAGGTCGGTGGCGCGCAGGTCGAGGGCGCCGTCCGCCGCCTTCAGCAGCACGTTGGCGAGGATCGGGTAGGTGTTTCGCCGCTCGACCACGCGATGCACGTGGCCCAGCGACTTGAGCAGATGGTTACGCTCCAGTGTGACCTTCATTTACCCATAAACCCCTGCGGCGGATGCCCGAAAACCCCGGCGAAACCGGGCTTGGACATTTGCAAGCGCGGCAACAAAACGCAAGTGGCGCGGCCACTGCCGCGGCCACGTTTCCCAAGGCAATGTCGAGCAGGCCGCTACGGCTCGAGCGCGGCGTCGAGCTGACGGGCGGCGGCATCGACCCGGCGCTCGGCTTCCTCGGCGTCCAGCCGCTGCAACATCTCGTGCCAGGCACGGTCGGCCGGGACGGTCTCCGGCACGGCACGGCTTCGCGGATCGAGTCGCTTCAGGCGCGACCCGAGGCGCAACAGAAGGCGCGGTTTCACCAACTCACAAATTCCCGGACACAACTAGGATACTACCGGCCGACAGGGCCGCAGGCGACGGGCGCCGGATACGCTTCCGGCACCCGCTATTCATGTCATTCTTCGAGCATGCGCTTCAACAGCTCGATCTCCTGCGCGAGATCGCCGTCGTCCTTGATCATCTGCTCGACCTTGCGCACCGAGTGGAGCACCGTGGTGTGGTCGCGCCCGCCGAACCGGCGGCCGATCTCGGGCAGCGAGCGCGAGGTCAGCGCCTTGGCCAGGTACATGGCGATCTGGCGCGGCCGGACCACGTCGCGCGAGCGGCGCGAGCTCAGCAGGTCGTTGCGCGGCACCTTGTAGTGGCGCGAGACGATCCGCAGGATGTCCTCGATGCGGACCCGGCGGCTGTCGCGGGCGCGGACCAGGTCGGCCAGCGTGCGCTCGGCCAGCTGGACGGTGATCGGCTCCTTGGTCAGCTGGTTGGCGGCGAGCAGGCGGTTGACGGCGCCGTCGAGGTCCCGGCCATGGCTCACCACGACGCGGGCGATGTACTCGATCACGGCGGGGGTGAAATGGGCGTCGGCGAAGCGGGTGCTGGCCTGCTCGGCACGACGGGTGACGATGGCCTTGCGCAGGTCGAGGTCGAGCGTGTTGATGCCGACCACGAGGCCGCCCGACAGCCGCGAGCGCACGCGCTCGTCGAGCATTTCGAGATCGCGGGGCGCGGCATCGCCGGCGCACACCACCTGCTTGGCCCCGGTCAGCAGCGTGCCGAGCGTGTGGCCGAACTCGGTCGCCGACTTGCCCTGCAGGAACTGCATGTCGTCGATCAGCAGCAGGTCGACCCGCCGCAGCCACTCCTTGAAGCCGAGCGCCGACTGGCGCTGCACGGCATTGATGAAGTGGTACATGAAATGGTCGGCGGTGAGGTAGACGATGTTCTTCGGCTCGCCGCTCGCCGTGGCAGCCCAGCCGATCGCGTTGAGCAGGTGCGACTTGCCGAGCCCGACGCTCGAATGGATGTAGACCGGGTTGAAGCTGACGGTGTTGTTGAGCACCGCGCTCGCCACCTGCTTGGCGACCTGCAGCGCCATTTCGTTGGACTGGCCCGCCACGAAGCTGTCGAAGGTCATCTTCGGGTCGAGCGCCGAGCCCGACAGGGCATCGCCGCGCGGCGCGGCGCCGGGCGCCGGCATCGGTTCGCGGGTGATCCGGGCCGCGGGCGCAACCGCCGGCTGCGGCTCCACTGCGGCGGCCGGGGCCGGCTCGCTCCGCTGCAGGGTCGGACGGGCCTGGCCGTTCACCCGGACCGTCATGTGCACGCGACCGGTCCCGGGCAGCTCGGCCTGGAAGGCGCTCAGGATCTTCTCGCCGTAGTTCGACTGCACCCACGAGCAGAGGAAGCGGGTGGGCACCGAGAGGTGCACGACGTCGTCGACGACTTCCTCGAGCTCCAGCCGGGTGAACCAGGAGTTGAACACGTCTTCGCCGACCGCCGCACGCAGCCGGGCCCGGACCCGCTGGAAGAGTTCACGCGTGGAAACATCCTTGCCATCGTGGCCCATGACCGTCTGCCCCCGCTCTGCGTCCTGCGCCGCCATGCTCCTTGCTGCCTGTGGCACCGCTGAAATGCTCTCGGTACGCCCCGCCGCCGCGTTCGTCGCCATCGTGTTTCTGCCCCAATCCATGTTATCGCGACCGCCTCTTCTGAGCACGGCTCCGCCAACCTGTTGCCCGTTCGAGCGGACAAGCATTCTCATGCCGCGGCTACTGCCCCGGTTACGCTACTTAAATCTTCACAAGATCAGGACCGATCACGCAGTCCTACGCCAGCCGTGTTACTTGAAGCCGGTAAGACTATTGGCCGTACGCCAAAGGTCCTGCTTACAAATGAAGTTCCCTAAGATTGTCGGCCTCGTCAAATTGTCCGCCTCAGCCACGATCTCAGTCGGCATCGCTGCCGCATTAACTCACTGCGGGGGCCGGTCTCATTGCCGTTTGCCCTCAGCGACAGGCTCATCTTAGAGGGGGCGTTTCAGCCAATCAACGGGGGTTTTTAGCTCAGGGGGGCTTGACTCTAACCTTTGCAATATCCTTCCGGCGGGACTCTCCGCCGACCGCAAAAGCAAGGCCCTGTGACTCAAGAGGGAATCGCGCGTTCCCGGGATTTGCAAATTATTAACTCAGGATCGGAGTCTCGCCGCTTTTGAGACAATTCTTTCCAAATTTGCGGGTCGAAATCCGTAGACGAAAGACTGCAAAGCCCCGGAAACATTGGCCTTCGCGCGGTGCACAACCTTGACACAACTGTGTCGCAATCCGGTCACATATGCCGGCTCGTGTTGGCACGGCAGGGTCTGCGGCAGACGGTCACCCCAGCCTCCGGCCCCCCGATTGCCACCCCCGGCGCCAAATAAAAAGGCTCCCCGCAGGGAGCCTTCATCAACCGGCAATGCCGTCCGCTCAGGCCTGGAGGGCCTTCACGCGGGCGTTCAGGCGGCTCACCTTGCGGGCGGCCACGTTGGCGTGGACAATGCCCTTCTGGGAGGCCCGGACGATCTCCGGCTCGGCAACCTTGAGCGCATCCACCGCCACCTTGTGGTCACCGCCGGCGATGGCTTCCTCGACCTTGCGGATGAAGGTGCGCATGCGCGACCGGCGCGACTTGTTGACCTCGGTACGGACCGCGATCTTGCGGGTAGCCTTCTTGGCGGACGGCGTATTGGCCATGAAATCCTCTTGGCGCTTCAACCCAGTGGCACAGCCTTGCGAGCCGCTCACCCACGGGCGATGAAATGAAATCGGCGGCACCGGGCCGCCAAGTTGCGCGGTATATAGTGCGACGCCCGGGTGCCGTCAACCGGATTCCGGGATCGAGCCGGCAGTCGGGCGCGCCTCAGTGCTGGCACACCGGACAGAAGAAGGTCGAGCGGCCGGACTGGACGATGCGCCTGATCACCCCGCGGCAGCCCGGCGTCGGACAGGGCTCGCCCTCGCGGTCATAGACGGCGAAGTGGTGCTGGAAATAGCCCGAGTTGCCGTCCGCGGCGCGGAAATCCTTGAGCGTCGAGCCGCCGGCCTCGATCGCCTCGTTGAGCACCGCGCGGACGCCGTCCGCCAGGTCCTCGAGGCGCCTGGAGGGCGCGCCGGATTTCAGCACCAGCTTCGCCGCGGCGATATCCGGCCGGATATGGGCGCGGTGCAGCGCCTCGCTGACATAGATGTTGCCCAGCCCGGCGACCACCCGCTGGTCGAGCAGCGCGGCCTTCATCGGCGCCTTCTTGCCGCGGAAGCGCTCCGCCATCTCGGCGGCGTTGAAGGCGTTCGACAGCGGCTCCGGGCCGAGCCCCTCAAGATAGGGCGATTCCGACTCGTCGCCGAACAGGTCCATGAAGCCGAAGCGCCGCGCATCATTATAGACGAGCTGCAGCTGCCCGTGCTCGGGATGGGTGAGCGCCAGCACCAGGTGGTCGTGCTTCCGGTCCTCGGTGGGCTCGTAGTAGCGCGACGGCTCCTTGTACCTGAACTCCTCGAACCGGTAGGTCCCGGTCATCCCCAGGTGGCTGAGCCAGGTCTTGCCGGTGGAGAGCCGGAACAGCAGGTATTTCGCCCGGCGGCCGGTGCTTTCGATCGTCGCCCCCTCGAGCGCCTCGCGGAAGCCGTCGGGAAACGGGAAGCGCAGGTCCTTGCGGTTCAGCACCGCCCGGTCGATCCGTGCGCCGGTCAGGTAGGGCTCGAGCCCGCGGCGCACGGTTTCGACTTCAGGCAGCTCTGGCATTTGGGAACATTCCTTTCGGGCCACATATGGGCCTCCCCCTGTGGCCGGCGCAAGCGGCAGGCGGTGTCAGGGTTTCCCGCCCGCTCAGCCCGCATTAGCCCTGTGCGTCCAAACCTCATGGCAACCGGCCCCCCGCTCCGCTATAACGCCGCCAACCTGGAGAGCCGCACCATGGGCGAGACCACGCATTTCGGCGAGCAGACCGTCGCCCTCGAGTTGAAGCAGGGCATGGTCGACGAGGTGTTCCACAAGGTCGCCTCGCGCTACGACCTGATGAACGACCTGATGAGCGGCGGCATCCACCGCATCTGGAAGGATGCCATGGTGGCCAGGCTCGCACCGCCCAAGGCCGGCTCGACGCCCTATCGCGTGCTCGACATGGCCGGCGGCACCGGCGACATCGCCGAGCGCATCGTCAACGCCTCGGTCGGCTTCGCCGAGGTGACGGTGGCCGACATCAACGCCGACATGCTGCGGGTGGGCCGGGAGCGCACGGCGCACTGGCGCTTCCCGCAGCAGGCGGAGTTCGTGGTGGCGAATGCCGAGACCCTGCCCTTCGAGGACGCAAGCTTCGACGCCTACACCATCGCCTTCGGCATCCGGAACGTGCCGCGCATCGAGGTGGCGCTCGGGGAGGCCTATCGCGTGCTGAAGCGCGGCGGGCGGTTCCTCTGCCTCGAGTTCAGCCAGGTCGACGCCCCGGTGCTGGCGCAGGTCTACAAGCTGTTTTCCGACAATCTCATCCCGCCGATCGGCCGCGTCGTGACCGGCGACGCGCAGCCCTACCAGTACCTGGTGGAATCGATCCGCAAGTTTCCCACCCCGGAGCGGTTCAGCCAGATGATCGGCGCCGCCGGGTTCAAGCGCGTCACCCACACCGCCTATTCCGGCAACATCGCGGCCCTGCACGCGGCCTGGAAGCTCTGAGCCAGATGGGGGTCGGCGCCTATCTCCGCCTCGCTCGTGCGAGCATCATCCTGGCGCGCGAAGGCGCCCTGTCGCTGGCCGACAACGAGGCGCTGCCGCCGGTGATGCGGGCCGGCGTGCGCGTCGGCCGGCTGTTCGAACGCGGCGACGTGCGCGGCAGCGGCCGGGCGGAACGGCTGAGCCGGGCGCTGCACCGGCTCGGCCCCACCTACGTGAAGATCGGCCAGACCCTCGCCACCCGCCCCGACATCGTCGGCCCGCAGATCGCCGCGGACCTCGCGGTGCTGCAGGACAAGATGGAGCCGTTCGACCCGGCGCTGGTCCCCGGCCTGCTGCTTGAGGCGCTGGGCGAAAAGGCCGCGGCGCTCACCGATATCTCCCCGCCGATCGCGGCCGCCTCCATCGCGCAGGTGCATCGGGCGACCCTCACCGACGAGAACGGTCGGCGCGCCGTCGCCGTGAAGCTGCTGCGCCCCGGCATCCACCGCCGCTTCCGGGCCGATATCGACAGCCAGTATGCCGGCGCCTGGCTGGCCGAAACCTTCATCCCGCCGCTGCGCCGGCTCAGGCCCGTCGACATCATCGCGACGCTCGACCGCTCCGCCCGTCTCGAACTCGACCTCCGCATGGAGGCGGCCGCCATCTCGGAGATGACGGACAACATCAAGAACGACACCGGCTTCACCATCCCGCGGGTGATGTGGGACCAGACGGCCGGCACCGTCCTCACCACCAGCTGGGTCGAGGGCATCCCGGTCGGCGACCTCGCCGCCCTCGACGCGGCCGGCATCGACCGCAAGGCGCTCGCCGGCAACCTGCTGCAGTCGTTCCTGCGCCACACCATCCGCGACGGCTTCTTCCACGCCGACCTCCACCCCGGCAACCTGTTCGCCGACCCCCGCACGAACGGCATCATCGCCGTCGATTTCGGCATCATGGGCCGGCTCGGGCGGCGCGAGCGGCGCTTCCTCGCCGAGATCCTCTACGGCTTCATCACCCGCAACTACCGGCTGATCGCCGAGCGGCACTTCGAGATCGGCTACGTCCCGACGCACCAGTCCGTCGACGAGTTCGCGCTGGCGCTGCGCGCCATCGGCGAGCCGCAGCACGGCCGGCGCGTCTCGGACATCTCGATGGGCCGGGTGCTGGGCCAGCTGTTCTCGACCACCGAGCTGTTCGAGATGCAGACCCGGCCCGAGCTGATCCTGCTGCAGAAATCCATGGTGCTGGTCGAGGGCGTGTCGCGCACCATCGACCCCGAGCTCGACCTGTGGACGCTGAGCGAGCCGATCGTCTCGGAGTGGGTGCGCCGCGAGGCCGGTCCGCTCGGCCGGCTGGAGGCGCTGCGGGAGAACTTCGACACGGCGATCGGAACGCTCGCCCGCCTGCCCGCCATCGTCGACAAGGCGGAAGCGGCGCTCGACGACTACGATCGCGAGAAGCGGGCGCCCCGGCGGCGCTTCAACCGCTTCATGTGGGTCGCGAGCTTCTGGCTCGCCGCCATTGCCCTCATCGTGCTGATCGTCAGGCTGCTGGCGCTGTAGCGGTTCACGCGCCGTTCATCGTTGCCGCATTAGCCCTTCATCCTGCGAGCTTGCGGCCCGCCGGCGCCCGACGCCGGCGCGAGAGCGGCGGGCCACTGTTGAGGAGACTTCCAGATGAATTTCAGGATCCTGGGCCGGATCGCCGGCGTCGCCGGCATGCTGGCGGTAACGGCCGGCCTTGCCGGCTGCATGGACGTGAACGCCGAGATCGAGGTGCTGAGCGCCACCACCGGCAAGGCCACCACCGCGATGACCATCGGTTCCGACTTCTATCCGATGATCAAGCAGATGGCCGAGGCCGGTGACGACGCGAGCGGCTCGAGCGATTTCTGCACCGAGGCGGGCGAGAAGCTGACCGAGAACGCCGATGGCAGCGCCACCTGTACGTCGGTGAAGGAAGGCGAGTTCGCCACGCTGAGCGCCGACGAAGACGGTTCGCCCAGCGAGGACGCGAGCTTCACCGAGGTCAGCCCGGGCGTGATCCGCGTCGCCTTCAAGACCTCGGAGATGAAGACGCAGGTCGCCCAGGGCGCCGGCGGCGGCTCCGGCGACAGCAGCGCGGCCGAGACGGCCCAGGCGATGGCGATGATCAAGCCCTATTTCGAGGGCCACAAGATCGCGATCACCATCAAGGGCAAGAAGATCACCGAGACGAACATGACGAAGTCGGGCGACGGCAGGAGCGCGACCACGGAGATTCCGTTCAACGACCTGCTTGACGGCAAGGCCACGGTGCCCGACGAACTCTTCGCAATCGTCGACACCAACTGAGAGACCTGATGCCCGATCGAGTCCAAGTTCCGTTCGTCTGGCTCGATCACGGCCGGGGCCTCGAGCCCCCGCGCCAGCAGACCACCGGCGCCGCGGGGGTGGACCTCCTCGCGGCGCTGGGTCCCGACGAGGTGGTCACCATCGCGCCGGGCGGGCGAAGCCTCGTCCCCACCGGCCTCACGCTGGCGCTGCCGCCGGGCTTCGAGGGCCAGGTGCGCCCGCGTTCGGGGCTGGCCGCCAGGCATGGCGTCACCGTGCTCAACACCCCCGGCACCATCGACGCCGACTATCGCGGTGAGGTGAAGGTGATCCTCATCAACCTCGGTGACGCGCCGTTCGAAATCCGCCGCGGCGAGCGCATCGCCCAGCTGGTGGTCGCCCCGGTGACGCAGGTCACCTTCGAGCCCAGGGAGACCCTCGCTGCGACGGAACGCGGTGCCGGCGGCTTCGGCTCGACCGGCCGCTAGCCTCCCGCCCTACTCTTCCGCTCCGGTAGTGCCGATTCCGGTCTATAGTCCCGGCTGCGACGGTCCGATCCGCCGCTTCGTCACCATGCCGGTTTTCCCGTGAGCGCCCTCAGCCCCGAAGAAATCAAGCGCTATGCGCGCCACATCGTGCTCCGCGGCGTCGGCGGCGACGGCCAGCAGCGGCTGAAGGCGGCGCGCGTGCTGGTGATCGGCGCCGGCGGCCTCGGCAGCCCGGCCATTGCCTATCTCGCGGCCGCCGGCGTCGGCACCCTGGGCGTCGTCGACGACGACACGCTGGGCCTGTCCAACCTGCAGCGGCAGGTGATCCACCGCGCCGCCGACATCGGCCGGACCAAGGCGGAGAGCGCCGGCCAGTTCGTCGCGGCGCTCAACGCGCACGTGGCGTTCGTGCCGCATGTCGAGCGACTCACGGCGGACAACGCCGCGCGCCTGATGGACGGCTACCACCTCGTGGTCGACGGCACCGACAATTTCGGGACACGGGTGGTGTCGGCGGCTGGCGCCCGCGCCGCGGGGCTGCCGCTGGTTTCGGGCGCCGTGTCGATGTTCGACGGCCAGGTGACGGTGTTCGCGCCGGGCGGCCCGCAGTTCCGCGACCTCTATCCCGACACGCCCGACGAGTCCGACCTGCCGAGCTGCGAAGTGGTGGGCGTGCTCGGCGCCGTCACCGGCGTGATCGGCACGCTGATGGCCATGGAGGCGATCAAGCTGATCACCGGGGTCGGCGCCCCCCTGGTCGGCCGCCTGCTGCTCTACGACGGCCGCGCCGCGCGGTTCGACGAGATGCGGTACGGATAGGGCGCACCCCCACCCTAGTTCCGCTACGCTCACTTCGTTCGCTAGCTGCACTACCCTCCCCACAAGGGGGAGGGAGATCAGTGGCACCGGTCCAGAAAAAGCGGCTCCCTCCCTCCCCTTGATGGGGAGGGTAGCGGAGCTTGGCCGCGACAGCGGCCGTAGCGCAGCTGGGGTGGGGTGAACCCGCCCCCCCTCAGGCGTCCGGGTGCTTGAATAACACCGTGGCGTTGGTGCCGCCGAAAGCTGGTTCCGCTATGTGGCACAGGTCAAGCAACAGCGGCTCCCTCCCCTCGATGGGGAGGGTAGCGGAGCTTGGCCGCGGCAGCGGCCGGAGCGCAGCTGGGGTGGGGTGAACCGGCCCTGCCCCTCAGGCGTCCGGGTGCTTGAACACCAGCGTGGCGTTGATGCCGCCGAAAGCTGGTTCGCTACGTGGCACCGGTCAAGCAACAGCGGCTCCCTCCCCTTGATGGGGAGGGTAGCGGAGCTTGGCCGCGACCAGCGGCCGTAGCGCAGCTAGGGTGGGGTGAACCGGCCCTGCCCGTCAGGCGTCCGGGTGCTTGAACACCAGCGTGGCGTTGGTGCCGCCGAAGCCGAAGCTGTTGGAGAGCGCCAGCCCGACGTCGACGTTGTCCCGCCGCTGCCGCAGGATCGGCATGTCGGCGAAGGCCGGGTCCAGCTCCTCGATATTGGCGCTCTCGCACAGGAAGCGGTTCTGCTGCATCAGGATGCAGTAGATGGACTCCTGCACGCCGGTGGCGCCGAGCGAGTGGCCGGTCAGCGACTTGGTCGCCGAGAT
>JBQCFF010000149.1:0-3111 GCA_051959485.1 Devosia sp. | reverse complement strand
GAGCACGGGCACGGCCTTGCCGTCGACCCAGCCCGAATCGAGCGAACCGAGATTGCCCTTGATGCGGAAGATGCCGTGGCTGTGCGCGCCGTCGCGCTCGGCTCCGGCCATGTTCTCGGCCAGCAGTGTCGCTACGTTGTCTGAGCAGTTGTGTCGGAGGAAGATCGCCTTGAGCAGGCGGATGAGTTCGGTGTGTTGAATACGGATGGTCATGTACCGATGGTAGGCCAGGTGTCGGACAAACGGTAGCCCGCCGGCCACGGATCACCAGGATCGAGCATCTCGGTGCGTGTGCCGGTGATCCAGGCCCGCCCGGTGATGGACGGGATGATCGCCGGCTTCCCCGCCAGCACCGTGTCCCCTTCGATTCGTCCGGTGAACTCCGAGCCGATGATCGAGCGGGCCACATAGCTGTCGCCCACCGCCATCTGTCCCTTGGCCCGCAGCACCGCCATCCGGGCGGAGGCGCCGGTGCCGGTCGGCGAACGATCGATCTTGCCGGGCTGGATCGCCACCGCGTTGGCGGCGGTCAACACGCCATCGGCGCGCCGCTCGACCGGCGCCGCGATCTGGCAGAACGAGAAATGCGCCCAGTCCGGGTTCGTCGGGTGCGTGAAACCCAGCTGCTCGTTGGCCGCCCGGGTGATGCGGATGCCGGTCTCGGCCAGCTCTCGCGCCTCGTCCGGCGTCACCTTGAAGCCCAGCGCGTGTGCGTCGACGATCACGAAGCTGTCGCCGCCATAGGCGGTGTCCACCGTCAGCGTGCCGACGCCCTTCACTTCCAGCGCCGCGTCCAGCCGATCGGCGAAGCTCGCGACGTTGGTGACGGTGACCGACTGCGCCTTGCCGTCGGCGCAGCGCGCCAAAACTTCCACCAGTCCGCCGGGCGCCTCGAGCACCAGCCGCGTCTCCGGCTCGGTCATCGGGATGATGCCGGTGTCAAGCAGCACTGTCGCCACGCAGATCGAGTTCGATCCCGACATCGGCGGCGTGTCCTCGGGCTCCATGATGATGAAGCCCATCTGCGCCTGCGGGTGCTTCGGCGGCACCAGCAGGTTGACGTGCCGGAACACGCCACCCCGCGGCTCGTTCAGCACGAAGCTCCGCAGGCTCTGGTCCCGCGCGATGAAGCGCGACTGCTCCCACAGCGTCTCGCCCGGCGGCGGCGCGACGCCCCCGACGATCACATCCCCCACCTCGCCCTCGGCATGGCAGCCGACGATCTGGATTGCCTTGGTGGATCTCACGAGTCTCTCCTCCGACCGGACGGCCCCTCCCCAGCCCTCCCCATAAAGGGGAGGGTGCCGGTCGCGGAACACTCGGCGTCAGCCCACACCCTCTTCACCTCCCCCTTCATGGGGGAGGCCGGGAGGGGGCCGTCTGCATGTTGAGTCATCATTGAATCACCAGCTCCGTCTGCCCCAGCACGTCCCACAGCGGCGTCACCCCCAGCCCCGGCGCGTCCGAAGCCGTCATCGTGCCGTTCACCCGCCGGGGCGCGCCCTCGGCGATGTCCACGGTCCCGTACGAGTTGAAGTCCGTCGCCGTGAAGCAGAAGCGCTCGGGCGTGGAGCGGGCGAGATGGGCGATCGTCGCCGTAACGATGTCGCCGCCCCAGGTGTCCTCGATGGTCATCGGGATGCCGTGCGCTACGCAGAGGTCGCGCATCAGCTTCGCCTTGGTCAGCCCGCCGACCTTGGAGATCTTGAGGTTGATCACGTCGAACGCATCCTCGGCGATGCCGCGCGTGAGGTCGTTCACCGAGCCGATATTCTCGTCGAGCACGAAGGGCAGGGAGGTGCGGCGCCGGATCGAGACGCTCTCCTCGTAGGTCATGCAGGGCTGCTCGATATAGACGTCGAGGTCGCCCACCGCGCCTACCACCCGCGCCGCATCGGCCATCGTCCAGCCGGTATTCGCGTCGGCGACGAGGATGTCGGTCGGCTGAAGGATGTCGCGGCAGGCGCGGATGCGGGCGATGTCGTCGCTCGGCTCACCACCCACCTTCAGCTGGAACCTGGTGTAGCCCTCGGCGCGGTAGCCGGCGATCTTCTCGGCCATCACCGCCGAGTCCTCCTGGCTGATCGCCCGGTAGAGCTTGATCGTCTCCTGCTCGGCCCCGCCGAGCAGCTTGTAGACCGGCAGCCCCGCCACCTTGCCCAGGATATCCCAGCAGGCGATGTCGATCGGCGCCTTGGCGTAGGGGTGGCCGCGCAGCACCGCGTCCATGCGCCGGTTGAGCGGCCCGAGGTCGGTCGGGTCCATGCCGATCAGCTTCGGCCCGAACTCCGCGATGCCCGCGCGCACGCCCTTGGCGTAGGAGGGCAGGTACGCCGAGCCGAGAGGGCAGCACTCGGCATAACCCGTTATGCCCGCGACCGTCTCCACGGCCACGACGGTGGAGTCGAACACCTCCATGAAGTTGCCGCCCGACCAGTTGTAGCGGCCCTCGCGCAGCGGCAGGTCGACCTGCCAGGCCTTGATGGCAGTGATCTTCATGTGACGCTCCGTGGTTCGACAAGCTCACCATGAGGGCGAGAGGACTACTGAGGACCTCATCCTGAGCTTGTCGAGGGACGAGGTCCCCGCTGCTAGACCAGCGAGAAGCCGTGCGCGAACGGGTCGCGGTCGTCGATGAAGATGGTGTTGATGCCGGTCTGCCGCGCCCAGCCGGCAATCGAAGGCACGATGCCGTCGTAGTTGCCCACCTTCACGGCGCGCTCGACCCGGCCGTTGAACACCGAGCCGATGATCGACTCGTGGTCGAAAACATCGCCGACCTTCAGCTTGCCGCGGCCATACCACTGCGCCATGCGGGCCGAGGTGCCGGTGCCGCAGGGCGAGCGGTCGATGGCCTTGTCGCCATAGAACACGGCATTGCGGGCGGTATTCTTGGGATCGGTCGGCTTGCCGGTCCACAGGATGTGGGTGCAGCCGCGGATGTTGGCGTTCTCGGGGTGGATGAACTCGTAGCGCTCGTTCATCGCCGTGCGCAGCGCCGGGCTCCAGCGCAGCAGGTCGCCGACGGTGTAGTCCGCGATGTCGGTGAAATTCTCCTGCGCATCGACGATGCAGTAGAAGTTGCCGCCATAGGCAACGTCGACCTTGAGC
>JBQCFF010000148.1:0-11908 GCA_051959485.1 Devosia sp. | reverse complement strand
CGGGTAGTCCCAGCCATTCTCGAGGCCCACCGCATAGTGGAACCCCGAGAGCTTGATGTGGACGTTCGGGTAACGTGCGAGGCTGGCGATGGCTTCAAGGTCGGAGCGGGGCGAGGTCGCGCCGATCCCCCCCATGTGGTGGAGCAGCACAACGAGCTCGGGGTTTGCCGCCACCACCTCGGCGAGGGCAGGGGCCCAGGCGGGGCCCATGGCGATGGAGGCGATCAGCTTCCGCTCGGCCGCGAGACGGAAGAACGCCTTCCCCTCGTCGCCGGCGAACCAGCCGTCCGGCTCGCCCACGTAGTGGGTGAAGCCCTTGATCGGCAGGGTATCGGCCGCGTGGCGCAGGCGCTCGGTGGCGCCCGGCGTGTGATACTCCGGCGACCAGACGCAGTCGACATCGGCGAACTGGTGCAGGCGGTCGGGGTAGCGGCGCACCGCCGCGGCCCCGTATTCGTTGTTCTCCGGGTTCTTCTCGATGCGCGCAGAAACGATTACCGCCTCGGCGATGCCGTTCTGATCCATCTCGTGGATGAGGTGCTCCACCGAGCCCTTGGTGGCCTCGTCCGGCACCGGTGGGTCGTAGGGCCAGCGGGCCCAGGCGTGGGTGTGGCTGTCGACAATCATCTTAGCGGAACGCGACCGAGCCGTCGGTCTTCAGCGAGGTCGGCGGCACCCTGGCAATGGCGGGGATCGTCTTCAGGCCCTCGTGGTCGAGTTCGACGCCGAGGCCCGGCGTCTCGTTGGGCAGCCAGTGGCCGTTGACGACCGGCACGATGGCCTTCACCGCCTTTGTCCACGGAGCGCTGTCCTGCACCTGGTGCTCGGTGACCTCCCAGTTGGGGACGGCGAAGCCGAGCTGTACCTGCGCCGCGGTCGCGACCGGACCCGACGGCACCGCGTGCGGGATGATGCCCTGGTGATGGGCTTCGGCCAGAGCGCAGATCTTGCGGGTGCCGGTGATGCCGCCGGCGATGCCGACATCGGGGCGGATGTGGTGCACGCCGCCGTGCTCGACGTATTCGCGGAACTCCCAGATGGTGGTGTTGCGCTCGCCGGCGGCCATCGGCACGCGCGACTTCTCGGCCACTTCACCGAAGCTGAGCACGCTGTCGGGCGGAATGGGGTCTTCGACGAAGAGCGGCCGGAACTGCTCGAACTCGCGGATGGCGGCGATGGATTCGCCCAGCGCCATGTTGCGGTGGAGCTCGATGCCGATCTCGACGTCCCAGCCCACGGTCTCGCGGATCAGCGCGATGCGCTCGACCATGTCCTTCACCTTGGCGCCGAAGGCCATCAGGTGATGCTCGGGCTGGTAGACCATGACCTTGAGCGCGGTGTAGCCCTCCTCGGCGGCCTGCTTGCAGCTCTGGGCGACTTCCTCGGGGGTGCCGTAGGGGATCACCAGCATGGCGCGTACCTTGTCGCGCACCCGGCCGCCGAGCAGGTCCCAGACCGGCGCCTGGTAGTGCTTGCCCTTGATGTCCCAGAGTGCCTGGTCGATGGCCGAGATGGCGCCGCCGATCGCCATGCCGCGCATCGAGAGGGCGCGGTAGAGCGAGAGGTTGTGGTACTCGATGCGGAACGGGTCCTCGCCGATCAGGCGGTTGCCCATCGACTGAGCGACGGAGGCAGTCGCCTCGGGGAAGCCGAAGAAGGTGGATTCGCCCACGCCTTTCAGCCCGGTATCCGTCGTGACTTCGACGAACATCCAGTTATGCGCGACGTAGGTATCGATACGCTCGATCTTCACTTTGCTTCCTCGGGAACGGGATAGACGAACAGCGGCTCGCGGCGCACGGCGGGCGGGCCGATCAGCTCAAGGACGAGGCCATTGAGCTTGGGGGAGGTGAAATAGGCGAAGGCACCGCTGCCATCGCCGCCGAAACCCCTGGCGGACTGGATGCAGGTGAAGCCCGCTTCCTGGATCTCGGCAACAGCCTGCGCGTGGTTCTCCGTCACGTGGATGCCGATGTGGTTGAGGCCCTCGCCGGAGCTGGCGAGCTGGTCGGCGAAGAAGGAGGGGCCGCTGGTGGGCTCGACAAGCTCGAACTGCACGCCGTCCTTCCAGGCGAGGGCGTGCTTCAGGCCGAACTGGGCCGGCGCACCCTTGTAGGTCATGTCCTTGAGGATCTGCGGGGTGTACTCCCAGGCGGTCCAGGGGCCGACGCGGAGCAGGTCCCACCATTGCCGGCAGGCCGCCTCGAGGTCACGCACGACGAAGGCGACCTGCTTGGGGCCGAGTTGCTGCATGATCCTGAGAGGAACGGCGTCGAAGGCGTTGTCGATCATGGTGTTTTCCCTCACGCGGCGTTCGATTTGGGGAGCAGGCCGAGGTCGGCGTCGATCTCGTCCTGATAGGCCGAGATGCGGCCATCCAGCACCTCGTCCATGCTGACGGCGCGGCCGGCAAGGCCGCTCTCGTAGGCCGCGAGCACCGAGGCGACGGCGGTGAGCCCGCCCATGCCGTCAACCTCGGGCGGACGGCCCTCGGCGATGGCCTGGGCAAAGTCATGGATTTCGATGGCGAGCAGGCCGGAATCGGTCTCGGCCCAGCTCATCTCGTAGCTGACGCCGCCGTAGAGCTTCTCGGTCAGCGGATCGAGCCGGAAGCCGATCCGGTCCGCAAGCTCCTGCCCGGTGAGGTCGCCTTCAGCGTTGTGGAGGATCGGGGCTTTGCCGGTGCGGTCGTTGAAGATCTCGAGCGAGCCGTTGCGGCCGTGCACCGTCCGCTGGTTCCAGCCCTTGCCCGGGCCGGAGGCGACGTAGGCCATCTGCACCGGCAGGCCCGAGGCCATGGTGTAGGTGGCGACGAAGCTGTCCTCGCCGGTCGCGGTGATCTGTTCCGGGATCTCGAGGAAGCGCTTCATGTAGGCTTCCGTCTGCATCTCCGGCTTTTCCTGCCGGCGGCGGATCGGCTCGGCGATGAAGCCCTTGCCGAAGGCGGTGGCGAAGTCGCCGAAGTAGTATTGGACGATATCGGTCAGGTGCGCGCCCATGTCGAGGCCGATGGCGCCCTTGTCCTTGAAGTGGCGCCAGGGGGTGATGATGATGCGGTCGGAGCCGCCGATCATCGTCTGCACCATCAGGTGAATGGGCCCGAGCAGGCCGGAGTCGATCACCGCCTTGGCGAGACGGTTGGTCGGGTCGCGGCGGTAGTTCTCCGCGGTTGCGAGCACCGCGCCCGACTTGTGCGCGGCGTCGATGAGGACGCGGCAGGAGCGGACGGTGAGCGCCAGCGGCTTCTCGCAGAGGACATGTTTGCCGGCCTCGAGGGCAGGGAGCACGACGCCGAGGTGGCTGAAGGCCTCGGTGACGACGTCGAAGGCCTCGATCTCCGGGTCGGCGATGGCGTCGGCGATGCTCAGGTGGACCTTCGGGCGGTAGCCGAGCAACTGCTCTGCTTCGCCGGCAACGCGCTCGGCATTGTCGGCGCGCACGTCGCACACAGCGACGAGCCTGACGTTGGACATGCCGGAGCGCAGCAGCCGCGCGAAGCCCTGCACATGCCGGCTTCCCATCCCGCCGCAGCCGACGAGGCAGATCGATACAGTGGTCACGATGTTGGTCCTATTCCTTGATCGCGCCGCCAAGGCCGTTGATGAAGTAGCGCTGGCAGAGGATGAAGAACACGATGATGGGCAGTGTCGATAGCAGCACGGCCATCATCGCGACATTCGGCGGTGTTTGCGAGAACGACTGGCCGAGCCCGGCAAGGGCAAGCGGCAGCACCCGCATTTCCCTTTCGGTGGTCGAGATCAGCGGCCAGGCATACATGTTCCAGGCCGTCAGCACCGTCACCGCGGTGTAAGCGGCAATCGGCGGGCCGGAGAGCGGCAGCACGATCTGCATGAACACCTGGCCCCAGTTGGCGCCATCGATCTTGGCCGCGTCGAGGATCTCGTTGGGCATCGAGATGTAGAACTGCCGGAAGATGAAGACGCCGAAGCTGGTCTGGGCGATGATGGGGATGCACAGCCCCATGAAGGTGTCGATCCAGTCGAGGTTGCGGATCAGGATGAAGGTGGGGATCAGCGCAACCTGGCCCGGCACGAACAGCGTCATGATGAAGAGTCCCAGCAGGGCGCGCCGGCCGACGAACTGCATCTTGGCAAGGGCGAAGCCGGTCATCACCACCAGGGTCAACTGCACGATGGTGATGACTCCGGTGAAGATCACCGAGTTCACGATCGCGGAGGGCTCGAGGAAGGCAAGCGCCGCCTCGATGTTCTCGAAGTGCCACTCGGTCGGCCACCAGGTCGGGGGGTAGGCGACCACCTCGCGGCTCGATTTGAACGAGTTGATGATCATCCAGTAGAACGGCGCCGCCATCAGCAGGCCGAAGAAGATCACGGCCGAGACGTGGAAGCGGCGGCGCCAGGGGTGTCCGACGGTGCTCATACCGGGTCTCCGTTGGTGGACCGCCGGCGCGGCGGGTTGAAGATCAGCGCCAGGATGGTGACGATGACGAACAGCACGGTCGAGAGAGCCGAGGCATAGCCGAGCCGCAGCTGGGCGAAGGCAAGATCGTAGATGTACACCGCGAGGATGTCGGTCGAGTTGAGCGGCCCGCCCTTGGTCATCACGAAGGCGATGTCGAAGCTGTCGAAAATGATGCCGCGCAGCGTCAGCACCAGGATGAGGAGCGTCACCGGCATGACGTTTGGCCAGATGACGTGGCGGAGCTTGGCCCAGGGGCCGGCGCCGTCGATCTCGGCGGCCTCCAGCAGTTGCGGGTTAATCTGCTGCAGGGCGGCGAGGTAGAGGATGATGCCGAGCGGCAGGCGCAGCCAGACGATCACCAGGGACAGGGCCGGCATCGCCCAGGTGGTATCTTGCAGCCAGTTGGGGCCGGAAATGCCGAAGGCGCTGAGCAGCTGCGCGATGGGGCCGACACGCGGATCGTAGATGAAGCGCCAGAGCACGGCCGAGGCGACCAGCGAGATGACGATCGGCAGCAGGTACATCGTGCGGAACACGGTGTAGCCGGGGAAATTGGTGTTGATCAGCACCGCCAGGATGAACGACAGGAACACCGTCGGCACGACCCCGAGGAACACGAGGTAGACCGTCTTCCACACCGAGTTCACGGCGCGGGCGTCCTTGAGCAGGTCGAAGTAGTTGCCCAGCCCGACGAAGCGCGGCTCGTTGATCAGGTTCCAGTCGTAGAGGCTGAGCGCCAGGCCCCAGATGATCGGAATGATCATGAAGGCCACGAACAGGACCACGTTGGGCCCGACGAACAGGGCGGCCCAGAACGGGGAATCGGTGCGGGTGTTCCGTTTGCGGCGCGGCGCGGAACGCGCGATCGCGGCCATGCCGGTATCGGCGGCGGTGTCGATCTTGCTCAAGGTGATAAGCCCCGTTCGAGAAGGGGAGGGCCGGCTGCGGGAGAGGCGCAGCCGGCTCGGGACAACCTCGCCGCTTCGGGCGAAGCGGTGAGGGTTCCCTTGTTCGTCAGCCGCCGGCCGCCATGACGCGCGCCATGGCCTCGTTGATGACGGCCTCGGCAGCCTTCAGGGCATCAGCCACGGGGACGTTGTTGAGCGTGACCGCTTCTTCCGCCTTCGCCAGCTCGGTATCGACCACCGCCTGCACGTCGGCCGGGATGGAGGTCGGGTTCATGGCGCCGTACTGGATCGACTCGGCAAAGACGCGGTTGTCGTACGGAGGTCCGGGCAGGGCGGTCCAGATCGGGCTGTCGTAGAGCGCCTCGACCGGCGGCACGGTGCCGTAGCCGGCAGCGAGGATCTTCATGCCGCCGTCTTCGGAGTAGAACCAGTTGAGGTAGTCGAAGGCCAGTTCCTGGTTGTTGGCCATGCCCTGCGGCGTGATGCACTGGGCGATGGAGCCCATGCCGGTCTTGCGGACGCCGTTGATCTTGGGCTCGAGCGCCACGTCCCAATCATCGGTCGTCACGCTGCGGATGAGCGGGGTCAGGGCGCGCACCGACTGCAGCATCGACACGGTGCCGGCGCCGAAGGCCTGGTAGCCGCCGCCGAGCTGAGTCTGCTGCAGCGAGGAGGCGAGCACGCCAGCCTTCACCTGGTCCCAGTACATGGTGAAGACCTTAATCGCCGCTTCGGTCTGCAGCTTGTACATGTTGTTTTCGTCGAGCAGCGTGTCGCCGAAGGCTTCGATGCCCGGAACATAGGTGGCGTGCCACGGCACCGAGGCGGCCAGGCCGTAACGGGTGGTGGTGTTGCCGTTCTTCTGCGTCAGCTGCGTGGCGACCTCGATCTGCTTCTCGAACGTCCAGTCGTCGTCGGGGTAGGGGATGCCGGCGTCGTCGAAGTGCTTCTTGTTGTAGTACAGCACGACGGTGTCGGCACCGATCGGCAGGCCGAAGATGCCATCCTTGTTCGGGCCGGAAGTGACCAGGTACTGGTCGAGGAACGGCTTCGCCAGCGAGGTCATGTTGACCGGGCCGCCCGAGGTCAGGAACGGCCGCATGTCGGCGGTGACCTGCGCGTTGGCGAACTGCGTCGCGAAGATATCGGCGAGATAGGTGATGTCGGGCAGCTTGTTGGCGAGGCGGCGCGACAGCAGCGTCTGGCGCAGGCTGGGGCCGTCGCCCGGCAGGATCGAGTAGTCGATCTTCACGCCAGGGCGGGCCGCCTCGTAGGCGGCGAACACCGGCTTGATGCCGGTTTCGGCCCAATCAAGAATGCCGATCGACAGGGTGCCGCTGGTGGGTTGAGCGAAGGCGAGGCCGCTGCCGGCGGCGAGCGCGATGGGCGAGGCGGCCAGGCCGGCGAGTACCGCACGGCGGCTGGGCGTATAATGGCTGGTGGTTGTCTTGGTCACGTGGTTCCCTCCCAAGGAAAGCGTAAGCACGTCTCCAACCGTGATCACGCGAAAGAACAGCCGAAGCTCAACCCGTGACCGTTCAACAGGTTGAACAACTGTCCATATGTTGAACGATGCCAGCACCAAAGGACCCGGTCAAGCACCTATGCGCTTGGCCAAACGTCGTAGGATAAACCTCGGTGGAGGCGAGATGCCCGCTCGCTTCAGGTCTCGCCCGGCGCGTGCAACGCACGGACGCCAATCAGGGGTCGCGGTGCTTTCGCGTGCGCTCGCCCAACCGTCTCCGGTCATCGAGCGATGACAACAGGACCGCGATGCAGATGCCGACCACGGCACCGACTATTGTATCCAGCACGCGTTCAGGGGCCATTTCCGGGCCGGACACCTCCGGTGCTGCGAGATGCGTCATCAGCAGGGCCATCGGCGTGACGAGGACCTGGCCGAGGGCATAGTTCGTGCCGATGACCACTTCCGTCAGGAACTGGAGAAGGGCCAGGACGGCGATGAGGATCCAAACCGAGGGATCCTGCACCAGCAGCGCCCAGGCGAGCACGGCGCCCGCCGCCGTACCCGCCATGCGCTGCACTGCCCGGTTCAGGTTGAGCTGCAGGTGCGTTCCCTGCAGCACGGCCAGCGCACCCATCGCCGCCCAGGCCGGATAATTCGCACCCAACGCGTAAGACGCAAAAACCGCGATGCCCGAGCCGAAGGCGGCGCGGGCCGCCATGAGCCGGCGGTGATTTACTGGCAGATCCGGATCGGTAGGGAAGGGGCGCTCGGCGTTCGGGTGATGCCGGAAGACCTCGCTGACCGCGCAGATCGCTAATGCCAGTATGGCTGACACGGCAGTGGCGGCGGTTCGCTCCAGCACCTCGGCAGCGTTCGTGCCGGTGGACATCGAGGCCGCTGCAGCGAACACGAAGATCAGGGCGCCCGGGGGCCCGAACTTCCCGGTCAGGCTGATGAACAGGAACAGGCCGCAGCTTAGCGCGAGCAGGGCCAGCTGAATGGTGAATGGTGTCCCGAGCCAGGCGGCGAACGACATGCCGAAGACGGCAAGCACCTGGCAAAGCGCACAGAGGACGAGGACACGCAGGCGACCTTGTCCCGGAGCGAAGCGTCCGAACAGAGCCACCAGCGCGCCGAGCGAAACGAACCCGATCAGGTGCGGGTAGGGCGAGACCAGTGTCAGGGGCAGCGCGATCGCGATGGTGATTGCGGCCTGCAGCCCCGCCAGCGCGGTGTTGCGCAGCGAGGGCTGCCTGGCGAGGGACAGGGTGTCCTGCAGGCGCCTCGGATTCAGCAGGTCACGGAAGACATGCCGACGGTGATACGGCCCGTTGGTGTTCAACCACTCCTCCCATGGTTGCCACCCCAACCGGCGGCCGGCCTAGCGATCCTCGCGGGGGAGGGCCGTATACACCCGGACGATGAACTGGTGGAACGCCACCATGAAGTCCCGCAGGAAGGTCTCTGTGCTGGCCACGGTGACGTTTCCATCGTCATCCACCAGGCCCGGCTTGAACTGGATATAGGCCTCGGGCGCGTTCATCTGGGGCGAGTTGCAGAAGCTGAGCACGCTGCGCAGGTTCTGCTGGGCCACCGCCGTGCCGATGGCGCCCGTCGAGGTGCCGATCACGGCGGAAGGCTTGCGGGTGAATGAATTCTGGCCCCAGGGGCGGCTGGCCCAGTCGATGGCGTTCTTGAGCCCGCCCGGAATGGACCGATTGTACTCGGGAGTGACGAAGAGCACCGCGTCCACCTCGCCCAGGGCCTGCTTCAGCGCGCGCGCCGGGGCCGGGTAGTCCGGGTCGTAGTCCTGGCTGTAGAGGGGCAGGTCCCGGATCGGGATTTCCCGCATCTGCAGGCTTTCCGGGGCGAGCCGCACCAGCGCGCTCGCCAGCTTCCGGTTGATGGAGGTCGAGGAAAGGCTGCCGACCAGGTAGCCAGCGGTGAAGTTGGTCATGGTTGGTTCTCCGGGGTAGCGAACCGCTGGCGCTGCCCCGCCTCGCGACGCAGCGCGGCGGGGCCCTGCGAGCCGCGACGGATTCAACCGCGGGGATGGCTGGTGGTTCCGCCACCAGCCGGACATCGCCCTCAGCGCCGGAGGCCGGCCACCGTCGCCACGACCATGTCGTGATCCGACAACACCTCGCCGTCGGGAGCGACGGACGGGACGATGCGGCTTTCGGTGACCTCGACCCCGCGGGTCAGGAACCAGTCGAGCTTCCAGGCCCGCTGCGGCATGCGGCTGACCCGGCTCGCTCGGGTGGTCATCTGCTCGAGCGGGCCGCCATGGCGTTCGTAGCCGCGGCCATAGGCATGGGCGAACAGCGTCTCCTGCTCGTAGTCGCCATCGGTAGAGAGGCCGGTATTGAGGTCGCCGCCGATGATCACCGGCAGCGTGCCGGCCAGTTCGTCCACGTCGTCGAGCAGCGTACGAACCTGGGCCTCGCGATAGTCGGTGCCGGCAGAGTTCTCGAGATGGACGGAGACGACGTAGAGCGGGCCGTCACTGGTCATCAGCGCGCCGGCGATGGCGCAGCGCGTGCCGATGCGGTGTGCCGGGCTTTCCGGACGGAACCAGTGCCCATGTTCCTCGAGCCGGATCATCACCGGCGCCTGCAGCGCCGCGCGGGCGAGCACCGCGTTGCCGTGGAAGCCATGCAGGTTGTGGTCGTCGCGGCAGAATTCGAGTTCGGTGGCCGAGCCCAGTTCGAGTTCGAGGAACTCGACACCGAAGGCGTAGCTCATGCCAAGCGCGGCGGCGAGGTCGTGCGAGGTGTGGCGCTGGCCGGTGCGCGCCATGCCGTTGTCGACCTCCGACAGCAGGGCGATGTCGGCGCGCTCTCGTTCGAGCAGAGCTGCCGACTGCTCGACCGCATAGCAGCGTTCGAGGTTCCATGCCGCCACGGTCAAGGGAAAGCCGAGCGGCGCGGTCGCCCGGCTCGCCGGAGCCTCCACCCGCTGCAGGCAGGCGAGACGCGCCAGCGCTGCCGCGTGGTTCTCCTCCCGCCGTTTGAGAGCGAGCAGGTCTCGACGCTGCTCTTGGGAGGGGGCGACGAGCGAGGTGAGCTGGGCGGGCTTGACGAGATTGAGCGACATTCAAGGGCCTTCAAAGCAGTAGCGAAAGGCGCGTCCTAAGGCCCGCGGATGTCACGTCGATGACGCCGGAACCGGCATCCCGTCCGCGAAAACGATCGCGCGCCAAGCGCCTGGACGGCCTTCATCCAACCGTCGCGGAACCGTCATCGCTCGTTCACGACGCTGAGACTGAACCGTCACCTGCGCCGACTAGGAGTGCCGCCGCTCGGCCAGGGCGCCGGCTTTTCCATCTAGGAGACACCTCACATGAAACGCAATTGGCTGCTCACGACGGCGCTTGCTGCGACCGCTGCAACGCTCGTCAGCGCCCCCGCTGCGGCGGCGACCAAGTTCGAGTTCTGGTACGGGCTGTCGGGCGACCTCAGCGAGCGCATCCAGGACATGTGCAACACGTTCAACGCCTCGCAGGCCGACTTCGAGATCGTCTGCGTGTCGCAGGACAACTACGACAACAACCTGCAGAACACGATCGCCGCGTTCCGCGCCAACAAGCAGCCGACGATCACCCAGATCTTCGACGCCGGCACGCTCGACCTGATGCTGTCCGGCGCCTACATCCCCGTCGGCGAACTGATGGCGGACAACGGCTACCAGATCGACTGGTCCAACTACTTCTCCGGCATCGCGTCGTACTACTCGACCTCCAAGGGCGAGCTGCTGTCGATGCCGTTCAACTCCTCGACGGCGCAAATCTACTACAACACCGACGCGCTGGCGAAGGTCGGCTTCGAGGGCGTGCCCGAGACCTGGAGCCAGGTCGAGGACGTGGCGCGCAAGATGAAGGCCGCGGGCTACGATTGCCCGATCGCCTTCGATCCGGCCGGTGCCTGGCAGTGGTTCGAGCAGTTCTCGGCCATCCACAACCAGCCGATCGCGACGCTCGGCAACGGCTATGGCGGCCTCAACGCCGAGATGGTCGTGTCGAAGGGCAAGTTCGTCGACCAGCTCGCCTGGTTCAAGCAGATGTATGACGAGGGCCTGCTGGTCCATAAGTCCAAGGAATCCGGCCAGACCGCCAACGACGCCTTCGTCAACGGCGACTGCCAGATCACCTCGTCCTCGGTCGCCGATCACGGCACCTTCGGCAAGCAGGCGAAGGAAGGCGTCAACTGGACCAACGCCATGCTGCCGCTGCTCGACGGCTACACCCGCACCAACTCGCTGGTGGGCGGCGCGTCGCTGTGGACCCTGAAGGGCAAGTCGGCCGAGGAATACAAGGGCGCCGCGGCGTTCTACGCGTTCCTCGCCACCCCCGAGCAGGCCGAATGGTGGTCGACCGTCACCGGCTACATCCCGGTCACCAATGACGGCTTCGAGGCCATGAAGGCCAAGGGCTTCTACGACGCTGCCCCGTACAAGGGCCGCGAGCTCGCCATCACTTCGCTGACCGCGACCGAGCCGACCGAGAACAGCCGCGGCCTCCGCCTCGGCAACTACGCCTCGATCCGGGCCGAGATGGTCAAGACCCTGCAGGCGGTGCTGTTCAACAACGTGCCGGCCAAGCAGGCGCTCGAAGAGTTCGATGCCAAGGGCAACGACATCCTGCGCCGCTTCGAGGCGACCTACGCCGGCAAGGAACTGCTCTGATCCTCGCATGAAGTTCGCACGGGCGGCCCAGGCCGTCCGTGTCCCCATTCCGGCGGAAGAGTCCCATGGAACGTCGCGCTCACTACCGAAACGGCCTGCTGCCCTGGGTGCTGATTGCGCCGCAGCTGATCCTCGTCCTCGTGTTCTTCTACTGGCCGACCTCGCAGGCGCTCTACTGGGCGTTCACGCTCGAGCAGCCCTGGGGCGGCGGCAACAGCTGGGTCTGGTTCGACAACTTCATCAATATCTTCCGTGACCGCGAATACTGGACGACGGTGCTGCGCAGCGGCTTCTACGCCCTCGTCACGACGGGCCTGTCGATGGGCGTGGCGCTGGTGCTCGCCGCCTTCGTCGACCGCTCGCTCAAGGGCACCAAGCTGTTCCAGTCGATCTATGTCTGGCCCTA
>JBQCFF010000147.1:0-16036 GCA_051959485.1 Devosia sp. | reverse complement strand
GCCCCTCCAGCGATGACGTGCGCTAACCCTGCGTTCACCATTCCGTAGGGAAGTCGGGCGATAGTGGCAGCGCGTCGTCAGCGTGGTCCTGTCGGAAAGCGCGTCATGAAATCCTGCCTCGTCGTCGATGATTCCAGCGTGGTGCGCAAAGTGGCGCGCCGGATTCTCGAGGATCTCGACTACATCGTCGAGGAAGCCGAGGACGGCCAGGAAGCTTTCGACAAGTGCCGGCAGGAAATGCCGGACGCCATCCTGCTCGACTGGCAGATGCCGGTGATGAGCGGGCTCGAATTTCTGAAACTGCTGCGAGCCTTCGTCGGCGGCCAGGCGCCGCGGGTGGTCTACATGGTCACCGAGTACGACGTGGGCCAGATCGCGCTGGGGCTGAAAGCCGGCGCCTCCGACTACATGATGAAGCCGTTCGACCGCGACATCCTCGAGGGGATGTTCGCAGGGCAGGAACTGGCGCGGGCTACGGCCTAGGGCTGCGCCTTCGCGGCTTTCCTTCGTACGTCCAGTTTGCGGACGCCCCCTCCACCGCCGTCGGCGGTCCCCCGCCCCCCCGTCGCAGGGGAGGCTCACCCGTGTCCTACTCTTCTCCGGCGAGTTGCGGCCTGACCGTTGACGGATCGCCGCCGCGGAACTGGGCGATGCGCATGCGGAAGTTGTAGGCGATGCGCTGGGCGCGGTCGGTGAACAGGGCGGCAACCAGCGGGGGGCAGTGCGCTTCGGCAGTGGCGCGGAAGAGCTTCAGCCAGCGGGCGAAGTGGGCGTCGGTGAGCTCGGGGATGGCGAGATGCTTCGGCATCGGCCGGCCCATGTAGCGGCCCGTGCCCAGCAGCATCGAGCTCCAGAAATCGGTGATGGTCGCGATGTGCTGCGGCCAATGGTCAGCGGGGATGATGCGGTTGAACACCGGGCCGATCAGCTCGTCGCGCCGCACCTGTGCATAGAAGCTCTCGACCACGGCGGCCACCATGGCGTCGTCGAGTTCGTCGGGGATGAGCCGGCCGGTAGGGTGGAGACGGGTGCCGGTGGGGATGGTCATAGGGTCGTCCCGGAATGATGGAAGTCCGCTGGGGCCATGTGGTCATTCGGGGGCGGCGCAACAACCTGTGGACGCTGCTGTCAGCCAATGCGGGACAGGGCGGCAGCGATCCTGTCCTTGATGGCGAGCCGCTGCTTGCGAAGCGCAGTCTCGGCAGCCTCGCTCACCGCGTCGAGGCGGCTCTCCGCGCGGTGCACACTGTCGTTGACCTCATCATAGTCGCGCAGCAGCGCCGCGAACTCTGGATCGGTGGCCTTGAGCGCATGGATCGCGCTGAGCTGATCGGGAAATTCGTCGCCAAGGGTGTGGGGAGTGTTCGACATTGCCGGTTCCTTCATGGGTGCTGCCAACCCATACGGAGGAAGCGGAGCCGGTCCTTGACCTCGATCAAGGCGGCCGGCTGGCTGCGAGGCCGGTCCGCCCGAGGGCGGACCGGCCTTTCGTATCGTCAGGCGACCTTGGCGAGGGCCTGTTCGACGTCGGCGATGATGTCGTCGATGTGCTCGATGCCGACCGAGATGCGGACCAGATCCTCGGAGACGCCGGCCTTCTTCAGCTCTTCCGGGCTGAGCTGGCGGTGGGTGGTCGAGGCCGGATGGCAGGCCAGCGACTTGGCGTCGCCGATGTTGACGAGGCGCAGGATCATCTGCAGCGCGTCGATGAACTGGCCGCCGGCAACGGCGCCGCCCTTGATGCCGAAGCTGATGATGCCGGAGGCCTTGCCCTTGGTGATTTTCTTCGCCGTGGCGTTGTAGGGGCTGTCCGGCAGCTGGGCGTAGTTCACCCAGCTCACCTTCGGATGGTTCTTCAGCCAGGCGGCGAGCTTCTCGGAGTTCTCGCAGTGACGCTCCATGCGCAGCCCGAGGGTCTCGAGGCCCTGCAGGAACAGGAAGGCGTTGTGCGGCGAGAGGGCCGAGCCGGTGTTGCGCAGCGGCACGACGCGGGCGCGGCCGATATAGGCGGCAGGCCCGAGCGCCTCGGTGTAGACGACGCCGTGGTAGGACGGGTCGGGCTCGTTGAGGATGGCGAACTTCTTCTTGTCGGCGGTCCAGTCGAACTTGCCGCTATCGACGATGATGCCGCCGATCGAGTTGCCGTGGCCGCCGATGTACTTGGTCAGGGCGTGCACGACGATGTCGGCGCCGAACTCGAAGGGCTTGCAGAGGTAGGGGGTGGCGACGGTGTTGTCGACGATCAGCGGCACGCCGTGCTTGTGGGCGATCTCGGCGAGGCGCTGGATGTCGACGACGTTGCCGGCCGGATTGCCGATCGACTCGCAGAACACCGCCTTGGTGTTCTCGTCGATGAGCCGGTCGATGCCGTCGAAAGCGCCCTGGTCGGCCATGCGGACCTCGATGCCCTGGCGCGGGAAGGTGTGCATGAACAGGTTGTAGGTGCCACCGTAGAGCTGGCTGATCGAGACGATGTTGTCGCCGGCCTGCGCGATGGTCTGGATGGCGTAGGTGATCGCGGCCATGCCGGAGGCCACGCAGAGGCCCGCGATGCCGCCTTCCATCTCGGCGACGCGCGCTTCGAGCACGGCCGTCGTCGGGTTCATGATGCGGGTGTAGATGTTGCCCGGCACCGCGAGATTGAACAGGTCGGCGCCGTGCTGGGTGCTGTCGAAGGTGTACGACGTCGTCTGGTAGATCGGAACGGCGGCTGACTTGGTGGTCGCTTCGGCCGTGTAGCCGTGATGGAGCGCGATGGATTCGAGCTTCATGGAGTCTCCCGTTGATGTTTGTAGGCCCACGCTGGGACTGCCCTAGCACAGGGCGGCGGGAAACGGAGCATCTATCAGCGGAAGGTATTGGCGCGCGGCGGGACGGAAGGGGAATGTTGTTGCTGGGGCAGGGGGGCGGCGGGAGGGGAGGTGGGTGTGGGCGCCCCCTCCACCAGCCTGCGGCTGGTCCCCCTCCCCCGCTATCGCGGTGGAGGATCGCGGCGGCGCCGGGGCCCCGGGGGCGCGGTGTTGGGGGCGGCGGGGGCGGGCGGGGGCTGGGCTGGGGGGGGGGGTGGGGACGCCCCCTCCACCAGCCTGCGGCTGGTCCCCCTCCCCCGCTTCGCGGTGGAGGATCACGGTGGCCGCTGCGGATTGGAAAAAGAAAAACCCCGCCGGGGGCGGGGTTTGGGTGGTCCGGGGCGTCGGGGATCAGGCGACGCTGGACTCGGCGAAGGTTTCGCTTTCGTCGGGTTCGCGCAGGACGTAGCCGCGGCCCCAGACGGTCTCGATGTAGTTCTTGCCGCCGGTGGCGACCGAGAGCTTTTTCCGAAGCTTGCAGATGAAGACGTCGATGATCTTCAGCTCGGGCTCGTCCATGCCGCCATAGAGGTGGTTGAGGAACATTTCCTTGGTGAGCGTGGTGCCCTTGCGGAGCGAGAGCAGCTCCAGCATCTGGTATTCCTTGCCGGTCAGGTGGACGCGGGCGTTCTGCACTTCGACGGTCTTGGTGTCGAGGTTGACGCTCAGGTCGCCGGTGTTGATGACCGACTGGGCGTGGCCCTTCGAGCGGCGGACGATGGCGTGGATGCGGGCGACCAGCTCGTCCTTGTGGAACGGCTTGGTCATGTAGTCGTCGGCGCCGAAGCCGAGGCCGCGCACCTTGTCCTCGATGCCGGCGAGGCCGGAGAGGATGAGGATGGGGGTCTGCACCTTGGCGACGCGCAGCGTGCGCAGCACCTCGTAGCCCGACATGTCCGGCAGGTTCAGGTCGAGCAGGATGATGTCGTAATCGTAGAGCTTCCCCAGATCGACGCCTTCTTCGCCCAGGTCCGTCGTGTAGACGTTGAAGCTTTCCGATTTGAGCATCAGCTCGATGCTCTGCGCCGTTGCGCTGTCGTCCTCGATCAAGAGTACACGCATGCCGTCGATCCCTTTTAACCGTTCCTCGCTGGAACCGGCCGAAGCGGTGATCGCTCCGAGCCCTAACCGAACCCTACTGGATATGACTCAAAGCTAAGCGCAATTAGTTAACAAAGTTTAATTCCAATCCGCAAGATGCAAACGGTCGGGCGGTAACGATATGTTAAGTTGCTGAAAATGCTACACAATTTGAGGCCCGTCGACTTAATATTCTAGGTTAATATGGCTTGGAACTCGACTCTGGCGATTCAGGGATTTGGTGTGGATGAAGGCCGGGTAAACGGACCGGCCGACGCGACGAAATTCCCTGCCCAGGAGCCAAGATTAATGCTTCTTGCTTAACGGTCGGTTACCCTGAATCGCAAGCGATTCGAGGCCTTTGGAGCCCTGATGCAGTCCCTGGTGACGATGATCGAGGCGATTGACGAGGTCGAGGTGTTCGGCCGCGTGCGCACCGTGCAGGGGCTGCTGATCGAAGTGGTGGGGCCGGTGCGCGAGCTGCGGGTCGGCGGCCGGGTGTCGATCGAGACGGTCGGCGGCGAAACGCTGAACGCCGAGATCATCGGCTTCCGCGATGGCCATGCGCTCTGCCTGCCGTTCGGGCCGCTGACCGGGGTGCGGCTGGGCTGCCGCGCCGTGTTCAGGCCGCATGCCGGGGCGGTGCAGCCGTCGGACGCGTGGCTGGGGCGGGTGATCAACGCCGAGGGCAAGCCGATCGACGGCAAGGGGCCGCTGCCCGGCGGCGACCAACCGTATCCGCTGGGGCAGACGCCGCTGCCGGCGCACGAAAGGGTGCGCGTGGGCGACCCGATCGACATGGGGGTGCGGACGCTCAACACCTTCACCACCATGTGCGAGGGCCAGCGCATGGGCATCTTCGCCGGCTCGGGGGTCGGCAAGTCGGTGCTGATGTCGATGCTGGCGCGGAACGCCCAGGTCGACGTCGCGGTGATCGGGCTGATCGGCGAGCGCGGGCGCGAGGTGCAGGAGTTCGTCACCGAGTATCTGGGCGAGGTCGGCATCCAGCAGGCGGTGGTGGTGGTCGCGACCTCCGACGAGGCGGCGCTGATGCGGCGGCAGGCGGCCTACCTGACGCTGGCGCTGGCGGAATATTTCCGCGACCAGGGCAAGCGGGTGCTGTGCATGATGGACAGCCTGACCCGCTTCGCGCAGGCGCAGCGCGAGATCGGGCTCGCCATCGGCGAGCCGCCGACGGCGAAAGGCTACCCGCCGACGGTGTTCACCGAGCTGCCGCGGCTGCTCGAAAGGGCAGGGCCGGGGCTCGCCGGTTCGGGCTCCATTACCGGACTATTTACCGTTTTGGTGGAAGGTGACGATCACAATGAGCCCATAGCGGACGCCGTGCGCGGCATCCTCGACGGGCACATCGTGATGGAGCGTTCGATTGCCGAGCGGGGTCGCTACCCGGCGGTGAACGTTCTGAGGTCGATCTCGCGCACGATGCCGGGATGCGTGCCGGTGAACATCCGGCCGCTGCTGCAGAAGGCGCGGGAGCTCATGTCGACATATGCCGACATGGAGGAGCTGATCCGGCTGGGGGCTTACCGGAAGGGATCGGATCCGGGCGTCGACCGTGCCATTGCGATCAACCCTGCGCTGGAGGCATTCCTGAGCCAGCAGCGGGAAGAGCGCACCTCGATTGCCGACGGCTACACCATGCTGCAGGCGATCGTGGAAAAGGCCGGCGCGTGAGGAGTGTTTGACTTGTTGTGTAAGGAGTACAAGTCGTGAAGTCGCGCAGCGAGAGCCTGATCCGGCTCAAGAAGTTCCAGGTGGACGAGAAGCGCCGCCAGGTCATGCAGATCGAGATGATGATCGCGGACTTCGAGCGCATGGCGAGCGAGCTCGACCAGCAGATCGAGATCGAGCAGCAGAAGACCGGCATTTCCGACGTGGCGCACTTCGCCTACTCGACCTTCGCGAAGGCGGCGATCGCCCGGCGCGACAACCTGCTGAACTCGGCGCGCGACATGAAGGTGACGCTCGAGAACGCGCAGGACGCATTGGCCGAGGCGGTGGAGGACCTGAAGAAGGTCGAACTGCTGGACCAGCGCGAGAGCGGCCGCGAGGCCGAGGCCGCGGCAAAGGCCGAGCAGGCCGACTACGACGAGATCGCGCGGCTCAGGCACATGACGCGGCGGTAGGGCCGCGGCGATCGGCGATGAAAGGGGCTCGCGACGGCGGGCCCTTTTGTTTTGAGCCACGTCCGAGGTCAGGGGGTGGGGGCGTGCTTGACGGCTCTAGGGGAAAACCGGAGGTCCTGCAAAAGGCGTTCCGCGTCCTGCTGTGACGCGCCGGGCAGAAGGATAGACACGTCAATCACGCATCCCTCGACAAGGGAGAGCACCTCACCCAACGCCATGGCTTCCGTGCCGCTCCCGTCCAACTTTGGACGAGTGCGCAAAGCCACCATCTGCATGCGCTGTCCAGGAAGAGCCTTCCACTCGCCGTTTGGGAGCTGAAGGTTACCGAACTCCATTGAGGAGTAGCTGCCTTGGTGCGGCAACGAGACGAACTCCTGATACGTGAGGACCACAGAGCTATCCTCGTTGAGGAGCAACCAGTCGAGCCGACGGCCGCTAGGCTCAAGAGTGGCTTGAGTGGCGGACCACGCCTGATGGTCTTGGTCGATGACCATCAGCGAAGCAAGGGCACCACTCCGCTCTACCTTGATTGAAACGTCTGGGCATCTTTGGAACTGGACTAGGTCCGTCGCCGCAAGCACGGCAATGGGTGATGCGACAGCGAGGAAGATAAACAGAGAGATCAAAAATGCTCGTGCGGACATTGGACCACATTCTGACGGCTTATGTCCTAAACTAACCTAACCTGCGACAAGCACAAACGAGCACAGGGCCGGGGGGCCGGCGCTGTGCTGGGGCCGCCCCCTCCACCAGCTTCGCTGGTCCCCCTCCCCCGCTTTGCGGGGGAGGATCCGGGTTGGGGGCGCTGGGGCGTTGGTGGCTCGGGCCGGGGGCAAGCTAGCGAGGGCCTCAACTTTTCAGGCGGTTCGGTGATGAAGCGCTTGAGTTCGACGGTTAGGATGGTGTGGTAGCCGTAACTTGTCGCGGAGCGGCCATGAGCATCACGATTTACCACAACCCCGAGTGCGGCACGTCGCGGAACACGCTGGCGATGATCCGGCAGTCCGGGGTGGAGCCGACGATCGTCGAATACCTGAAGACGCCGCCCAGTCGTGAGACGGTGGAGAAGCTGATCGCCGACGCCGGCCTCTCGGTCCGGCAGGCGGTCCGCCGGAAGGACACGCCGTTCGATGCTCTCGGCCTGGGCGACCCTGCGGTGTCGGACGAGCAGTTGCTGGACGCGATCGGCCAGCATCCAGTCCTGCTCAACCGTCCGTTCGTCGTCACCGAGAAGGGGACGCGCCTCTGCCGGCCCTCGGAAATCGTGCTCGAGATCCTGCCCAATCCGCATATCGGCCGCTTCGTGAAGGAAGACGGCGAAGTCGTGCCGGCGCGGTGACGAGGGCTGAGGCCGACGCTGTCGCCGGCGACGGCGTTGGCCCCGGCGCGGCTACATGCTGGCGCCGTCCCAATGGGTGATGGCGTTTCGATCGATGGTGATCGCCGGCTCGAGGCAGTTCACGTTCAGCATGACCATTTTGGCACCGTTCGGACCGGTGCCGTTAGCGAAGGCCCCGATGCCGCAGACTCCGCAGAACAGGTGCTGGATGCGGTTGGTATTGAAGCGGTATTCGACGAGCTTGTCGGCGCCGGCCTCAAGGGTGAACTGTTCGGCGGCCACGGGCTTCATCACCCAGCCGACCCGCCGGCAATGCGAGCAGTTGCAGTCCATCAGGCCTTCGAGGTCGGTCACGGCGGTGAAGCGAACCGCCCCACAGTGGCACTGTCCGTGGTAGCGAGTGGCGTCAGTCATCGGGCGCTCCTGGTCCGCAGGCTTTGAAGAAGAGACGATCGAGCGGCTGCCGGCCGACCGAGGCCCCGTCCTACCGGCAGCGGGCTCGATTCGCAGCAACAAGCAGGGTTGTGGAGGATGGCGTGACATCGGGTGGTCGTGCCGGCGCGGGGCGGTGCCGCCCCCTCCACCGCCTTCGGCGGTCCCCTCCCCCCGCTGCGCGGTGGAGGACCCGCGTCGGGGTACCTGAGGCCGGCGACTAGCGGGGCGTCGGCTTCTGCCAATCCATGATGAGGAAGGCCGGCACCCGGCGGAAAGACTGCTTCTGCTCGGCACTGCCGTCGTGCGGCAAGGGTTCGTCGAAGTGGCGCAACTCCAGGCCCGCGCCCAGCAGCAGCGCCATGTAGGTGCTGAGCGGGCGATGCCAGTTCTGAACCCGCAGATTGCCCCAGCCGATCCAGTCGGAACGCTCGTCCATGTAGTTGTCGATGACGAAGCGCTGCGTTCCGTCCGGTTCGCTGCGCCAGCCGGTCGGATTGCTGGCGCTCCAGAAGCTGGTCAGGTTGGCGATCAGCAGGTGGCCTCCCGGCCTCAGGACGCGGGTCATCTCGGCAATGGCGGCCGCCGCGTCAGGAATGTCGACGAGGCTGAGGTAGGCGACGACGAGGTCGAAGGACCCGTCGCCGAAGGGAAGCTGCTCGGCGCCGGCGAGCCGATAGTCGCCCTCGGGGTGGAGCGTCCTGGCCTGGGCGATCAGCGACCCGGCAGGGTCGATGCCGACCGTGTCGAGGCCCTGCCTGGCCAGCAGCCGGCAGAAGCGGCCTTCACCGCAGCCGACGTCCAGAACTGTTTTCGCCCCGCTGAGCCTGGCGCGTTCGAGCATGGGCGCATCGAGCACGAAGCGGCGGACGAAATCGCCCTCGGCGCCAACCGTGTCGATCCAGGCCTGGGCCGACTCCTCCCATCCGTTGGTCATCTGCATGCGCCTCCCTTGAGGGGGGTCTTGGGCGGCCCAAAAGCGGCGGTTCGATGGCTGTGGGGCAGGGGGGCGGCGCGAACGTGTCGGTGCGCGTGGCCGCCCCCTCCACCAGCTTCGCTGGTCCCCCTCCCCCGCTTTGCGGGGGAGGATCCGGGTCGGGGTGCTTGCGGCGTCAGTTCTCGGGCGGGGCGGTGACGAAGGGCATGACGTCGATGGCGTCGCCGGGGAAGACGGCGAAGTGGGGGTGGTTCTCGAACAGGCGCGCGGCGGCTTCGATGGTTTCGGCTTCAACGACCAGGTAGCCGCAGACGGTGTTGGTGGTGGCGGGCGCGATGCCGGCCTTTGAAACGCGGAGCGTCTTGCCGACCATGCCGCCGCGATCGGGGAAGGCGGCGGCGTGCTGCTGCTCCCACGCGGTCCAGAGCGGCAGGCCCCTGGCGTCGATGGCGTCCTGCTCGGCCTTGGGCATGGCGCGGAAGCGGGCGAGGTCTTCGGGCTGCATGGTGTAGAGGGCGAGGAAGCGGGGCATCGGCGAGGCTCCTTTTCGGGATGGTGGGCACAGGGATAGCGGAGCTAGAACTGCTTGTAAACTGCAAGTGGTGTTGTGGATAGCCATGGCGGGCCGGACGGCCCCTCCCCGGCCCTCCCCATGAAGGGGAGGGTGCTGGCGTTGCGGTACGTTCGGCGTCGGGGGCTCTGCAACCAATGGCCCATAGGCAGTTGGGACGGAGCGGGCCAGCTTGCGGCCGGAACGAACGTGGAGACGATGATGGCTTTGGCGGCTTACCGGGGTGACGTGCTGGCGTGGGGGCAGGGGCCAAGGGAGTTCGAGGTGTTCCTCGAGCCGACCTGCCCGTATTCGGCGAAGGTGTTCGGCAAGCTGGAGCAGCTGCTGGCCGAGGCCGGCGACCGGGTGACGGTGAAGATCCGGCTCCACTCGCAGCCGTGGCACATGTTCTCGCCAGTGATCGTGCGCGCCATCATCGCGGCGACCACGCTGCCCGAGGGCAAGGAGGCGGCGAAGCGGGTGATGGCGGCGGTGTACGCGCGGATACCGGAGTTCGAGTTCGAGCGGCATGCCACCGGGCCGAACCGCGATGCGACGCCGAACGACCTGATCCGGCGGATCGAGGGCCATACCGGGCTGCAGCTGATGGCGGCGTTCGACAACCCGGAGCTCGACAAGGCGATGCGGTGGGAGGCCCGTTACGCGCGGCAGAACGGCATCCACGTGTCGCCCAGCTTCATGATCGACGGCATCTTCCAGGGCGACATGAGCAGTGGCGACGAGGTGGGCAGGTGGCTGGAGAAGCTGGGCTGAGCCGGCCCCGAGGGTTGCGCAGGAAAAAGGCCCGCCGGAGCGGGCCTTTTGTTTGGGTCGGAGCGATCAGCCCTGGGGCGTCAGGAGCTGCTGGTCGCGGTTGGTCTTGAAGGTGTTGGCGTCGAACTGCTGCGCCTGGTCCAGCTGCTCGCGCGTGACGTTGAGGAGCACGAAGCGGTTGTTGTTCTGGTCCTGCTGGAACTTCAGGTTCTGCGCCGCCACCGCGACCTTCTTGGCGCCGATGCCGAGGAAGCCACCGAAATCGACCACCACGGCCTCGACATTCTTGCCGTCCTCGCTGAGCACGACGTCGTCGATCTTGCCGAGCTTCTCGTTGTTCGGGCCGTAGGCAGTGGTGCCCTCGAGCTCGTCGGCCGTCAGCTGCACATCGGTGAAGCCAGTGGTGTCGACCGTTTCCGGGGCCGCCGTGGCGTTGGCATTCGCCTGGTTATTGGCCGCCATGGTGTTGTCGGCCGGAGCCATGGCGTTGTTGTTGGCCGGCGCCATGGCGTTGTTGTCGGCGGGAGCCATCGCGTTGTCGGCCGGAGCGGCGTTCGGCGGCGGGGTCTGGTCCTCGGCCTTGAACTCGGGGGCGGCCTCGAGCGCGTCCTTGGTGGTGGGCAGCACGAAGCGCTCGGAATTGTCCTCGGCCACCACCCACTGCAGCTCGGAGTAGTTCACGGCGACGTTCTTTTCGCCGATGCCGAGGAAGCCGCCGACGCCGATGACCACCGCGGCGATCTCGCCGTTCGGGCCGACCACCAGGTTGTTCACGTCACCGATATGCTCGGCATCCTTGGCGGTCGAGGAATAGACCTGCTTGCCGATGATCTCGGTGGCAAGGTTATCCTTGTCGGTCACCGTGTAGCCGGTGGCGAGGATGGAGGTCGGGGCCTGGGCGGTGGCGTTGTCGGTGGCGGCCGGCTGCTGCTGGGTCGCCGGCTGCTGGTCGGCGGGCTGCTGCTGATTGGCCGCCGGCTGCTGCTGATCCGCCGGCTGCTGCTGCTGATCGGCGGGCTGCTGGGTAGCGTTGGGATCGGCGGGCGGAGTGGCGTCCTGGGCGATCGCGCCGGTAGCGAGCAGCGACGCGATCGCAGTGGTGGCTAGCAGGGTGCGGATCATTGTATAGTCCCTTTGTTCTGTTTGTTGATGGAACTGGGCCGTGCGGCATGACGCTTGGCCGTGGACTGCCGCACGGCCCGATGACCCTTGAACGTTGCGGGCGGGGGAGCGTTCCCCGGGCAAGGTCGGGCTGCCGAAAATCAAAAGGCCGGCCTCGGTTGATCGAGGTCCGGCCTTTCACGCCTCCCGGGCGTCGGTGGGGAGCTGCAGGCGCCGTGGCGCGAGGCCTCCCCGATGGCACCCAGATTAGCGCGGAAATCGGGTTTGGCGACGCATCGCCGGGTTAACCGGTGAACGAAACGTTAATTCAATATGTCCGCATCTCGACATGCAGGATGCCGGAGCCGTCGTCGGCGGGCGGGCCGACGACGCGGAAGCCGAGGCTTTCGTAGAAGCCGGCCTTGTCGTGCTGGGCCGAGAGCGCGAAGCGGAGGTGGCCCGGCGCGGGCATGGGCCATGGCGTGCTGCATGAGGGCGCGGCCGATACCGTTGCCGCGGGCGCGGCGGGCAACGGCGACGCGACCGATCCTGATGTGCTCGGGCGTCTCGATGAGGCGCAGCGCGCCGACCACGGTGCCCGCCGCGATGGCGACGAAGTGAGTCGCGGTGAGGTCGTGGGCGTCGAACTCCTCGTCCTGAACCTGCTGCTCGTCGATGAAGACTTCGCGGCGGAGCGCGAAGGCCAGGTTGCAGAGCGGCGAAAAGACCGGGACGGCGAGGATGGTGGGTGGCATGCGGCCGAGAGAGCACAGAAGCCGCGGCGCGTGAACCCCGGTTTCGTGCGTGGGGCGAAAGAGGTTCTTAGGCGCGATGCGGCAAGCTCCGCCGCATGGAACAGGTCCGCACTCGGATAAGCGATCTGGCGCCGGGCTGGCGCCGGGCGGTGCTCGCGCTGGCCGCGGCGGCGATGGCGCTGCTGCTGGCGGTGGTGGTCTTCCGCGCGCCGGTGGCGGCTCCGGCCGAGGGCGCGGTCGTGGCGGGCGATGCGGCGAGCTACGGGCGGATCGTCGAGCGGCTGCGGGGCGGCGAGGGGTATTACGCCGCCGCGCACGAGGTGCTGCTGGCCGACGGGTACGGCACGCGCTCGGTGTTCAACTGGCGCACGCCGGCCTGGCCGACCCTGGTCGCGGCACTGCCACCGGGCGGCGGGCAGGCCGTGCTGGGGGCACTGGCGGCGGCGGGGCTCGTCCTGACGTTCCGGATGTTTCGAACGGCCGGAGTCGGCGTGGCGGGCGTGTCGGTGCTCGCGGCAGGATTGAGCCTGGGGGCGGTGCTGGCGCCGGAGGCAGTGCTGTTCGCCGAGGTGGCGGCGGGGGCGCTGATCCTCGTGTCGGTGGCCGCCTATGGCAATGGCTGGCGCTGGCTCGGGTGGGGCGCGGCGGTGCTGGCGCTCTGCGTCCGGGAACTGGCGGCGCCCTACGTGCTGGTATGCGTGTTGCTGTCGCTCCGCGGCCGACATTGGCGGGAGGCCGCGGCCTGGGGCGGCGCGGGGCTCGCCTACGCCGCGTATTTCGGCTGGCACTGGTGGATGGTGCTGGCGCAGCTCGGGCCGCTGGACCGGGCCTATGCCGAGGGTTGGGTCGCCTTCGGCGGGCTCGACTTCGTGCTCGGGACGGCGGGCTTCAACGGGCTGTGGGGGCTCGGGCCGGACTGGCTGCCAGCGGTGCTGCTGCCGCTCGGGCTGCTCGGCCTGTGGGCCTGGCCGCGGGGCAGGGCGCTGGCGGGGGTCGGGCTCTACGTGGCGTCGTTCCTGGTGATCGGCAAGCCGTTCAACGCCTATTGGGGGGCGGTCTATACGCCGGTGCTGATGCTGGGGCTGGGGTGGGTGGCGCCGGCGGTGGTGGCGGCGATGCGGCCGGTTCGGGCGGCGGCCCCCTCTCCTCAGCTGCGCTAGGCGGCAAGCCGCCAAGCTCCGCTATCCTCTCCCGCAAGGGGCGAGGAGGCGAGGTTGGCTGACCGGCGTCCAGGAAGCAGCGCCTTCTCCCTTGGGAGGAGGTGTCGCGCGGTGCTGGAGGCGGTGCGGCCGGCTGGGGCGGCGGCCCCCTCTCCTCAGCTGCGCTAGGCGGCTGAGCCGCCAAGCTCCGCTATCCTCCCCCACCAAGGGGGAGGAGGCGAGGGGGCGGGGCCGCGCCTAGACGCTGCCGATGGTCTTGAGGCGGATGCGGGGGTGGACTTCGTTCTGGCTCATGACGAAGGTCTGCGGGCGGAAGCGCTCGATGATGGCGCGGACGTGCGGGCGGATGCCGGGCGAGGTGATGAGGACGGGAATCTCGCCCATCTGCGCGGCGTTTTCGAAAGCCTGCTGCACCGAGACGATGAACTGCTGCAGCCGCGACGGTGCCATGGCGAGGTGGCGGTCATTGCCCTCGCCGACCATCGCTTCGGCGAAGTCGCGCTCCCATTGCGGGCCGAGGGTGAGGAGCGGCAGGTTGCCGTCGGCACCGAGATTGGCGGCGCAGAGTTGGCGGGCGAGGCGGGAGCGGACATGCTCGGCGATCCCCTGCGCGGTGCGGCCGGGCCCGGCGATCTCGGCGATGCCTTCGAGGATGGTCGGCAGGTCGCGGATCGAGATGCGCTCGCCCAAAAGGGTCTGGAGGACGCGCTGGATGCCGGAGACGGAAATCTGCGAGGGCACGATGTCCTCGACCAGTTTCTGCTGGTCCTTGGGCAGGCCGGAGAGCAGCGACTGCACGTTGGCGTAGCTCAGGAGGTCGGCGACGTTGGCCTTCAGCACCTCGGTCAGGTGGGTGGAGATGACGGTCGAGGGGTCGATGATCGAGTAGCCGCGGAGTTCGGCTTCGTCGCGCATGGCCGGCTCGATCCAGGTGGCGGGCAGGCCGAAGGTGGGCTCGGTCGTGTGGATGCCGGGCAGGTCGATCTCCTTGCCCATCGGATCCATCACCATCAGCTGTTGCGCCCAGATCTGGCCGTGGCCGGCTTCGACCTCCTTGATCTTCACCTTGTAGTCGTTGGGCTCGAGCTGCATGTTGTCGAGGATGCGGACGGGCGGCATGATGAAGCCGAGTTCGGTCGCGAGCTGGCGGCGCAGCGCCTTGATCTGCTCGGTGAGCCGGTCGGTGCCGGTGTCGTCTTCCTTGACCAGCGAGAGCAGGCCGTAGCCGAGTTCGAGCTTCAGCTCGTCGATCTTGAGGCTGTCGGTGATCGGCGCTTCCTCCAGCACGCCGCCGGCCGGCTGGGCCCCCGGCTGCAGGGCCGTGTCGAGTGCCTGCTGTGCCTGACGGGCGGCGGAGCGCTTGCTGGAGGTGAAGGCCATGTAGCCAACGCCGCCGGCGAGGGCGAGGAACGGGATGATCGGCATGCCGGGAAGCAGCGCCAGCGTGCCGATGACCGCGGCCGACATGCCCAGCGCCTTGGGGTAGTGGGTGAACTGCCTGACCAGCGCCTTGTCGGCGGAGCCGGTGACGCCGGACTTCGAAACGAGAATACCGGCGGCGGTGGAGACGATGAGCGCCGGAATCTGGCTGACGAGCCCATCGCCGATGGTGAGCAGGGTGTAGTTGTGGCCGGCTTCGTCGAAGCTCAGGCCCTGCTGCAGCATGCCGATGATCAATCCGGCAATGATGTTGATGAAGGTGATGAGCAGGCCAGCGATGGCGTCGCCGCGCACGAATTTCGAGGCGCCGTCCATGTTGCCGAAGAAGGCGCTCTCCGCTTCCAGCGTCTCGCGACGCTGGCGGGCAGTCTGCTCGTCGATGAGGCCGGCGGAGAGGTCGGCGTCGATCGCCATCTGCTTGCCGGGCATGGCATCGAGGTTGAAACGCGCCGCCACCTCGGCGATGCGGCCGGAGCCCTTGGTGATGACGATGAAGTTCACGATCAGCAGGATCGCGAACACCACGACGCCGATGACGAAATTGCCGCGGGTGATGAACTGGCCGAACGCTTCGATGACGTGACCCGCCGCGTCGGTGCCGTTGTGACCGTCGGACAAGATCAGGCGGGTGGTGGCAAGGTTCAGGGCGAGGCGCAGCAGCGCCGAGATCAGCAGCACCGTGGGGAAGGAGCTGAACTCGAGCGGCGTCTGGATGAACAGCGCCGTCATCAGGATGAGGACGGAGAAGACGATCGAGATGGCGAGCAGCAGGTCGAGCAGCAGCGGCGGCAGCGGGACGATCAGCACCATGATGATCGCCATGACGCCGACGGCGAGGCCGATCTCGCTGGAGGCGGTGGCCTTGCCGAGGCCGCCGAGGGAGAAGCCGGGAAGCTTGAGGCCAGGCTGGCCGGGGGAGTTGGAAAGGTCAGCCATGGGTGGACTCGGTGTTCAGAGGACCGCCGTTCCGACGCCCTGTGTCATCCCGGCGAAGGCCGGGATCCAGCTTGAGGGGACCGTGCCTGAGCGGTGAGGTCTCAGGATGGATCCCGGCCTGCGCCGGGATGACATCGGGGGTCTGAGGCGAACTGAGGCGCTTACCCCCTCTGCTCAGTTCCGCTAGTTCGCTCCGCTCACAAGCTCCACTATCCTCCCCCACCAGGGGGGAGGAGGCGCGAAGCGCAGGCGTTGCGATGACGTGGGAGGTGACGGAAGCGCTCACGCCGCGCTGGTCCGCTGTTCGCCGGGGCCGGGGACCGGGATGCCTTCGTCGGCGTACTGGTTGAGCTTGTTGCGGAGGGTGCGGATGGAGATGCCGAGGATGTTGGCGGCGTGGGTGCGGTTGCCGAGCACGTGGTCGAGCGTGTCGAGGATCAGGTCGCGCTCGACGTCGGCGACGGTGCGGCCGACCATGGTGCGCGAGATGGTCTCGGCGGTCTGCGCGGCCTGCATGGCGACCGAGGCGGTGGCGG
>JBQCFF010000146.1:0-5304 GCA_051959485.1 Devosia sp. | reverse complement strand
CGTCACGCCGATCGGCGCCATGGCGCCCACGAAGATCAGCGCCAGCGCGATCCAGTAGGGCAGCCACGGGAACGGCGGCGTGGTCACGCCGCCCTCACCTGCTTGAGCAGGGCCAGCGCTTCACGTGAATCAATGCGGCCGTCATAGAGGGCGCGGCCGGAAATGGCGCCCTCGAGCAGCTGGTACTCCGGCCGCGTCATGGTGCGGATATCGTCCATCGAGGCGAGGCCGCCCGAGGCGATGACGGGGATGGAGACCGCCTTCGCCAGCTCGAGGGTGGAGGGCCAGTTGATGCCCTTGAGCACCCCGTCGCGGTCGATGTCGGTATAGATGATGGCGGCAACGCCGGCGCCCTCGAAGCGCTGGCCGAGCTCGATCGCGGTCAGTTCGCTGGTCTCGGCCCAGCCTTCGACCGCCACCTTGCCGCCCCGCGCGTCGATGCCGACGGCGACCCGGCCGGGGAATTTTCGCGCCGCTTCCCTGACCAGCGCCGGATCGCGCACCGCGACGGTGCCGAGGATGACGCGGGCGAGGCCGCGCGCCAGCCAGGCCTCGATATGCGCGATCGAGCGGATGCCGCCGCCGAGCTGCACGGGGAACTTCACCGCCCCGAGGATGGCTTCCACCGCAGCGCCATTGACGCTCTCGCCGGCGAAGGCGCCGTTGAGGTCGACCACGTGCAGGTACTCGAACCCCTGCGCCTCGAACGCCCGCGCCTGCGCGGCGGGATCGTCGTTGAACACGGTGACCTGCGCCATGTCGCCCAGCTTCAGCCGAACGCACTGCCCATCCTTCAGGTCGATGGCGGGAAAGAGGATCAATTCGTTTTCTCCGGTTCGGAGGAAGGCCCCCTCACCCGCCGCTGCGCGGCGACCTCTCCCCCGAAGGGAGAGGTGAGGAGCCGGCGACGCGACCGCGCCACCTCTCCCTGGGGGGAGAGGTCGGGCCGCAGGCCCGGGTGAGGGGGCCTTTGACCAGGTTTGATCACGGCTGCCACCGCAGGAAATTGCCGATCAGGGCCAGGCCGAGCTTCTGGCTCTTTTCGGGGTGGAACTGGGTGCCCAGCAGGTTGTCGCGGCCGACGATCGCCGTCAGCCGGCCGCCATAGTCGGTGGTCGCCACCAGGGTATCGGCGCTGTCCGTCGCGAGGTGGTAGGAGTGGACGAAATAGGCGTGCAGCCCATCCGGCCCGTCCGGGATGCCGGCGAGCAGAGGGTGCGGCCGCTCGAAGCTGAGCGTGTTCCAGCCCATGTGCGGCACCTTGAGGTCGCCGGCGGGCTCGATCCGCACCACCGCGCCGGGAATCCAGCCGAGCCCGGGGGTGATCGCCTTCTCGCGGCCCTCGCTGGCCATCAGCTGCATGCCGACGCAGATGCCGAGGAACGGCACGCCGCCGCGGATCACCCGCTCCTCCAGCGCCTCGACCATGCCGGTCACCGCATCGAGGCCGGCGCGGCAATCGGCGAAGGCGCCGACACCGGGCAGCACGATGCGGTCGGCGCGGCGCACCGCCTCCACGTCGTCGGTGACGACGATCTCGTGGCCGCTGCCGGCCTCGCGGGCGGCGCGTTCGAAGGCATTGGCGGCCGAGCGCAGGTTGCCCGAGCCGTAGTCGATGATGGTGACGGTGCTCATTTGCGCTGCAGTGCCTCGACCAGTGCGAGGTCCTCGTCAGGGGCGATCACTTCGCCCCGGTAGTGCCAGCCATGTCGCCCGAGCCGGGTGCGCCGCAGCGTCGCGGCCTCGAAGCCGGTGAGGATGGCGAGCAGGATATAGGTCCAGAATGCCGCATCGCCACCGCCATAGACGCCGAGCAGCAGCACGGCCGCGACCGCGACGACCCAGCCGACGAGCAGCAGCCACAGCCCGTGCACCAGCGCATAGACCGGCGGCAGCAGCGCCGCGAACCAGCTGAAGCGATCGGAAACCACTTTGAGCTCTTGGTTTTCGCGCCGGTATAGGGAATAGAGGGTCACGTGGATTAAACCTTGGCGGGTCGAGCGACGTTCGCCCCGCATAGACGAAAAGGCCTGCCGTTGGAAGCGCAGTGCCCATAGGAGACGAAGCATGGCTGACAACAACGCCAACCCGCACGGCCCCGGTGAAGACGTGATCGACCCAGCCGCTCCCCTGCTCGGCTGGCTCGGCATCGTGATGCTGGTCGTGATGCTGCTGGTCGCCGCCTTCATCCTGATGGCGGGCAGCTACGGCGGCTGAGCCGCCTGACCCCGACTAGAGCGTGCCCTTGGTCGAAGGAATGGCGCCCTTCGACCGGGGGTCGATCTCCACGGCATCGCGCAGCGCCCGCGCCAGCGCCTTGAAGGCGCTTTCCGCCACGTGGTGGTTATTGTCGCCGTAGAACGTCTCGACGTGGAGCGTTATCCCGGCATTCATGGCGAAGGCCTGGAACCACTCGCGGAACAGCTCGGTGTCCATCTCCCCGACCTTGTCGCGGGTGAACTCCACCTTCCAGACGAGGAACGGCCGGCCCGAGACGTCGAGCGCGACGCGCGTAAGACTGCCGTCCATCGGCAGGTCGGACGACGCATAGCGGCGGATGCCCTTCTTGTCGCCCAGCGCCTGCTTCACCGCTTCGCCGAGCGCGATCCCGACATCCTCCGCCGTGTGGTGGAAGTCGATGTGCAGGTCGCCCTTGGCGCGAACCGTCATGTCGATGAGCGAGTGCTTCGACAACTGGTCGAGCATGTGGTCGAGGAAGCCGATGCCTGTCTGCATGTCGTGCCTGCCGGTGCCGTCGAGGTTCACCGACACGGTGATGTCGGTCTCGTTGGTCTTGCGGGCAATCTCGGCAGTACGCATGGCAGGCTCCTTGAGGCGCGGCGGCTGTAGCATCTACCGCCGGCCGGGTGAAGATGCGGTGAAGGGTGGTGGTGCCATCCGTCCGCCGCCTGCAGGCCACCTCACCCTCCCCCTTGCGGGGAGGGTAGCGAAGCTTGTCGCGCAGCGACTTTAGCGGAGCTGGGGTGGGGGTACGCAGTCCGCCCGAGCGGGACTCGGCGACACCCCCCACCTAGTTTCGCTAGGTCGCTGGCGCTCCCAGCTCCACTACATCCCCCGCAAGGGGGGAGGTGGGCGGCGGCGTACCACCCCCTCCCCACGCGGCTAGGCCGGTTTGCAATCTTCCGCCCCGCGCCTAAATAAGGCAGCGACAGTTCTGGAGTTATTCCCCCATGTCGCAAGACAATGCGTTTTCCGGCTGGCACGGGACGACCATCGTTGCCGTTCGCAAGGGCAACCGGGTCGTGGTGGCCGGCGACGGGCAGGTGTCCGTCGGCAACACCGTGATGAAGCATACCGCCAAGAAGGTGCGGCGCCTGGCCGGCGGCAAGGTGATCGGCGGCTTCGCCGGCGCTACCGCCGATGCGTTCACGCTGTTCGAGCGGCTCGAGACGAAGCTCGAGCAGTACCCGGACCAGCTGATGCGCGCCGCCGTCGAGCTCGCCAAGGATTGGCGCACCGACCGCTACCTGCGCCGGCTGGAGGCGATGATGATCGTCGCCGACAAGGACACGACGCTCGTGCTGACCGGCACCGGCGACGTGCTGACGCCGGACCATTCGACCATCGCCATCGGTTCGGGCGGCAACTACGCCTATTCGGCGGCGTTGGCGCTCTCCGAGAATACCGACCTCGACGCCGAGGAGATCGCCCGCAAGGCGATGAAGATCGCGGCGGAGGTCTGCATCTACACCAACGAGAACGTCACCCTCGAGACGATCGACGGCTGACGCGACGGCGGCCCGCTGGGCGCCGGTTCAGAGGACGTGCTGGAACAGGCGTCCGGAAAGTGAAGAGTACCGATGACCGATACGAACTTCTCCCCGCGCGAGATCGTTTCCGAACTCGACCGCTACATAGTCGGCCAGAACGACGCGAAGCGCGCCGTGGCCGTGGCGCTGCGCAACCGCTGGCGGCGGCAGCAACTGCCCGATGACCTGCGGGCCGAGGTGACGCCCAAGAACATCCTGATGATCGGGCCCACCGGCGTGGGCAAGACCGAGATCAGCCGCCGCCTCGCCAAGCTGGCGCAGGCGCCGTTCATCAAGGTCGAGGCGACCAAGTTCACCGAGGTCGGCTATGTCGGCCGCGACGTCGAGCAGATCGTGCGCGACCTGGTGGAAGCCGGCATCTCGCTGCTGCGCGACAAGAAGCGCCACGAGGTGCAGGCGCAGGCGCACCAGAACGCCGAGGAGCGGGTGCTCGATGCGCTGGTCGGCTCGTCGGCCACTCCGTCGACGCGCGACTCGTTCCGGCAGAAGCTGCGCAGCAACGAGCTCGACGACCGCGAGATCGAGATCGAGCTGACGTCGCAGGCGCCGCAGGGCGGTTTCGAGATACCCGGCATGCCCGGCGCCAGCGTCATCAACATCCAGGACATGCTGGGCAAGGCGTTTGGCGGCCGCGGCGTCAAGCGCAAGGTGAAGGTCAAGGACGCGCACCTGCCGCTGATGGCCGAGGAAGCCGACAAGCTGCTCGACCAGGACGCGCTGAACCGGGAAGCCGTGGAGCTCGTCGAGAACAACGGCATCGCCTTCATCGACGAGATCGACAAGGTGGCGAACCGCGAAGGCATCGGGCAGGGTCCGAGCCGCGAAGGCGTGCAGCGCGACCTGCTGCCGCTGATCGAAGGCACCACCGTCGCCACGAAGTACGGGCCGGTGAAGACCGACCACATCCTGTTCATCGCCTCGGGCGCGTTCCACGTCTCGAAGCCCTCCGACCTGCTGCCGGAACTGCAGGGCCGCCTGCCGATCCGGGTCGAGCTCAAGGCCCTCGACCGGCAGGACCTGATCAACATCCTCAACTCCACCGATGTCAGCCTGATCAAGCAGTACGTGGCGCTGATGAAGACCGAGGGCCTGACCCTCGACTTCACCCCGGATGCGATCGAGGCGATTGCCGACGCGGCGGTGCACGTCAACGCCACGGTCGAGAACATCGGCGCCCGCCGGCTCTCCACCATCATGGAGCGGCTGGTCGAGGACATCTCGTTCGAGGCTCCCGACAAGACCGGCCAGACGATCCGCATCGACGCCGCCTACGTCAACGACCGCATCGGCAAGATGGCCGCCGACACCGACCTCAGCCGCTTCGTGCTGTAGGCACCCGGCCGGACGGCCCCTCCCCAACCCTCCCCATGAAGGGGGACTGTTCACGTCGGACTCGCGAGGCGCTTCCTGGCCAGGAAGATGTCGAGGGTGATCTCGAGCATCTGTTGGGTCTTGGAGGCGCGCTTGGTTCGGCGGTTGAAGCGGGCCAGCATGTCGCGCAGCGAGGCGTTGG
>JBQCFF010000145.1:0-4419 GCA_051959485.1 Devosia sp. | reverse complement strand
AGCGGCGCCACCGCGCCCCAGACGCCCAGCTGCTCGAACACCCGCCGCACCCCGGCGGCGATGGCCGAGGCGCGCTGGTCGGGCGGCACGCTGAACGGCCGGCGGTCGACCAGCGCCAGCTTCAGCCCGCGCATGGCGCGGGTGAGGGCGAGAGCCAGCGTCAGGCCGGCCGGCCCGCCGCCCACGATGACGATGTCGTAGGGGTGCTCGCTCATGGGAACCCTCGTCGCCGGTTGTCCCTGTTCTTTCGCGCGTTGCCGCCGCCGCTGCAAGTCACGCCACCGCCTTACCGCCTGTTCTGCCCACGTATTAGGCAGGTCGTACGACATTGCTTAATGTTCAGGCAGCAATCAGGCAGGAGATCAGGCGAGAAATCCCGCCGCCGCGAGCCAGGAGGAAAATTCAGCAGCCAAAACAGAGCTGTAGCGCCGTCGCCCCGAACTGGCACGGCGCTTGAGTCTGCTTTGGGCGATTGGAACCGTCCAACCGGGTTCGAAAGGGGCATCCATGAAGCTGGTGACTGCAATCATCAAACCGTCGCGGCTCGAAGAGGTCCGCCAGGCCCTCAACTCGCTCGACGTGCACGGCATGACCGTGACCGAAGTGAAGGGCTATGGCCGCCAGAAGGGCCACTCCGAAATCTACCGCGGCACCGAATACGCGGTGCACTTCCTGCCAAAACTGAAGCTCGAGATCGCGGCGGACGATGCCATGTCCGACGACATCGTCACGGCCATCCGCGAGAGCGCCCAGACGGGCCGCATCGGCGACGGCAAGATCTTCGTGCTCGACCTCCTGGCCGTCACCCGCATCCGCACCGGCGAAACCGGCGCGGCGGCGCTGTGATGCCGCTCACTCTGGGGAAAACAACAATGACACAAACCAAGTTGTCCAAGCTGGCCGGGCTGGGGGCTCTGGCGGCGCTGGCGCTCTCCGCGCCCGCCATCGCGCAGGACGCTGCCGCGCCGGCGGCCGAAGCGGCAGCGGCAGTCGCGACCATCGATACCGGCGATACCTCGTGGATGCTGGTCTCCACGCTGCTCGTCATCCTGATGACCATTCCAGGGCTCGCGCTGTTCTATGGCGGCCTGGTGCGCGCCAAGAACATCCTGTCGGTGCTCAGCCAGGTGTTCATGGGCTTCTGCATGATTGCCCTGCTGTGGGTGGTCTATGGCTATTCGCTCGCCTTCGGGGGGGCCGGGGAGGGCGGGCTGTCGGCGTTCATCGGCGACTTCTCCAACCTGTTCGTCGGCGCCGTGAAGCCGGATTCGATCAGCGGCTCCATTCCGGAGCTGGTGTTCGTGGTGTTCCAGCTCACCTTCGCGGCGATCACTGCGGCGCTGATCGTCGGCGGCATCGCCGAGCGCATGAAGTTCGGCGCCGTGATGCTGTTCCTCGCCATCTGGTTCACCTTCTCCTACCTGCCGATCGCCCACATGGTGTGGTCGGGGCCGGGCCTGTTCTTCAACATGGGGGCGCTCGATTTCGCCGGCGGCACCGTGGTGCACATCAACTCGGGCGTCGCGGCGCTGGTCGCGGCGATCGTGCTCGGGCCGCGCACCGGCTTCCTCAAGGAGCCGATCCCGCCGCACAACCTCACCTTCACCTTCATCGGCGCCTGCCTGCTGTGGGTGGGCTGGTTCGGCTTCAACGCCGGCTCGGCGCTGGCGGCCAACGGCGTCTCGGCCCAGGCCTTCCTCAACACCATCACCGCCCCGGCGGCGGCGGGCATCGCCTGGGCGCTGGCCGAAAAGTTCAGCCGCGGCCATGCCTCGCTGCTGGGCGCCGCGTCGGGGGCCGTGGCCGGCCTCGTCGCCATCACCCCGGCGGCGGGTTTTGCCGGCACGGTCGGCTCCATCGTGCTCGGTGCGGTTGCCGGCCTCGTCTGCCTGTGGGCGGTCGTCACCCTCAAGCCGAGGCTGAAATACGACGACAGCCTCGACGTGTTCGGCATCCACGGCGTCGGCGGCATCGTCGGCGCCATCGGCACCGGCATCGTCGCGGCCCCGTCGCTCGGCGGCTTCGGCGCGGCCGACTACAACATGGCCGGCCAGCTCGGCACGCAGTTCCTCGCGGTGGTCGTCGCCATCGCCTGGTCGGCCATCGTCGCACTGGTCGCCATGCTGATCGTCAAGGCGGTGTTCGGCGGCGTCCGGGTGCCGGACTCGGCGGAAACCGACGGCCTCGACATCTCGAGCCACGGCGAGCGCGCCTACAACTGAGCCACCTTGGCCCGCGCGGGGGAGACGACCTCCCCTTGCCCCGCGCGGGTCCGACTGCCGGAGGGCCGGGCCGCCCGGCCCTCCGTTCCGCCGCTGCTCGCGGCGTGCAGCCCACGGGCCTCCTGTCCGCCACAGAGGCTTCCCACTCGCAACCAACGTGGGCTGCACACCCCGGTCAACGGCTCAGGGCCAACAAGGCCCGTGCCCGCCGCAGGGCGGGACTGCCGTTGACCGACCAGATGGGGATTACCCCCACCCCAGCGCCGCTAGGCGGCCGAGCCGCCAAGCTCTGCTACCCTCCCCACAAGGGGGAGGGAGACCAGTGACACAGGGCAAGCAACGGGAACTCCCTCCCCCTGGTGGGGAGGGTAGCGAAACTTGCGAACGTCAGTGAGCTAGTGAAGCTGGGGTGGGGGGAGCAACGCTCGCCAAGCTGGACAGGGCGGCCCTCAGAAATCCGCCGTCAGTCCCTTGATCTCCCAGTCCCCATAGCGCGCCGGGTCGAGGCCGCCGCGGCCGCCGCGCTCGTCCTTGCCTTCGGCCGCCTTGCGGTCGATCTCGGCGCGACGGGCCTCGCCTTCCGCCAGGGCACGGGCGGCGGCGGGCGGCAACGGCTTCGGGGCGGGTGGAACTGGATCGTCGGTCATCGGCATTACCCTTTGAGCGGCTTCCCTTGCCGGGAACCGGCCGCCCTCCCATCTATTGGGCGATAACACCATTCGAGGTACAAGAGTTACGGCTCATGCTCAACTTCTTCCGCACCTCCGTGCTGCTTGCGGCGCTCACGGCCATCTTCATGGCGGTGGGCTATGTCGTCGGTGGCCAGAACGGCATGCTGATAGCGTTCGGCTTTGCCGCGCTCACCAACCTGTTCGGCTACTGGAACGCCGACAAGCTGGTGCTGCGGATGCAGAACGCCTTCCCCGTCGATCCCCAGCAGCAGCCCGACCTCTACCGCACGGTCGAGGCGCTGAGCCAGCGGGCCGGCATCCCGACGCCGAAGCTCTACGTCATCGATACCGACCAGCCGAACGCCTTCGCCACCGGCCGCAACCCCGAGAACGCCGCGGTCGCGGTCTCCTCGGGCCTGCTGCGCTACCTCGAGCCGCGGGAAGTCGCGGCGGTGATCAGCCACGAGCTGGCGCATATCAAGAACCGCGACACGCTGACCATGACGATCACCGCGACCTTCGCCGGCGCGATCTCGATGCTGGCGCAGTTCGGCCTGTTCTTCGGCGGCGGCAACAGTCGCAACAACCCGCTCGGCCCGTTCGGCGCGCTGCTCGCCGTGCTGGTGGCGCCGATCGCGGCCATGCTGGTGCAGATGGCGGTGAGCCGCACCCGCGAGTACGAGGCCGACAAGGACGGGGCCCACATCATGGGCGACCCGCTGTCGCTCGCCTCGGCGCTGAGCAAGATCAGCCAGCTGGCGCAGCGAACGGTCAACGTCCAGGCCGAGCGCAACCCGGCGCAGGCGCACATGTACATCTTCAACCCGCTGTCCGGGCAGCGCATGGACAACCTGTTCTCCACCCACCCGGACGTCCACAACCGCATCGCCGCGTTGCAGAAGCTGGCCGGCGAGATGCGGGTGGATTCCACCGGCCGCCGGCCGCCGCCGCGCTTCAGCCCGCCGCCTGGCACTGCCCCGCGAGCCAACGGTGGCGGCTGGCGCGTGCCCTCGACCGGTGCTACCGAGGCCGACGAAGGCTGGCGCCGTGGCCCCTGGGGCTGAGACCCGCGCCCGAGGACAGAGTTTGAAACGACAGAAGAACCCGCCGGGGCTCGCGCTCCGGCTGCTCGCCGCCGAGCGGCTGGGCGAGGTGCTGAGGGGAGCGAACTTCGCCCCCTTTTCGCCCGCCGAGATCGAGGACGGGCGCGACCGGGCGCTGGCCAACCGGCTGGTCACCACGGCGCTGCGCCGGCACGGCCAGATCGACCTGATGCTGGCCCGCTATCTCGATCGCGGCGTGCCGAAGAAATCCGGGCCGTTCGAGCCGATCCTTCGCCTCGCGCTGGCGCACCTGGTGTTCCTGCCCGAGCTGGGCGACCACTCCGCCATCTTCCTCGCCGTCGAGGCGGCCCGCCGCGACAGCCGCGCGCAGCCCTTCGCCAAGCTGATGAACGCCGTGCTCCGCCGCGCCCAGGGCGAGGCGCACCAGCTGCGGCACCTGCCGCACCAGGCGCTGTTCCCCGA
>JBQCFF010000144.1:0-9028 GCA_051959485.1 Devosia sp. | reverse complement strand
TGGCCATCTAGGTCCTCTTTGGTCAGTTCGGCGACGTGGCTTCCAGTTCGCCGATCAGCCGCTCGATCATCGAGAGGCCCAGCGACCAGAACTGGGGATCGCGCGCATCGAGCCCGAAGGGCGCGAGCAGCTCGGAATGATGCTTGCTTCCCCCGGCCTTCAGGAGCTCCAGATAGCGCTCCGCAAAGCCCTCATTCGCCCTCTCATACTGTGCGTAGAGCGAGTTCACAAGACAGTCACCAAAGGCGTAAGCGTACACGTAGAAGGGCGAATGGATGAAGTGCGGAATGTACGCCCAGAAGATGTCGTAGCCCTCGTTAAGCTTGACTGCCGGGCCTAAACTCTCCTTCGACACATCAAGCCAGATGCGGTTGAGATCCGGCGTGGTGAGCTCGCCCTGCTTCCTGGCGGTGTGGACCTCTCGTTCGAAGGTATAGAAGGCTATTTGCCGCACCACGGTGTTGAGCATGTCCTCGACCTTGGAGCTCAACATGGCGAAGCGCTGCCTGGGGTCGGTGGTCTTGTCCAGCATCGAGCGGAAGGTGAGCATCTCGCCGAACACCGAGGCGGTTTCCGCCAGCGTGAGCGGCGTCGGCGCCATCAGCGCCCCCTGCCCGCCCGCCAGCACCTGGTGCACGCCGTGCCCGAGCTCGTGCGCCAGCGTCATCACATCGCGCGCTTTGCCGAGGTAGTTGAGCATCAGGTAGGGATGCGACGAGGGCACGGTGGGATGCGCGAACGCACCGGGGGACTTGCCGTCTTTCGTCGGCGCGTCGATCCAGCCGCGCTTGAAGAACGGCTCGGCGAGCTCGACCAGCTGCGGCGAGAAGCGGCCATAGGCTTCGAGCACGGTATCCCTGGCGGTCTGCCAGTCGTAGACCCGGTCGTCCGAAGTGGGGAGCGGCGCGTTGCGGTCCCAGGCGTTGAGCTGCTCCTTGCCGAACCACTTCGCCTTCATGGCGTAGTATTTGTGGCTGAGGCGCGGATAGGCCTCGCGCACCGCGCTCTGCAGCGCGTCAACGACCTCGCGCTCCACGGAGTTCTCGAGGTGGCGGCTGTCGGCGATATCCTGGAAGCCGTGCCAACGGTCGGAGATTTCCTTGTCCTTGGCGAGGACGTTGGTGATGTGGGTGAAGAGCCGCGCATTGCTGTGCAGGGTCTTGGAGAGGCCGCCGAACGCCGCCTCGCGCTTCACCTCGTCCTTGTCCGAGAGCAGGGTGAGGGTGGATTCGAGGTTCAGCTCCTCGCCTTCGACCACGAACTTCAGGCCGGCCATGGTCTCGTCGAACAGGCGGTTCCAGGCGGCGGCGCCGGTGACCGACTTCTCGTGGAACAGCGCCTCGATCCGGTCATCGAGCTGATACGGCTTGGCCTTGCGCAACTCGGTGAACCAGGGGCGGTAGCGCGCCAGCCCGGGATCCTGCGCGAAGGCGGCCTCGAAGGTGGACTCCTCGATCCGGTTGAGCTCGAGGCCGAAGAAGATGAGGCCGGTCGACAGGTCGGTCAGCGCCTGGCTGAGATCGCCGAGGAACTTGGCCTTGTCGGGCTCCTGGGTGTTCCGCACGTATTGCAGGAAGGCGTAGGAGCCGAGCTTGCCGGTGAGGTCGGAGAGCGCCTCGTAGCGTTTGACGGCCTCGATCAGCCTGCCGGATTTCGCCAGCGCGTCGAGCTTGCCCTTGTAGTCGGCCTCGAACGCCCTGGCCTCGTCCTGCGCTGCCTTGAGGTCGGCCTTGAGCTGCGGCGAATCGTTCGCCGGATAGAGGTCCGCGAGGTTCCAGGTGGGCAGCTCGCCGAGCTGGTTGTGGCCCTTCTGCGAGGCCGCCTCCGGAGCGCGCGAAAAGTTGCGGAAATCCATGTCTCACCTCGGCTGGAATTGCGGGCCGGACCTTAGCCACGCCGCGGATGGTTGGGAAGCGGTGGCGCGGTGTGCTAGGGTGACGCCATGAACAAGCACCTCGCACATGGACATGTCTTGTCCGAGGACCTCGAGAAGCGCCTGCAGCGTATGGCAGCGCGCCAGCAAGTGCCGCCCACCGAGTTGGTGAACATGGCGGTTCGCATGCTCCTGGAGCATTCGGAAACCGAGGATGAGTGGCTCGCAGAACTGCAAGACCGGTCACGCGAGTACCGGGAAACCGGCCTTCATCTGACCCAGGAAGAGGTATCGGACTGGCTTCGGAAGGTTGCCCGTGGTGAGCGACCGCCACGACCGAAGGCTCACACTTGAGTCGAAGGCTTAGGGTCGAGTGGTCGCCTAGATCGCTGAGCGACCTTGAGTTTCGCGTTCAGTTCTTGAGCGACAAGAGTCCGATTGCCGCCGAGCGCGCCGCCGAAACCATTCTGGCTGCCGGCGACCGTCTGCGGGACTTTCCGAGCAGCGGAAGACCCTATCGCAAGGCGCCGGATCAATATCGGGAGCTCGTTGTACCCTTCGGAAACGAGGGCTACACGCTGCTCTACGAGGTGTTGCCGGATCACGTGCTGATCGTAGGCCTCAAGCACCAGCGCGAAGCTGCCTACTGAAACCCAATTCGTTAGCCTTAATCGCGCCTTAACTCCCGCGCGGCACGATGCCTCAAAACGGTACAGCGCGATTCGGTTGGGTCGGCCGGGTTGCGCCAAGGACAGGGTATTGGGGGTCTTGTGGCGCGTGTTCTGATTGTTAACGACGACCTGGTGCAGCTGCGGCTGACGTCGGAGGTCGCCGCAAAGGCCGGGTTCCAGGCCGTGACCGCGACGGGCGGGCAGCAGGCGCTGGAGCTGCTGCGCTCCGATCCCGGCATCGGCGTGATCGTGCTCGACCTGGTGATGCCCGACCTCGACGGCATGGGCGTGATGGACGCCATGCGTCGCGAAGGGCTGGCGACGCCGGTGATCGTGCAGACCGCGCACTCCTCGCTCGACACGGTGGTCAGCGCCATGCGGCAGGGCGCGGCGGACTTCTTCGTGAAGCCGGTGGCGCCGGAGCGGATGATCATTTCGCTGCGCAATGCGCTGCGGGTCGGCGAACTCGAATCGCTGGTGCGGACCGATCGCAGCCGGCTCGGCGGCCACCTCGGCGTCGCCGACCTGGTGACCCGCTCGCCGGCCATGGACCGGGTGATCTCGCTCTGCGGCAAGGCGGCGAAGAGCCCGATCCCGGTGCTGATCGAGGGCGAGACGGGCGTCGGCAAGGAACTGGTGGCGCGGGTGATCCAGGGCTCGGGCGACCGCGCCGGCCGGCCGTTCGTCGCGGTGAACTGCGGCGCGATCCCGCCCAACCTCGTCGAGTCGACGCTGTTCGGGCACCGGAAGGGCGCCTTCACCGGCGCCGTGTCGGACCATGCGGGCAAATTCCTCGAGGCGAACGGCGGCACCATCTTTCTCGACGAGGTCGGCGAGCTGCCGATGGACGTGCAGGTGAAGCTGCTGCGGGTGATCCAGGAGGGCGAGATCGAGCCCGTCGGCGCCGACCGGCCGATGCGCGTCAACGTGCGGATCATCTCGGCGACGAACCGGCGGCTGCTGAACCTCACCAAGGCCGGCGGCTTCCGCGAGGACCTCTACTACCGGCTCAACGTGTTCCCGATCTACGTGCCGCCGCTGCGCGACCGCACCGAGGACATTCCGCTGCTGGCGCAGCACTTCATGGCGCGGCTGGCGGCCGAGGCGGGCAAGCGCATCGTCGGCATTTCCGAGCCGGCGCTGAACCTGCTCAAGGCCTACAACTGGCCGGGCAACATCCGGCAGCTCGAGAACGCCGTGTATCGCGCCGTGGTGCTGAGCGACGGCGCGTATCTCGAAAGCGCCGACTTCCCGCAGATCGTGGCGCTGAACAACGGTCGGGCCGAGGCGCTGAAGCTCGTCAATGCGGCCCCTGCCCTTTCAGCCCCGGTTCATATCGACGACGCCAGTGTGTTCAGACGCGAGGATGCGAAGCAGGCTGTGGTCGCCGACCGGTTCATGGCCAGCAACGGCGAAGTTGCCACCCTTGCCGACGTCGAGCGCGAACTGATCGGCTTCGCGCTGCAGCACTACGGCTACCGCATGTCGCGGGTGGCCCGGGCGCTCGGCATCGGCAGGTCGACACTTTACCGGAAGCTGCGGGAATACGGGCTCGACGAGGGGCTGGAGCGCGACGCGGCATAGGGCGCCACCCCCTGCCGTTGCAGCAAATCCACAGGCCGGTCTCACAAAGTCGCGAGGAATTGCCAGCGTTAAACTTTTGGGGCTAAGCGCAACTATCATGCAGGCGAAACACCCTCCTCGTGTCGCCTACCGTTTGCGAGCCCCCCGGTTCCGGGTACGGAGTACTTAATGGCTAAGCTGAAGGCCCTGCTGCTGGCAGGCACGATTGCGGTTGCGGCGCCCGCCGGCGCGGCGCTGTCCCAGGAAATCGTGAACGTGGCAGGTGTCGAGGCGACCCGGGTGGTGATCGCGCCGCCGCGCACCGAGCTTGCCCGGATCATCAAGGCCGGCCTCTCCGACTCCTACTCGACGGCGCAGAAGGGTACCCGCGCCTACGAGCAGACGCAGAAGCTCTACTTCTTCTATGGGGCGCGGCATTTCGAGCCGCTCTGGCTGAGCCAGGAGGCCGACGGCAAGGTGGTGTTCTCGGCCAATGCCGAGAAGATCATCGAGGTGTTCAAGCGCTCCGAGCTCGAAGGCTTCCGCCCCGCCGACTACCTGACCGCCGACCTCGACCCGGCCGCGGCCGGCACCGACCCGGCAAAACTCGCGGCGCTCGAGACGGCGTTCTCCGCGGCGGCGCTCAAGTACGCGCAGGACGCCTATGGCGGCCGGGTGAATCCGCTGGATGTGAACAACACCTGGACGCTCGAGCCCAAGAAGATCACTGGCGCCGAGCTGCTGATGCAGCTCGCCGCGAGCGCCGATCCGGGGCAGATCCTGCTCGATCTGTCGCCGACACAGCGCGAGTTCGTGGCCCTGCGCACCGCGCTCGCGAAGTTCTACGACGGCCCGGTGATAGACGCTGCGGTGACCATCCCCGATGGCGTGACGCTGCGGCCCGGCATGAAGGACGAGCGGGTGACGCTGCTGCGCCAGCGCCTCGACGTGCCCGAGCCCGACATTCCCGAGACGGCCGGGGCCGAGGCGGCTGCCGACATCAACTACGACAAGCCGCTGGTCGAGGCGGTGGCGGCGTTCCAGAAGAGCCTCGGGCTCGAAGCCGACGGCATCGTCGGCCCGGCGACGATCGCGGCGCTGAACGGCGGCTCGACCACGACCAAGGAAGACATCATCGCCAACATGGAGCGGTGGCGCTGGGAGCCGAACGACTACGGCAAGTTCGAAGTCGAGGTGAACATCCCCGAGTTCAGGCTGTGGATCAAGAAGGACGGCGAGGTGGTCTATACCACCCGCGTCGTCGTCGGCCGGCCGCAGAACCAGACGCCGGTGTTCAACAATTCGATCAAGCACATCGTCGTCAACCCGTACTGGAACGTGCCGAGCTCGATCGCCGTCAACGAGATCAAGCCGCACCTGATCTCCAACCCCGGCTACCTCGACAGCCAGAACATGGAGATGCTGTACGGCGGCAAGGTGATCAACGCCGCCGCCGTCGACTGGACGCAGACCAACATCAACCAGTTCCACATCCGGCAGCGGCCGGGCCGCGGCAATGCGCTGGGCCAGATCAAGTTCCTGTTCCCCAACCAGCACGACGTGTACCTGCACGACACGCCCTCGAAGTCGCTGTTCAGCCGCGCCTTCCGCGCCTACTCGCATGGCTGCGTGCGGGTGGAGAACCCGATGGAGTTCGCCGACGCGCTGCTGAAGCTCGAGCCGGAACTGAACGTCGCCACACTGGAAGCCGCCTTCGGCGCCAAGGAGCGGTGGTTCAACCTCTCGAACCACATTCCGGTGCACCTCAGCTACTTCACGCTGCGCGTCAGCGAGGACGGCACCATCCGCTCCTACGGCGACCTCTACGGCGCCAACAAGAAGTTGATTGAGCTGCTGGGGCTCTAGGCCGGGCCGCATCAGCGTACTAGGATACGGGGCCGGTCGCGCCATGCGGCCGGCCCCTCTGCTTTAGGGCGACTTGCCAAGCGTTTACGGCTACTTAGGAATTCGGCCTTGGTTCAGCCGGATTTCATGCATAGAAACTCACGGACCGGTGATCGGCCCCAGGTCGTAACCGGACATTAGCGTTAACCGATCCTCATCAGGTTGCCGCTAATCTCAATGTCTACTTTGGGTCGACTGCGGGCTATCGGGGCGTGGCGGGAAAACTGGTGGGAACGTTGCGCAAGCTGCCGCGGCTGTTGATGGCCGCGACGATGGCGCTGACTATCCTGATGCCGCCGGCGGTGCTGCCGGCCAATGCCGTGCAGAACGCGGGCTCGGGCGACCGCACCCTGTGGCTGCACCACACCCATACCGGCCAGACCGCGTCGTTCACCTTCAAGCGCAACGGCGCCTACGACAAATCGGTGCTGCGGCAGCTGAACGTGTTCCTGGCCGACTGGCGCACCAAGGAACCGACCGACATGGACCCGGCCCTGTTCGACCTGCTCTGGCAGATCTACGGCGCCGTGGGCGGCAAGCAGCCGATCAACATCGTCTCCTCCTACCGCTCGCCCAAGACCAACAACATGCTGCGCGCCAAGTCCTCCGGCGTGGCTGAGAACTCTCAGCACATGAAGGGCAAGGCGATGGACGTGTTCATCCCCGGGGTGAACCTCTCGAAGCTGCGCGAGGCGGCGATGAAGTTCCAGGTCGGCGGCGTCGGCTTTTATCCGACCTCCGGCAGCCCGTTCGTACACGTCGACACCGGCAGCGTCCGCGCCTGGCCCCGCATGACCCGCGCGCAGCTGAAGAAGGTCTTCCCCGACGGCAAGACGCTGCACCTGCCCACCGACGGCAAGCCGCTCTCGAACGACGGGCGCGCCTATGCGCAGGCCCAGTGGACCAAGTGCCACGCCGTGCCCTGCAACGGCGCCGTGAGCTTCGAGACCGATCCGGGCATCATGCTCGCCGACGCGACCGGCAGCGTGGCGCCGATCCCCGCGACCAAGCCGGCCGACCTCTATGGCGAGCGGACGCTGCTGGCCTCGGCCGAGGACCCGGCGCAGCGCGTGGTCCCGACCTTCGAGGTCGCCGCGGCGGTACCGGTCCGCCGGCCGGCCGGGCTCGGCGTCGCCAGCGGCGACTATTCGGAGTGGGATAAGCTCGGCGCCCCGGTGCCGGCGACAAAATCCGAACGCGTCAGGCTGGCGACCCGGTCGTCGACCCGCGCCGACGATGGGCAGACGGCGCTCGCCGCGCTCGACGCCATCGACCCGATGCCGAAGCCGCGGACGCTGATGACGCCGAGGGGCGCCGCGACCGGCGAGACCATGGTGACCGCCTACGTGCCGACCAACCCCGATCCGGGCGCCGAGCAGGCACTGAAAATGATCATCGAGCGCGAGACCACGGCGGACGTGCCGCTCAAGCCGCGCCACAAGGCAGAGCCGGCCAGCGAGATCCAAACCGCCTCGCTCGGGACAGGCGACGAGCTGAACGGCATGTTCGACCTGACCTTCGACGCGCTGAGCGGCACGCCGAAGAGCCAGCCGATGCAGGCCGCGCTGGCCGACCTGGTGCTCAGCCGCCAGCCGAACGGCTCGATCGCGGCGCGTGAAGCCGAGCTGGTGGCGCCGGAAATCGACCACGTGAACGAGACCCTGGTGCAGCCGGTGATGATGACCGACGGCTTCTGGGCCGTGCTCAGCGAGGCCGAGGGCTATCTCGACAAGGGCACCGAGCTCGGGCCGCTGACCGGTCGGGTCGGCTTCGTTCCCGACAATGCCGCAATTCCGGCCTACGACCGGTTCGCGACCGGTACACCGCAACTGGTCGCGGGGCTCTGAAACCGGCCCGCCGGCGTTGCATTGAGCCCGCCGACGCTCTAAGTCTGCGTGCGGACCCGGCCCCGCTCGGGCAAAGGATCGGCACTGGTGGACAAGCCCTCTACCCCTACTCTCGACAAGGTCAGCTCACCGGCTGACCTCAAGGCGATGTCGCGCGACGAACTGAAGCTGGTTGCCGACGAGCTGCGAAGCGAGGTCATCGACGCCGTGTCGGTGACCGGCGGGCACCTGGGCGCCGGCCTGGGCGTGGTCGAGCTGACCGTCGCCATCCATGCCACCTTCGACACCCCGAACGACCGGCTGATCTGGGACGTGGGGCACCAGGCCTACCCGCACAAGGTGCTGACCGGCCGGCGCGACCGGATCCGGACCTTGCGGCAGAAGCACGGGCTCTCCGGCTTCACCCGCCGCGCCGAGAGCAAGTACGACCCGTTCGGCGCCGGCCATTCCTCCACCTCGATTTCCGCCGGGCTCGGCATGGCGGTGGCCAGCGAGCTGAAGGGCGAGCGGCGCAACGTCATCGCGGTGATCGGCGACGGCGCCATGTCGGCCGGCATGGCCTACGAGGCGATGAACAATGCCGGGGCGATGGACGCCCGGCTGGTGGTGATCCTCAACGACAACGACATGTCGATCGCGCCGCCGACCGGGGCGATGCGCTCGTATCTCGCAAAGCTCGTCTCGGGGCCGTTCTACCGCGGCTTCCGCGACACCGCGAAATCGATCACCGAGAAGATGCCGCGCGTGGTGCACGAGGCGGCGCGCAAGACCGAGGAGTTCGCCCGCTCGTTCTTCACCGGCGGCACGCTGTTCGAGGAGCTCGGCTTCTTCTACGTCGGCCCGATCGACGGCCACAACCTCGGCGACCTGCTGGAGGTGCTGAGCAACGTCAAGAACCACGAGGGCGGGCCGGTGCTGGTCCACGTGGTGACCAAGAAGGGCAAGGGCTACGCCCCGGCGGAGCACTCCGCCGACAAGTACCACGGCGTCAACAAGTTCAACGTCATCACCGGCGCGCAGGCGAAGCCGCAGAGCAACGCGCCGAGCTATACCTCGGTGTTCGCGCAGGCGCTGATCGCCGAAGCGAAGGCCGACGACCGGATCGTAGCGGTGACGGCGGCGATGCCGAACGGCACCGGCCTCGACAAGTTCGCCGAGCTGTTCCCGAG
>JBQCFF010000143.1:0-4391 GCA_051959485.1 Devosia sp. | reverse complement strand
GAGATCACCATTCCCGAGAACGAGCCGGGCTCGTCGATCATGCCGGGCAAGGTCAACCCGACGCAGGCCGAGGCGACCACCATGGTCGCCGTGCAGGTGATGGGCAACGATGCGGCGATCGGCTTTGCGGCGAGCCAGGGCAATTTCGAGCTCAACGTCTTCAAGCCGGTGATCGCCTACAATTTCCTGCAGTCAGTGCGGCTGCTGGCCGATGCGGCGAAGAGCTTCAACGACCACTGCGCCGTCGGCATCGAGCCCGACAAGGCGCGCATCAAGCAACTGGTGGACCAGTCGCTGATGCTGGTGACGGCGCTCAACCGCAAGATCGGCTACGACAACGCCGCCAAGATCGCCAAGAACGCCCACAAGAAGCGCCTTACCCTCAAGGAAAGCGCGCTCGAGCTGGGGCTGCTGACGGCCGAGGAGTTCGACGCCGAAGTGAAGCCCGAGCAGATGGTCGGGCCGCTGAAGGTCTGAGGCATTCGGGGCCAGACGCCCCCTCCACCATGCTGCGCATGGTCCCCCTCCCCCGTCTTCGACGGTGGAGGAGCATGGAGAGTTCACCGCCCTGTCAACACTGGCAAGCACCGACGTCGCTGTGATCCTCCTCCGCGATCGCGGGGGAGGGGGACCGGCCGAAGGCTGGTGGAGGGGGCGTCCAACCTGGTTGTAGAGAACGACCTGTTGCCGTCGCCTGCGCACTAGTCACGCCACCGCAACCCGAGAGTCCTACGGCTCCAGTTCGATGTCCCAGTACAGGTAGTCGAGCCAGCTCTGGTGCAGGTGGTTGGGCGGGAACGACCGGCCGTTATTGTGCAGGTCGTGCACCGTCGGCTGGTAGGGCGACTGCATCGGGAACATCTTGATTTCCCTTGGCAGCCGGTTCGATTTCTTCAGGTTGCACGGCGCGCAGGCGGCGACGACGTTCTCCCAGGTGGTGCGCCCGCCCTTCGAGCGCGGGATGACGTGGTCGAAGGTCAGGTCCTCGCGCGAGCCGCAGTACTGGCACTGGAATTTGTCGCGCAGGAAGACGTTGAACCGGGTGAAGGCCGGATGCCGTGCCGGGCGCACGTAGTCCTTCAGCGACACGACGCTGGGCAGCAGCATCTCGAAGCTGGGGGATTTGATCACCCGGTCGTAGGTCGAAACGACGTTCACGCGGTCGAGGCAGATCGCCTTGATGGCATCCTGCCAGGACCACAGCGATAATGGATAATAGCTGAGCGGCCGAAAGTCGGCGTTCAGCACCAGGGCCGGGCAGCTGTCAAGCGACACATGGACTGTCACCTGTCGCCCCCGTTGCAGGAATCGCGGCTAGTCATGATCGACAATATTCTACGCCGACTGTGACATGGCTGTGAAGCGCGATTCGTTTTCTGGATCAGCTCAGCCGCGCAACAAGGAAGCTGGTGGCGACGTCGAGACCGTCTGGCGCGATGCCATGCGCAGTATTGGGCGAGATGTGCAGGGAAACGTCGTAGCCAGAGGCGCTTAGCTCCGTTGCAGCCTGCCGCGACAAGTCCGGCTCGACCACCTGATCGAGTTCGCCGTGGATGAGCGTCACCGGCGGACGAGCGTGCTGGCCGGCATGAAAATCGTCGGCGGGGACGAAGGCGCCGGAGAAGGCAATGATCCCGGCCAGCGCCCGGTCGAGGGCCGTGCCGACATGCAGCGCCATCATCGCGCCCTGCGAGAAGCCGGCAAGGACAGTTTGCTCGGGCGGGATGCCGGTCTGCTCCCAGAGATCGGCCAGGAACTCGCGGATGATGGGCGCTGCCTGCTTCGCCCCTTCGATGCGGCCGGCGATGCGATCGACGTTCAGCGGGAACCACTCGAAGCCGAAAGGCGAGCCGGCGCAAGGGTTTGGCGCGTTGGGGGCAACGAACAGCGCGTCCGGAAGCAGCTGGCCCCAGTGCTGGCCGAGGCTGATCAGGTCGCTGCCATCGGCGCCATAGCCATGCAGCAGGATCACCGCCTGGCTGGCGGGGCGGCCCGAGCGGGGCGGCAGCAGCGGGCCGTTGAGCTTGGTCATGAGAGGGAAAGTCCTTCCTTGTTGCGCACCGCGCGATAGTAACGCCAGAACAGCAGCGCCGCGGTGGAGCGGTGTGGCGACCAGGATTGTGCGAGCGAAATCAGGCCCTTGGCCGGCGGCTTCTCGTCGAGGTCGAAGGCCCACTGCACGGCCCGCTGCAGGGCAACGTCGCCGGCGGGGAAGATATCCGGATGGTGGGCCGAGAACATCAGGTAGATCTCGGCCGTCCAGGGGCCGATGCCCTTGAGCCGGGTGAGGGCGGCGATGGCCTGCTCGGCGGGCAGGTCGGCGAGGGGGGCGAAGTCGAATTCCCCCGCCGCGACCGCCTCGGCAACGGCGCGCATGGTGCGGTACTTCGCGCCGGACTGCCCTGAATTCCTTATGGTTTCTTCGCTGAGCAGCAGGTAGCCGGCAGGTTCGAGGGCACCTTCGAGCGCCGCGAAGCGGCCCCAGATGGCGTCGGCGGACTGGGTGCTCACCTGCTGGCCGGTAACGATCCGGGCGAGGCCGGCGAAGCCGCCGGGGGAAGTGCGGATGTCGAAGGCGCCGGCCCGTTCGGCCACCGCGGCGAGGCGCGGGTCGAGCCGGACCAGGGCGGCAAGGTGATCGGCCAGTGCCTCGGCGGAATCGAGGCGATCTTTCAAAGGGTTAGGGAGGGTGGTAGAAGTCATGTCGATGTCATCAAAGCCTATTTTTCGCTTCGCGCCCAGCCCCAACGGCTACCTGCACCTGGGTCACGCCTATTCGGCGCTGATCACCCATGGGATGGCGCAAGCCCTTGGGGGAACGATGCTTTTGCGCATCGAAGACATCGACCTGAGCCGCAGTAAACCCGAATTCGTCGACGCCATCTTCGAGGACCTGCACTGGCTCGGCCTCAGCTGGCCGGAGCCCGTGCTGCGGCAGTCGGATCGCTTTGGGATCTACGCCCAAGCCTTTGAAAAACTGATGCAAATGGGTCTGCTCTATCCCTGCTTCTGCTCCCGGGCCGAGGTGGCGCAGCACGCCGACGGGACCGATCCGGACGGGGCGCCCCGCTATGGCGGGACCTGCCGGTCGATGCCGCGGGAGGTGGCGCTCGCGCGGATCGCTGCAGGTGAGCGCGCCGCGTGGCGGCTCGACATGAATAAGGCACTCGCCATCCGCAATTCGCCACTGCAATGCCATGAAGTTGAACCGTACCTGAACGCCGAAAACGGCGGATTCGATACAGATGAACGGCACCCGACGACCCGCGAACTCCACCCGGAGGACTGGGGCGATGCGGTGATCGTGCGGAAGGATACGCCGACCAGCTACCACCTGAGCGTCGTGGTGGACGATGCGGCGCAGGGGGTGACGCATGTCACGCGCGGACGCGACCTGTATCGCGCCACCGACCTGCAGGTGCTGCTGCAACAACTTCTCGACCTCCCCACTCCCATCTACGCGCATCATGCGCTGATCCGGGACGAGGGGGATAAGAAGCTGTCGAAGTCGAAGGGGGCGCCGTCGCTGCGCTCCCTCCGCGAGGCGGGGTGGACGGCGGCGGAGGTCCGCCGCCGGGTCGGGTTCTAGGCCGCCGCACGCTCCGCGGTGAAGAACGGGGTCGCGGTGGCTGCCACGGCTTCGCCGAAGGGGGTGGCGAAGCCATCGCCGAGCAGGGCGTCGAGGCGGGGGTCGCGCAGCTGCATCGGGTGCTCCCACAGGTAGGCCATCTTCGCCACCTCGCGCATCATCGGGTTGACGAGCCCCATGGCCGGGAAGATCCAGCGCGGCACGAGGCTGAAGCGGGTGCGCGGCGGGGCGACGGCGGCGATCGCATCGCGCATCGCCTCGGGCGTGACGTAGTGACCGGCGAAATGGAAGTTCTCGAACCGGCCGAGCCGGGTGCGCGCCTCGGCGAGCTTGACGAAGGCGCGGCCGAGGTCGGGCAGGTAGGCCCAGGCATGGGCGACGCCCCAGACGCCCATCAGGCCGACCTTGCTCTTCTTGGCGTCGGTCATCATGGCGAGGTCGAACCAGTCGTTCTCGGTGCCGGGGCCGAAGAAGTCGCCGGCCCGCCGCATCAGCAGCTGGAGGTCGCCGCGGGCCGCGGCGGCGCGGTAGAGGTTCTCGACCCGCACGCGGATCTCGCCACGCGGCGTCTGCGGGCGCTGCGGCAGGTCTGGGGTCACCACGCGGTCAGTGGCGGCATAGTTGTAGATGTTGCCGGGAAAGAGCAGCGTCTTGCCGCTGTTGCCGAGCGCCGCGATGACGCGCTCGGTCTGGGCCTCCTTCCGGCCCTTGTCCCACTGGTGGTAGGGCAGGTTCAGCCCGTTGAAGACGAGGTCGGCGTCGCCGATGGCGGCGCGCATCGCCGCCACGTCGTCGGCATCGC
>JBQCFF010000142.1:0-2044 GCA_051959485.1 Devosia sp. | reverse complement strand
GGACGACGCCGAGAACTACGTGCACCGCATCGGCCGCACGGCGCGCAACGGCGCCTCGGGCTTCGCCATCTCGCTGGTCGACGGCACGGAAACCGACAAGCTGCGCGACGTCGAGCGGCTGATCCGCAAGACGCTGCCGGTAACGGGCGAGCTGAAGGGCGCCGGTGGCGAAGCCATCCCGGCCGCCGAGGCACGGCTCCGCCGCGCGCCGCCTAAGGCGCAGCCGCAGCGGCCGAACGGCCAGCGCAAGCAGGCCAATGCCGGCCGGCATTTCTCGGGCGCCAAGAAGGCGGCGATCCTGAGCGAGCGGCGCGACCACGGTGCCGCGCGTCCGGTGCGAAGCGAGGGCGGCAACACGCAGCAGGTGCGGGGCGGCTCGGGCACGGGCAGCAACGTGTCGCGAAATGGCGGCGCGCCCGCCACCGCCCAGGCGTGGTGGGAGAAGCCGACCGGCTCGGGTCCGGCGGTGCCGCCCAAGGCGAACAAGCAGCGCTGGAACAAGAAGCAGAAGGACGCCGCCAAGGCTCGCCGCGAGCCGGTGGCGGGCTGAGCGGCTGTGCCCGGCCCTCGTCCTTCGACAGGCTCAGGATGAGGGCTGAGAGGGCAGCGCAGGCTGAGGGCTGGGGGGCAGCGCAGGCTGAGGGCTGAGAGGGCAGGGTACGCTGGAACGTTGAAGGGAGGCCCGTGGCCTCCCTTTTCGTGTGGGTGCTCTGTTTCACCCCGCGAAAGCGGTCCGGCCGGGTCAGCGGATGCCTGCGACGCCCGGCACCAGGCTGATGTCCGCGTCATTTGTTGCGCCGGGGCCGCCGATGGCATCGGGGGGCGGGCCGGCGGGTGGGCGCATGGCTTGAGCGCCGGTGGCGTGCTCGGCATTGGGGTCGACGCCGATGATCATGGCGACGAGGTAGCGTTGCTCGAGCTCCTTCACGTAGGCGAAGGAGGCGCGAGTGGCCTGCTGGGCGATGTTGTCGTTGCCGTTGAGCACGTCGCGGTCGTGGCCGCGATCGGTGTAAGGCGGGACGTTCTGGTAGATGAACTGGCTCAGCGCATCGGGGAAGAAGATCTGGCCTGTGAGCACCGTCGTCTCATCGAGGAAGACCTTGAAGTGGATGTGGGTGGTGCGGCCGGCGTACCAGCCCGGATAGACGGTCAGGAACTCGGCGATGCCGCTCGGGGCGGTAAACTGGGTGCCCCGCAGGAAGGTCTGGCCGGTGGTATCGACCCCGCCGGTCTGGTTCGGGTAGCCCGAGTAGAGGCCAGCGGCGTTGCAGTGCCAGATGTCGATGCGCGCGCCTTCGATGGGCTTGCAGGTGGCATCGACGACCTGCAGGCGGACGGTGGTGGCCACGCCCTGTTGCGTGCCTTCGGTGATGTCCGCGCGTTCGAGGGCGGGGTCGAAGTAGTAGGGCCCCTCCGTTACCTCCGGGGTGAGGAGGCAGACATCGGCGCCGGGCATCAGGGTGGCTTCACCGGTCGCGGCGCTCGCGAAGGCGGCCTGGCTCAGCAACGGACCGCCGGCGGCAGTCACGGCGACGAGCTTCAGGGCGTGGCGACGGCTGAGTGTCGGCTCGGTCATGGGGGGACTCCATTTCGTTTGCATACCGCAGGAGCGATGTAGGGAGGCGTGCGCGGAACGCCGCATTACAAGTTGGTCGGCTGGATTACGCTTCGGAAATGCGGCGGCGCTGCGGTCGGAACGAACCGGGGCAGGGCCCGTTGACCTGACAGCACCAAAGGAGGCCGTCATGACAGACCCGCACAAGCCGTCCCGGTCGAATCCGCCCCAGCCGCGCGAGGTACCGGCGGATATTCCCGAGCCCGAGGAAAGGCAGCGCATCCTGCCGGAAGGCCAGATACCCGGGCTGCCGGTTTCGAACGATCCGCTGTTGCAGCCGATGCCCCGGCCGGCACCGCGAGAAATTCCGCCGATCGACTGATCTGATCGCCACATTCATGGCGGGAGCGGCCCGGGCGGAATATCGCGGGGGCCGCGTCGGTTTTCCCCGATAAAAACATGTGCAGGGGGAAGGGTCACCCGATTTCT
>JBQCFF010000141.1:0-16609 GCA_051959485.1 Devosia sp. | reverse complement strand
GTGAAGCCGCACGCCATCGTGCAGCTCCGGCAGGACAACGCGCTGGGCACGCTGTGGAACATGGTCGGGTTCCAGACCAAGATGCGCTACGGCGTGCAGACCGAGATCTTCCGGCTGATCCCCGGGCTCGAGAACGCGCAGTTCGCGCGCCTCGGCGGGTTGCACCGCAACACGTTCCTCAACTCGCCCAAGGTGCTGGGCCCCGACCTGAAGCTCAAGGCCATGCCGCGGCTGCGCTTCGCCGGCCAGGTGACCGGCGTCGAGGGCTATGTCGAAAGCGCCGCCGTCGGGCTGATGGCCGGCCGTCTCGCGGCAGCAGACGCACGCGGCGAGACGCTGGCGGTGCCGCCGGAGACCACGGCGATGGGTGCGCTGGTCAACCACATCACCGGCGGGCACCTCGAGGCCGAGGCCTATTCGGGGGCGCGCAGCTTCCAGCCGATGAACGTCAATTTCGGCCTCTTCCCGCCCGTGTCGATCGAGAAGCCGGAAGGCCATGTCGGACGCTGGAAAGCCACCGAGAAGACGATCGCCAAGCGCGAGGCGATCACCGCGCGGGCGCTGAACGACATCGCCGCCTGGGCGTAGGGCAGCCCTAGTCAGGCGTCAGGGTCAGACCCGGCGCAGGGCCCACCATTGCAGGGCGGCGAGCTTGCGCCAGTCGGCCAGGTCCGGCACCGAGGCGAACGGCTCCTCGGTGGCCGCGGCACGCTTGAGCTGGCCGCGCAGCACCGGCACCGGCGCAAAGGCCGGCCGCAGCTCGCGCGGCAGCGCCCGGATGGCGGCGTCGGCCTTGCCGAGGTGCTCCTCCGCCAGGTCGGCGACCTGCGCGAGCGCCGCCAGCAGCCCCTCGCTCTTGCGGCCGGCGAGGATCTCCCCCTCGGTGACGCCGTTGGCGGCGAAGATGCTCAGCGGCAGGAAGATGCGTCCGCCCGAGGCGTTGTAGCCAAAGGCGCGCAGGTGGCCGACCAGTGCGTGCGCGACGCCGAGATGGCCCGCGGCATCGCCGGTCTCCACCTCCGCCCCGCCGTTCAGCACCATGGCGGCGAGCTGGTACAGCACCGACACCGTCTCGCCCGCATAGCCCTCGAAGCTCGGAACGTCCGGCATCGGGTCGTGGTAGAGGTCGAAGCGGCGCGCCGCGAGCAGGCGCAGCAACGGCCCGGCGGGCAGGCTGTAGGCGGCGATGGCGTCGAGCAGCGCTGCGGCCAGCGGGTTCTGCCGCACATTGCCGTGGCCCTCGCCCTTCAGCGCATCGACCCACCACTGCAGCCGGATCTCGCCCGCCGCCGGCTCGCGCGCCCGGTCCCGGATCGAGGCGACGTCGGCGGCGAAGGCGTAGAGCGCCTGCACCGCCTCGCGAGCCGCGGGCTGCAGCAGCAGCGTGGCGAAGTAGCGGTCCTTGTCGGCCTCGCGCAGGAAGCTCGCGGCGTAGCCGCCGGCCTCGCTCATCGCACGGTATCGACGGCGATCAACGCCGCGCCGACCGCCCGCTTCTCGCCGAGCAGGATGTTGTAGGTGCGCACCGCACCGCCGGTGGCGATCGCCTCGACGATGATCCTGTGCGCCCGCAGCGCCTCGCGGATCGAGCGGTCGAAGCCGGCGATGTCGCGGCCGAGTCCGACCAGCAGCACGTCGATGTCATCGGCGGCGTCGAACACCGGCTGGAGACTCGCGAGCGTGATCTCCGCCGGGCTCGTCACGTCCCACTTGTGCATGCCCGTGGGCAGGCACAGGAGCGAGCCCTTGTGCGACATGTCGGCAAAGCGGAAGCCGCCGTTGCCGTAGGCGTCGATCTGCGCCTGATACGGGTAGAACCCCTGCCCCGGCTCAGCCATCGGTCTAGACGACGGCGCCGCCGGTACTCGCCTTGGTCGCCTTCTGCTTTTCCTTCTCGGCGTCGGTGGCATCCGACTTCGGCCGGAGATGGAACAGGATCAGGATCGGGCCGCCGATCAGCACCGACGAGTACATGCCGAAGATCGAGCCGAAGGTCATGGCGATGGTGAAGCCACGGATCGACTCGCCGCCGAAGAACACCAGCGGGAACAGCGCCAGCAGCACCGTGAACTGCGTCAGCGAGGTGCGCACGATGGTCTGGTTGATCGACAGGTTGATGATGTCCCGGGTGGGCATCTTCTTGAACTTGCGCAGGTTCTCGCGCACGCGGTCGGAGATGACGACGGTCTCGTTCAGCGACAGGCCGACCAGGGTCAGCACCGCCGCGATCGAACTGAGGTTGAATTCCAGTCCGGTCAGCGAGAACAGCCCCACCGTCATGATCACGTCATGGGCGGTGGTGGTGATGGCGGCGACGCCGAACTGCCACTCGAAGCGGAACCAGACATAGATCAGGATCGCGACCATCGACACCAGCACCGCGAGGGTACCGTTGATGGCGAGCTCGCCCGACACGGTGCCGGACACCGCCTCGGTTCGCCGGACCTCGTAGTTGTCCGCCGCGAGCGTCTGCGTGACCTTGTCGACCGCCACCCGCTGCTCGGCGTCACCGCCCGGCTGCAGCTGGATGCGGACGAGCAGGTCCTGGTCGGTGCCGAAACTCTGCACCTGCACCTCGCCGAGCCCGAGGGGCGCGAGGTCCTCGCGCACCTTCGCCGGATCGGCGTTGCCCGGCCCGGTATGCTGCACCTCGAGCGCCGAGCCGCCGATGAAGTCGATGCCGAGGTTGAACCCCTTGGTGAAGGCCAGCCCGACAGCGCCGATGGTGAGCACGATGGAGACGGCGATCGCCACCCGCGACAGCTTCATGAAGTCGATCTTCGTGCCGTCCGGAATGAAGCGGAAATGCTGGATGCGGATCTTCTTCGGCCGCTTCCAGCGGTACCACAGCGAGATGAACAGGCGGGTCACGGTGTAGGCGGTGAACAGCGAGGTCAGGATGCCGAGGGCCAGCGTGACGGCGAAGCCCTGGATCGGGCCCGAACCGAGGAAGTAGAGCACAATGGCGGCAATCAGCTGCGTCAGGTGCGAGTCGATGATGGTGCCCCACGCCCGGTGGAAGCCCGCATCGAGTGACGCCAGGATGCCCTTGCCGGCCCGCTGCTCCTCGCGCATGCGCTCGTAGATCAGCACGTTGGCGTCCACCGCCATGCCGATGGTGAGCACGATACCGGCAATGCCGGGCAGCGTCAGGGTCGCGCCGAGGGCCGACAGCGAGCCCAGGATCAGCACGATGTTGAGCACGAGCGCGACGTTGGCGAAGACGCCGAACAGCCCGTAGGCGATGACCATGAAGGCGAGCACGAGCGCGGAAGCCACGGCACCGGCGGTGATGCCGGCGCGGATCGAGTCGGCGCCGAGGCTCGGACCCACCGACCGCTGCTCGACGATGTCGAGGCTCGCCGGCAGCGCGCCGGCCTTGAGCAGCACGGCGAGGTCGTTGGCGCTCTGCGGCGTGAAGTTGCCCGAAATCTGGCCCGAGCCGCCGGTGATCGGCTGCTGGATCACGGGGGCGGTGATCACCTTGTTGTCGAGCACGATGGCGAAGCGCTTGCCGACATTGGCCGAGGTGATCTGGCCGAAGGTGATGGCGCCGGAAGTGTTGAACTGGAAGCTCACCACCGAACGGCCGGTCTGCTGGTCGAAGGCCGGGGCCGCGTTGGTCAGCGACTCGCCGCCGAGCTCGATGTTCTCGTTGAGCAGTTCCGCGCCGCCGTCGTCGCTCGGCATGATCATGTAGCCGGAGGGCACGCCCTGCGCTTCCGCCTGCGCGGCGGTCATGGTCGGGTGGACGAGATGGAAGGTCAGGCGCGCGGTCTGCGATACGAGCTTGATCAGGCGCTCGGTGTCGCCGAAGCCGGGGACCTGGACGAGCACACGGTCCTGGCCCTGGCGCTGGATGGTGGGTTCGGTGGTGCCGACCGCGTCGACGCGGTCGCGGATCACCTCGATCGACTGGCCGACGAGCGCCGACATGCGCTGCGTCACCCCGTCGGGGGTCAGCGCCACGACGATCCTGCCGTCGGGCGTCTGGCTGAAAGCGAGTTCCGGCGTGCCGCCGACGCCGAAATTGGCCGAGACGTTGTTCTGCAGGACCTGCAGCGCCGACATCGCGGCGTCTTTCTGCGTCGGGTCGGTCAGCTCGACGGTGATCGAGTCGGGGCCCGTGGTGATCAGGTTGCCGATGCCGTTCTGGTTGGCCAGCACCTGCCGCACGTCGCGCCTGAGGCTCTTGATCCGCTCGTTGATGATCGACTCGCGGTTGACCTGCACCAGCAGGTGGGAGCCGCCCTGCAGGTCGAGACCGAGCACCACCGTCTGCTTGGGCAGGAAACCGGGCCAGGCGTTCAGCACGTCCTTCGGCAGGAAGCTCGGTATCGTGAACAGGATGCCGAGCACCGACACGATGATGATGAAGGCTGTCCGAAGCGGCGAGAACTGCATGGTCTGGCTTTACGTCCTTGCTGCCCGCAAGGGGCAACGGCGCCTTGCCGGGCGCCGCGAGGGGTTCAGATAAACGTGCGGCCGGCGATGAGGCCGGCCGTCGTCCAAATTAAGGCACTCACGCAGCCTTGTTGTCGTTGACCGGGGTCGACTTCGACCGCACGTCGGTCACGCCGGAGCGGGCGATCTTGACCCGGGTGCCCTGCGCGATCTCGACCTCGAGGTCTTCGCCGTCGACGGCCTTGGTCACCTTGCCGACGAGGCCGCCGGTGGTGACGACGGTGTCGCCGCGGGCGATCGCCGAGAGCATGGCCTGGTGCGCCTTCATCCGCTTCTGCTGCGGGCGGAAGATCAGCAGCCAGAAGATCACCACCAGCAGCAGGATCGGGGCGAACTGGATCAGCAGATCACCGGCGCCCATGCCGGCGCCGGGGGCGGCGCCTGCGGCCTGCGCGAATGCGGGGGTGATGAACATTAAGGGTGCTCCTTGCGTTTCCTGGCGGCGGCGTTGGAATGCCGGCGATCTAGCCCATATAGGGCGGGTTTCCGGCGTTGGGCAGTCCCACCCGGTAAAAATCGCGCGGAATATAGTGGCCGCCCGTAGGATTGCAAAGCCTTTCCGGCTCATGCACAACGGGCGCCCGAACGAGGTTTCACGCCCCTGATGACTGAAGAACAATCGGCCGCCATTGCGGCTGCGCTCGCACGTATTGCCGACTCGCTCGAGGCCCTGTCCCCCGTCCGGAAGCCTGCCGGTCCGGTGCTGACCGATGCCGACGCCTATCACTGGGATGCGGCGGCCGGGGGATTGCTGCCGGTCAGGAAGGTGTCGCGCGTCCCGCTCGAGCTGCTGCGCGGCATCGACGACGTGCGTGACATCCTGCTCGACAACACGCTGCAGTTCGCCCGCGGCTACGCCGCCAACAACGCCCTGCTGTGGGGGGCCAAGGGCATGGGCAAGAGCTCGGTGGTGAAGGCCCTGCACGCCCACATCAACGCACTGCGGGAAGCCGGCGGCGAGTCCGGCATCAAGCGCCTGGTCCTGATCGAGATCGCCCGCGAGGACATCGAGGGGCTGCCTCGGCTGATGCGCGTCATCGCCAACGAGGACGCCCAGTTCATCGTCTTCTGCGACGACCTCAGCTTCGACAAGGACGAGACCAGCTACAAGTCGCTGAAGACCATCCTCGACGGTGGCATCGAGGGGCGGCCCGAGAACGTCATCTTCTATGCCACCTCGAACCGCCGCCACCTGATGCCGCGCGAGATGGTGGAGAACGAGCGCGCCACCGCCATCTCGCCCGGCGAGGCGGTGGACGAGAAGGTCTCGCTCAGCGATCGCTTCGGCCTGTGGCTCGGCTTCCACAACTGCGACCAGCCGACGTTCCTGGCCATGATCCGCGGCTATTGCGACGAGTACGGGCTCACCATCGACGATGAAACGCTGCGCGCCCGCGCCGTCGAGTGGTCGATGACCCGCGGTGCCCGCTCGGGCCGCGTCGCCATCCAGTTCGTCCGCGCCCTCGCCGGTGAGCAGGGCAAGGCCATCTGACTTTATCCCAAGGGAGGGGAAACACATGCAGTCGCACCAGCTCCGCTGGTCGCATGGCGAGGCGACGGTCGTCGCCACCGCGTGCACCGTCACCGATCTGACCTTCAACCTGTCGAACGGCCCGTTCAAGCCGTTCGCCCGCGCCCCATGGGTGGGCAAGGTCGATGATCCGGCGATCACCGGGCACCTGCGCGTGCTGTCCGGCGACTTCGTCGGCATCCCGTTCGGCACCGGCGGGCGCACGGCGCCGAACCTGCCCGAATGGTCGAGCCTGATGACCCAGCCGGCCAACGGCACCATTCACGGCCCTGCCGCGCACTACGACTGGACGCTGGTGTCAGGCGATGACCGCTCGGTGACCTGGGCCCTCGACTACGAGGCCCATTCGGCCGTGCGCCGGCTCGAGCGCACCATCACCGCCCGGGAGGACGCCCCTGCCCTCGACTTCACGCTGAAGATCTTTGCGCGCCACAAGGGCCCGATCTCCTGCGGCCTGCACCCCAACTTCCGGCTGCCGGAGCAGCCCGGCCGGCTGGAGCTGAAGATCGGGTTCCAGTTCGGCCTCACCCACCCCGGCCAGACCGCCGCCGGCGACAGCCAGGAGTTCTCGGACCTGGCGTCCGTGCCCAGGGACGGCGGACGGGTGGACATGAGCCACATTCCGCTCTCGCCGCGCACCGACAAGAACGTGCAGCTGTGCGGCGTCACCACTCCGCTCACCGGCATCTATCTCGACGAGGGTGCCGGCTTCGAGCTCGACTGGGACCGTGACCTGCTGCCGACGCTGATGATGTGGCACACCGACGGCGGCATCACGGGCGAGCCGTGGAACGGCCAGTTCCGCGCCATCGGCCTCGAGCCGCTCGCCGCCGCCTTCGACCTCCACACCGACGTCTCGACCGGCCCCAACCCGATCAACAAGCGCGGCGTGAAGACGTGGATCGACCTCGACCCGGCCAGGCCGCTGGAGATCCGGCACTCGGTGCGGGCGTTCGTGGTTTAGGGGCAGCGACGGCTCCCCCCACCCCAGCTCTGCTACGGCCCTGTGGGCCTAGCGCCGCTACCCTCCCCACAAGGGGGAGGGAGAGCAGTGGCACATACCAAGCGACATCGTCTCCCTCCCCTCGATGGGGAGGGTAGCGAAGCTTGGCGGCGCAGCCGACTAGCGTAGCTGGGGTGGGGTGAGGACAACGCGCCCTACCAAAACAAAAGGCCCCGGACGATCCGGGGCCTTTTGCAGTTTCAGTGATGCCGATCAGCTGGCCAGCAGCGGGAGCGGGTCCACCGGGGTCGCGCCCTTGCGGAGCTCGAAGTGGAGCTGGGGCTTCGACACCGAGCCGGTCTTGCCGGCGGTGCCGATATTGTCGCCGCGGTTGACCACGGTGCCCTTGGCGACGTTCATCTGCTGCAGGTGGGCGTAGGCCGAGACGTAGCCGTTGGGGTGGCGGATCAGGATCAGGTTGCCGTAGCCCTCGACGCCCGAGCCGGCATAGATCACCTGGCCATTCTCGGCGGCCCGCACCGCGGCACCCTCGGGCGCCTCGATATTGATGCCGGTGCCCTTGGAATTGGCGAAGTCGGTGATCACGCGACCGGAGATCGGCCAGCGGAACTTGTCGGCGCCGGAAAGCACCGGCTCGGTCTTGGGCTGCTCGAGCGGCCTGGCTGCGTCGACCTTGGCGACCTGCTGCGGCTCGACCGCGGGCTTTGCCTCGAGCGGCTTCACCGGGGCGAGCGGCGCGGCGGCGGCCGGATCGACCGCAGCGACTGCGACCGGCTTTTCGGCCGGCGCCGCCGGCTTGTCGCCCTTCGGACCGAGCGCCGCCAGCTGGCTCGCCTTGCCGGGGATCACCAGCTTCTGGCCGACATAGATCTTGTCGGGCGAGGAGAAGCCGTTGGCCTGGATGATCGCCTGCGCCGTCACGTTGTAGCGCCGGGCGATGGTATAGAGGCTCTCGCCGCTCTCGACCTGGTGGACATAGGCGTCCGACGGAACGGAGACGAGTTGGGGAGTGCTGGCCGGAATGTCCGCTACCCGTGGGGTCGCCGGCAGTGGGCTCAGGGGCTGGACAGCGGGCATCATCGGTTTGCTTCCATTGGCTGAGTTGAGTGAAGGCAAGTCTTCAGTCGTGATCGTACCCAGTTGCTGGGTGCCGGCCGGGAGTGGCGCCATCGCCATCGCACTCGAGCCACCACCGATGTCGTTGGGTGGGATGAAGGGTCCAGCCGCCACCTTGGTGGGCGCCGTAAGGGTCTTCGGCATCGGCTGGGCACCAGTGAAGTCCGACGTGGCGTTGACCGACCCGGTCGCCGTCCTGTCGAAACCCAACCCACTCAGCGAACTGCACCCCGCGAGCGCCGAAGCGCCGACGAGCATGCCTGCAATTGCTGCGATCCTAAGCGCTTTACCGGTAACGCGGTTACTCATCAGTCCACTCGTACGCAGGTACTCAATGGCGACGAGATTAGGCGGTTAAGGTAAAAACTGACTTAAATGCCGAGCGCTTTATCGGGAAATATGCGAGTCAGATTCAGGGCTTGGTAGGGTTAAGGGGGAGGGGCGCGAAAGCGGCGCGGAGCGCCATGCGCTGGACGGGCCGATCCCTACTTCCTCATGGGCACCCTCTCCCAACGACCGGGAGAAGGTGCGCAGTGGTTCTCCCGCATGTTGAAATGCGAGGTGGGCTCTGGTCGCGGGATCCGATGCCGACGACTCAGGCGCCGGTGAAATCGCCCTTGCCGATCGGCACGCCATTGTGCCGCAGGATCGCGTAGGCCGTGGTGATGTGGAAGAAGACCTGCGGGATGGCGTTGTTGAGCGCGTGCTCGAGCGCCGGCACCTGGTGGTCGCGAATCGTCACGGTGCCGTCTTCCTTGCCGGCCAGGTCGGCCTCGGTGAACGTGCCAAGGTACTGCAGGGCCTTCTGGATGCGGCCACGCAGCTGTTCCAGCGTCGTCTCGGTGTCCTCCCAGCTCGGCGGCGTCTGGCCGGTGAGTCGCGCCAGCAGGAACTTCACCCGGTCGGTGGCCGACTGCACCTGGAAGCTCAGCGGCAGCATGTCCGGCGCCAGCCGCGCAGCCGCCAGCACCTCCGGCTTGATCTTGCGCTCGGCGGCGTTCGCCTCCGCCTTCACCAGGATGGCGTCGAGATTGGTCAGGTACCGCGTGAACACCGGCACGGTGATCGCGTACATCGAGATCGTCATTACTCTTCCTCGGGAAATTGGCCGGGTTCCGGCCCTGCGATGAAATTCCACCAGCTGCCTTGGACGCTGCCCTCGCGCGAGTCGGGTTGCCGAACCGGCGGACCCTCGCCCTCAAGCCCCCTCTGGCGGGCGCGACCATAGCCCTTGCCTGCAGCGGTCGGAAGAGGCCTTCGCCCTCCGGATACGCGGCGTCACCGCCGTGTCATGGGCAGGAATTAAGGGGACGTGCAGAGTAGAAACGAAGGGGCCCCGGCACCGTCTCCGGTGTCAGGGCCCTGAGGAGCACCCGCCGCACTGTTGAGGGCTTGGGGGCAGCGGCAGGTATCTCCTCGCATGTCCACCGGTGCATGGGTCGTTTGCAGTGGTCCAGTGAACTACCCTAGAACATGGTGATGCAATGCGGCAGGAAAAGAGCCGTCGCGCGAAGGTGAGATTCATGAAGCGCCGGTAAGGTGATGTTGCCGACGGCCGGCTTACTGCCTAAGGATGCCCTGCAAGGCGGCGCTTCGGCAGCCGCAGTGCCAACGAGAACAGCATGGACACCATCACTCCCGAGCCCCTCGCCAGGAAAGCCTTCACCGACCCGGTGCAAGCTTGGGCCTATCTCGATGAAATCTATCGGCGCAACACCGGCTTCATCCGCGACCAGCTGCTGAGCCTAACCCAGGGCAGGGTGCCCAAGGGCCGGGTCCGCGCCTTCTACCCCGAGGTGCAGGTCACCTCGAACAGCTACGGCCGCACCGACTCCACCCTGCCCTATGGCTACCTGCACACGCCCGGCATCTACCGCACCACGGTGACGGCCCCGCAGCTGTTCAAGAGCTACCTGATCGAGCAGTTCACGGTGATCCTCGCCAACCATGGCGGTGCCATCGAGGTGAGCGAGTCCAACACCCGCATACCGCTGCACTTCGCGATCCCGACGACCGAGCGCATCGACGGCGAGGCGATCAATGCCCTGCCCATTCCGCTGCGCGACCTGTTCGACGTGCCGGACCTGCAGGACACCGACGACGAGATCGCCAACGGCACCTTCGTGCCGCCGCCCGGCGGCCCCTACCCGCTCGCGCACTTCACCGCGCCGCGCGTCGACTACTCGCTGCAGCGGCTGGCGCACTACACCGGCACCGAGCCCGAGTATTTCCAGAACTTCGTGATCTTCACCAACTACGCCTTCTACATGGACGAGTTCGCCCGGGTGGCGAAGGGGTTCATGCAGGACGGGCACCCCGATTACGAGAGCCTCGTCGAGCCGGGCGGCTTCATCACCAGGAACGCGCGCCTCGGCGGCGGCACGGAGGGCCTGCGCGCCACGCGCATCCCGCAGATGCCGGCGCTGCACCTCACCATGCCCCGCAACCGCGGCATCACCATCGTCAACATCGGCGTCGGTCCATCCAACGCCAAGACGATCACCGACCACATCGCGGTGCTGCGCCCGCATGCGTGGATCATGCTGGGCCACTGCGCCGGCCTGCGCAACAGCCAGGAGCTCGGCGACTACGTCCTCGCCCACGCCTACCTGCGCGAAGACCATGTGCTCGATGCCGACCTGCCGATCACCGTGCCGATCCCCGCCCTCGCCGAAGTGCAGGTCGCACTGGAGCAGGCGGTGGCCGAGGTCACGCACACCGAGGGCATCGCCACCAAGCGCATCATGCGCACCGGCACCGTCGCCACCTTCGACAACCGCAACTGGGAGCTGCGCGACCAGGTCGAGATCACCCGGCAGCTCTCGCAGTCGCGCGCCGTCGCCCTCGACATGGAATCCGCCACAATCGCCGCCAACGGCTTCCGCTTCCGCGTCCCCTACGGCACGCTGCTCTGCGTCTCGGACAAGCCGCTGCACGGCGAGCTGAAGCTCCCCGGGATGGCCTCCGACTTCTACCGCACGCAGGTCAACCGGCACTTCCAGATCGGCCTGCGCGCCATGGAGATCATCCGCGACCAGCCACCGGAACGCCTGCACTCCCGCAAGCTCCGCAGCTTCGCCGAAACCGCCTTCCAGTAGCGCGCTTGCATTAACGCGGGCGTGTCCTATCCTCTATAGCGGAGACATAGGATGCGCCCGTCCGAGGTATTCGAGCAGAACCGGGAGTTGATCCGCGAGGTGGCCTCACGTTACCGCGTTGCGAACCCACGCGTGTTCGGCTCGGTACTGCATGGGGACGACAAGGATGGCAGCGACATAGATATCGTGGTCGACACCATACCGGGCACCAGCTTGTTCGACCTGACCGGGTTGCAGGCTGAACTCGAAGAGGCGCTGGGGGTGCCGGTGGATGTGGTGACCTCAACTGGACTCCACAGATTTATCCGTGATGAAGTGCTCGCCGAGGCGCAGCCGCTGTGATCGACAAACGGGTCGCACTGTACCTCGACAACATGAAGCGGGCCGCACAGGACGCGATCTCCTTCACAGAAGGCGTAACGGAGAGTCAGTTCCGTGAGTCGCTCCAGCACCAAAGAGCTTGCGCCATGTGCCTGATACTGGTGGGGGAAGCGGCATCCCGGATCGAGCAAAGGTCGCCGGACTTCATCGCCGAGCATCCCGACTGGCCCTGGAACAATATTCGCGGCCTCCGAAACCGCATCGCCCACGATTATTTCAGCCTGGACGTGCCGATCATCTGGGCCATCATCAAAGACTCATTGCCGTCCCTGCTGTCCAAGATCGAGGGCATCGGTGAACTCGATCCCCGGCTGTGGCCCAAGGAGGAGCCCCCTCACACCGACACGTAGTCGATCTCCAGGAACTGCTCCACCTCGCGGTCCCAGCGTTCCTTGACGAACTTCACGTGCTTGGGGTGGGCGTTGTAGGCGTCGTAGGCGGCCTGGTCCTTGAACTCCATCGAGAAGCCGAACTCGTAGTCGTTCTTGTTGCTGACCTGGCGCAACTGCTCGAACTTCTCGACGCCGGGGATTTCGGCCAGCACCTTCGCGTCGCGCAGGAACGCCTTCTCCTGCAGCGACCCGTGCGCGTGCTTCAGTACGAAAACCACCGTGTGCCGGATCATCCCACCCTCTCCCCGAGCGCCACCGCTTCGCTGGCGGCAATCGCCGTCATATTGACGATTCCGCGGCTGGTGGTCGAGGGCGCGAGAATGTGCGCCGGGGCCCGCGGCCCCATCAGGATCGGGCCGACGGCCAGCGCGTTGTTCATCTCCTTGAGCAGAGTCATCGAGAGGTTGGCGCTGTCGAGGTTGGGGAACAGCAGCAGGTTGGCTTCGCCCTTCAGCACTGAGTCCGGGATGTAGCGCTCGCGCAGCTGCTCGTTCAGCGCCACGTCGCCCTGCATCTCGCCCTCGAGGATCATGTCAGGCGCCGCGGCCTTCAGCCGCCGGTACGCCTCCCGCATCTTGAAGGCGCTGTCGCCGTCGCGCGAACCGAAGTTGGAGTAGCTGAGCAGCGCCGCCCGCGCCTCGAGGTTGAAGCGCTTGAGGTGATCCCGCGCCTGCAGCGCGATGGAGACCAGTTCCTCGGGCGTCGGGTCCATGTTCACGTAGGTGTCGGCGAGGAAGAATGCCCCGCGCTGCATGATCAGCATCGACAGGGCCGAGACATCCTGGATGCCGTCCTGCAGCCCGATGATCGAGCGGATGTCGCGCACGTGCTTGATGTAGCGGCCTTCGAGGCCGCACAGCATCGCATCCGCCTCGCCGCGCTTCACTGCCAGCGCCGCGATCACCGTGGTGTTGGTGCGCACGATGGTCCGCGCCGTGTCCGGCGTCACCCCGCTGCGGCCGACCAGCGAGTGGAACAGCGCCACGTAGTCGCGATAGCGCGGATCGTCTTCCGGGTTCACCACCTCGAAGTCACGCCCCGGCTTGATTGACAGACCGAAGCGCTGCAGCCGGCTCTCGATGACGCTGGGCCGGCCGATCAGGATCGGCTGCGCGATCCGGTCCTCGATCAGCACCTGCGCGGCGCGCAGCACGCGCTCGTCCTCGCCGTCGGCGAACGCGACGCGCTTGCCCTGCCCCGTCACCCGGTCGATCACCGGCTTCATCACCAGCCCCGAGCGGAACACGAAGCGGTTGAGGCTGTCGTGGTAGGCGTCGAAATTGGTGATCGGCCGCTTCGCCACGCCCGAGTCCATCGCCGCCCGCGCCACCGCCGGCGCAATCCTGAGGATCAGCCGCTGGTCGAACGGGTTGGGGATGATGTGGTCCGGCCCGTACACCGCCGGCTGCCCGGACGGCGACACCTCCAGCCCCGGGTCGTGCGCCAGCTTGGCGATGGCCCTGACCGCCGCCAGCTTCATCTCCTCGTTGATCGCCGTCGCCCCCACGTCGAGGGCGCCGCGGAAGATGTAGGGGAAGCAGAGGACGTTGTTGACCTGGTTGGAGTAGTCGGAACGACCGGTGCACACCATGGCGTCGGGCCGCAACTCCTTGGCCACCTCGGGCATGATCTCGGGGTTCGGGTTGGCGAGCGCCAGGATCAGCGGGCTCGGAGCCATCTTCATCAGCATCTCGGGCTTCAGCGCGCCCGCGGCCGAGAGGCCGAGAAAAATGTCCGCGCCCTCGATCACGTCGGCCAGTGCGGTCGCATCGCTGTCGTGGCGGCAGAACTTGCCGCGCCACTTGTCGTTCACGTCGTTGCGGCCCCAGGTCAGCAGCCCGTCCTTGTCCGCCACCCAGATGTTCTCGGGCTTCGCCCCCAGCGCCAGCAGCACGTTGAGGCAGGCGATCGCCGCGGCGCCCGCCCCCGAGGTGCAGATCTTCACCTCGTCGATCTTCTTGCCGGCCAGCTCCAGCCCGTTCAGCACGGCCGCGCCGACGATGATCGCCGTGCCGTGCTGGTCGTCGTGGAACACCGGGATCTGCATGCGTTCGCGCAGCGCTTCCTCAATCGCGAAGCACTCCGGCGCCTTGATGTCCTCGAGGTTGATGCCGCCGAACGTCGGCTCCAGCGGCCGCACCACCTCGATGAACTTCTGCGGGTCGGTTTCGTCGATCTCGATGTCGAACACGTCGATGCCGGCGAACTTCTTGAACAGGACCGCCTTGCCTTCCATCACCGGCTTGGAGGCGAGCGCGCCGATATTGCCGAGCCCCAGCACCGCCGTGCCGTTCGAGATCACCGCCACGAGGTTGCCGCGCGAAGTGTAGCGGGTGACGGCTTCGGGGTCGGCAGCGATCTCCTCGCAGGGCGCCGCAACGCCCGGCGAATAGGCGAGGCTCAGGTCGCGCTGGTTGCCCAGCGGTTTCGTCGCCTGGATCTCCAGCTTGCCGGGCTTGGGGGACTCATGAAAATGCAGCGCCGCTTCCCGCAGCGCCTTACCCTGTTCATTCACGTCGGCAGCCATCAAAACCCTCCCGGAGTCCCTGATCTGCCACCAAACTCCGTCGAAGGGAAGGCGATCCGTCAGGGAAACTGACCGGTCCGGTCGCTCACGCGGCGGAGACCGCGGGAACTGCACTCTCTACCGTGCCCGGGCCGTTGAGTGCCTTGGCCAGATCGCGGAACGGCGCTACCCGCAGCGCCGGCGCGAACAGGTAACCCTGCGCATGCACGACGCCGCGCGCCCTGAGATAGAGCGCCTGCGCCTCGCTCTCCACTCCTTCGGCCACGATGTCGGTCCCGAGGTCGCGCGCCATGGCGATCAGGCCGTCGAGCACCGGCACCTGCGTGGTGTCTTCCTTGACCATGTCGACGAACACGCGGTCGATCTTGATCACGTCGATGCCGAGCGTCTGCAGGTACGCGAGGTTCGAATGCCCGGTCCCCGCATCGTCCATCGCCACCCGGCAGCCGAGCGCATGCAGGCCGGCGATCACCGAATTGGCCGTCTGCATCTGGCTCAGCGGCTGCCGCTCGGTGATCTCGAACACCAGCTGGCGGAAATTGATGGAGGAGGCACCGAAGATCGTGTGGATGTCCTCCACGACGTTGCCGTTGCGGAAGTGCCCCTCGAACAGGTTGATCGATACCTTGAGGTCCGGCATCTCGCGGCAGAGGTCGCTCAGGTCGGCCTTCACCTGCTGCATCAGGCTCACCGTCATCGGCACGGCCAGCCCCGTCACCTCGGCGTATTCGATGAAGGCGCTCGGCGGGATCACCTCGCCGTTCTTCTTCTCCCAGCGGCACAGCACTTCGCAGCCGGCGAGCGCCCCGGTCCGGAGGTTGATCACCGGCTGGTAGTAGGGCTTCAGCTCCCCCGCCGCGATCGCCCGCTCGAGGTCGAAGGCCGGCAGGTCCGAGCGGCGCACATACTGCAGCGCCAGCGCAAGGAACGCCCCGCACATCAGGCAGCAGAGCACCGTGAAGCTCGCATCGAGGTCGGAGTAATCCGCCCGCACCATGGCGAACGGCACACTCGCCGCGACCTTGAGCGGCAGCTCGCCGGCAAAGCTTTCCACCGTCACGTATTCGTCGGAACCGTGGCGGTCGAAGGCGCTGCCCTCACCGACCGTCAGCACCTCGGTGCCGTCGGCCAGCGACAGGCGCACGCTGGTGGTCGCCTTCAACCCGGCCAGCAGGCCCTGCGGGGTCGACGCTACCAGCGGCGCGAAGGCGGACACCTTGCGCGTCTGCCCGAACCCCTGCGTCACCTTCAGCACGGGCGTCGTGAGCCCGCCGAGCCGGGCGATCTCGAGCGTTTCGGTGTGGTTGGGGATGCTCAGCGGCCTGGAGAGCGCCGAATAGCTCACCTCCTTGCCCAGCGCGTCGCAGTACTGCACGCCGTTGTAGTTCTCGACCAGCACCTGCCGCAGGTAGAGGCTCTGCTCCATCTGCCGATGCACGTTGGCGATGAAGCTCGGGGTGCAGAGCGATGGACTGTCCGCCAGCACGCGCCTGAGCGAAGCGATCGTGTCGTAGGCGCCGGCCTGCACATCGGCGGCGATGGAGTCGGCGGCGTTCTGCAGCACCGCCCGTTCTTTCACCCGGACGTAGGAATCAACGAGGAAGTCGACCGCCATCACCGGCATGAATGCCGCGATCGCTGCGAGCAGCATCAGCACATTGGCGTATTTCGACTTCACCGCACCCGAATCCGAGCCCCCGAACTAGGCAGAAACTGCCTAGCGCTGCGGTGTTTAAGAGATCGTTAACGCTGACTGACGAGACGTGCCGATTTGGCGCGCCCCGACCCACACCCGCTGTCACCCCGGCGCAGGCCGGGGCCCATCCTGGGCGCTTTCCACCTCGGTGACCGTGCGGCTACCCCTCAGGCTGGATCCCGGCCTGCGCCGGGATGACAGCCGTTTGGGCCTTTGCCCTACTGCAGGTTCAGCCGGATGCCGAGCTCGCGCAGCTGCTTGGGCTCGGCCGGGCTCGGGGCGCCCATCAGCAGGTCTTCGGCCTGCTGGTTCATCGGGAACAGCGTGATCTCGCGCAGGTTCTGCGCCCCGCACAGCAGCATCACGATGCGGTCGATGCCGAACGCGGCGCCACCATGCGGCGGGGCGCCGTACTGGAACGCGCGGTACAGGCCGCCGAA
>JBQCFF010000140.1:0-3180 GCA_051959485.1 Devosia sp. | reverse complement strand
CTGTTCCAGATGAACAGCCGCAAGGTCTACCGGGCGCTTGCCACCAACACCGCCATCGTGCCGCGCGGCCCCTATCTCAGCGCCCTCGCCCGTTCCGCCCAGATGGACCACCAGGTCGCCTGGTCGCTCGCCGCGCGCGAGGATTTCGACGCGGCGCTGCTCGCCCCCGCCTTCTTCGACCTGGGGGAAACCGACCGGCTCAAGGTGATCAGCGCCTTCGCCGAGCGGCAGACGCCGTCGGCCCCGATCAAGCGCACGCTCGAGCAGCTCTCCGTCGCCACGGCGGAACTCACCCGGGCGCTGATGAAGCTGTTCTCCGAGAACCGCCGCCCCGAAGTCACCCGCCTGCTGCACCAGATCACCGGGCTCGACGAGGTGCGCTGCGGGCAGATCGCGCACGACACCTCGGGTGCCGCGCTGTTCGTGGTGCTGCGCGCCTTCGGCTGCGACGCGCATGAGGGCCTCAAGGTGCTCATCCACGCCACCTCGCACGACGAGGATCGGTCGCGGGCCCTGGCGCAGTTCTCGAAGATGTTCGAGACGGTCAGCATCGACGCCACGGCGTTCCTGATGAGCGCCTGGCGCGGCGAGGTGAACCTGCTCGACCTGACCAAGCCCGAATACCGCCCCTACGAACCGGAGCGCCGCCGCATCCCCGTCCCGCAGGTCCGCGAACGCAACCCGGTGGTCGACCAGGCCATCGAAGCCCTGGCCCGCATCGGCGCCCGCGCGAGCTGAAGCCGACGCCCACCCCTCATCCGGCTGCCGCCACCTTCTCCCGCAAGGGGAGAAGGCCGATGGAGCCGATGCCTTGCCGGTCCATGGGGGGAAACCGCTGACAGCACGCCTTCTCCCCTTGCGGGAGAAGGTGCCCGAAGGGCGGATGAGGGGTCGGCAACGCGCTCTGCGCCAGCCCTACCCCACCACCTCCAGCCCCAGGTCGCCGCTGCGCATCTCCAGCGACACCACCCACAGGTCGGGGTCGAAATCCTGTTCGCGCAGCACGCGCTCGCGCACGGCGTGCGGCTCCACCCGCTCGAGCCGGAGCGCGAACAGCCGGCTTTCGGTGTCGTCGCCGCGGGCCGTCATCGGCGCCGGCACATAGAGCGACTCGGTGCCGTTGAGGTGATCCACCACGACGAAGATCTGCCCGGCGATGGGGTCGCCCTGCCGGGTCACCACGCAGATATGGCCGATATCGTTGTGCCGCCGCACGAAGGCGGCGACCCACAGGTCGGTGCGGAACATGCCGGGCACTTCCAGGAAAAGCTGCGGACTTCTACGGCCCCGCAGCGCGTCAACTCAAGGGGCCTAGATCACGGCCCCGTTCTCGACCAGCACGTCGAGCAGTTCGGGGCTGATCCGGCCCGTCACCTTGTAGTTGAAATAGACCTCGAAGTTGCGGATCGCCTTCGCCGTGGCCTCACCGGCCACCCCGTCGGCCGGCCCATGCAGGAAGCCGAGGCTGGCGAGCCCGCGCTGCACCTTGGCCACCACCACCGGGTCGCTGACCGAGATCGGCGCCACTTCCTGCGGTGTCGCCGGCGTATCGAGCACTGCGACCAGGGTGCCGGGCTTGGCCGGCTCCTCGTCGATCTTCAGCGGTACCCCGACCTGCGGGCTCTCCGGGCGCGCTTCCGCCACCCCCGTCGCCGTCAGCTTCTGGTCCCCGGCGGCAAAGGCATTGCCCTTGCCCGGATTGTTCATCGCCACACTCTGCACGCCCGAGATGATCGTCTCGATCGCCTCGCCGGCGGTATCGGCGGCCATCTCGAGCGCCGCTTCGGGCGAATCGGGCAGCGGCCGGCCCCGCGTCGTACCGGCTGCGACGTTCTTCGGCCTGCCGACCGAGCCGGTGGTCAGCTCCAGCGGCGCCGGCTGGGCGATCGCCGCCAGCGTCTGCGGCCGGACCGGCTGCTCGGCGGCCGCGGCGGGCCTCGCGGCCGGCAGCGCGCTCTCCGCCTTCGGGGCGTCGAGCTTGGGCAGGTTCACGGTCAACGCCGGCTTCTGCGGCTCGGCCGCGGCAGGCGCCGGGGCCGGGTTGGACGCCTGGTCGGCGAGCGAAAGCGGGGCGTTCTTGATCTTTTCGACGATCTCGGCGGTGAGCTCGCCGGTCGGCTCCAGCCCCTGCACTTCCTCGAACTTGCGGATGGCGCGGGCGGTCTGCGGGCCGTAATAGCCGTCGATCTTGCCCGAGAACAGCTGCAGCATCTCGAGCTTGCGCTGCACCTCGAACACCTCGGCGTTGCCGATCGGCCCCGGGGTGGTGTCCACCAGCGGCGATGCCTGCGCCGCCTCGGGCGCCACCAGCGCGACCGGCTTCGTCCCCAGTCCGGCCGGCCGCATTGCCGGAATCACCGGATCGACGTCGGCCTGCTCGATCATGGGCTCCGGCGCGAACAGCGGCGCGGGATGCGCATGGCGCTGCCCGTAGAGCGCGTTCGAGCCGGCCATGGCGGTCGTGACCACCAGCGCCAGGATGGCGGAGTTGGTGAGCGGAGAGCGCATGTAGCGCGCGATGACCCAAAGCGCCGCCCGGCCGGCGTGGGCCAGCGCGACGCCACCGACCTGCATGGGCAGGTGCGCGAGGGATGATGCCGTCATAGGGCTCTTTTTCTTTCGTCTGCGGACCATGTGGGCATTTGCTGCTGCGCCGATTCCCGATGGAGGGGCGTGACGGGGGTAGTTTCGCCCAGCTTGGTTTCCGGACCGTTTATCGGCAGCAGAACGGTCATCACCGTCCCCTCGCCGGGGGTGGAGCTGGCGTGCAGCTCACCCTCGTGCAGTTCCACCAGTCCCTTGACGATCGACAGGCCGAGCCCCGTGCCCTCGTAGCGGCGCGCCAGCCCGCCCTGCGCCTGGAAGAACGGCTCGCCCAGCCGCCGCACCGCATCCTCCGGCATGCCGATGCCGTTGTCGGTCACCGAGATCGCCACATGCCGGCCCTGCCGCCGCATTCCGAGCGTGATCACCGAACGCTCGTGGCTGAACTTGATGGCGTTCGACAGCAGGTTGATGAGGATCTGCCGGCACACCCGCTCGTCGGCCACCAGCATCGGCAGCGGGCGCGGAATGTCGCTCATCAGCCGAATCGCCTTCTCGCGCGCCATGGCGTCGACCAGCTTGAAGCAGGGCTCGACCAGCGTCTCGGGCATGAACGGCTCGGTCTGCAGCTCGAAC
>JBQCFF010000139.1:0-5290 GCA_051959485.1 Devosia sp. | reverse complement strand
CGTCCGGCGGCGCAACAGCTCCGGCCGCTCCCCGGCGGGAGAGGCCCGGGGGTCGGCTCAGGGGGTTTTGGTGGTTTTGGTCGCCATAGCGATGCCTAGGGCGCCAGTCGTCTCGGCGACGGCGGCACCCGCTCTGGTCATCGTGAGGTCGAGGCAGTTGCGCATGGCAACGGACGTTCCTTGGCTACGGCGCCCAGCGTTCTACGCCGAAACGCGGAATAGTCAATGACCTATAGGAGATCGCCTACGCCCTCGGCTGAGGGCAGATCAGTCGGGTCGGTAGAAGTCGCCGTCGGGGTTCATCACCCACAGCTCGCCGGTCGAAATGTCGAACCAGGCGCCGTGCACGGTCAGCTTGCCGTCGTCTTCCAGCGCCTTCACATAGGGGAAGGTGCGCAGGTTATTGATCGAGTTGCGGATCGAGAAGCGCTCCAGCATCGTCTGGCGCTCCTTGTTGGTCAGCAGCGTGTACTTGCTCACCGAGTCGGCGACCGGGGCCAGCATCGACATCCACTTGCCGATGAAATCGCCCTGGGCGAGCGGCCCGGCATCGGGATCGAGCGCCGCCTTGATGCCGCCGCAGCGCCCGTGGCCCATGACCACGATGTTGCTGACCTTGAGCGCATTGACCGCGAACTCGATGGCCGCCGAGGTGCCGTGCTGGTTGGCATCGGGCTGGAACGGCGGCACCAGGTTGGCGACGTTGCGCAGCACGAACAGCTCGCCAGGACCGGCATCGAAGATGGTCTCCGGGGCCGAGCGACTGTCGCAGCAGGCAATGATCAGGGTGGTGGGGGACTGGCCTTTATCGGCCAGTACCTTGTAGCGGGCCTTCTCCGGTACATACCGGTGGGCCATGAACGACTTGTAGCCGTCGAGTAAAAATGCTGGAAAACCTTCCATGGCGTAGCGATTAGCGGTTTGCCGAAAAAAACACAATCGTCACGGGCGCGTGGCGGCCATGGAGTTTTTGCATGTTGATTTACCGCTTCCTCACGGGGGAAGATGATTCTTCGTTCTGTCACAAGGTGACCAAAGCCCTGAGCGAAGGCTGGGTCCTGCACGGCAGCACCAGCTATGCCTACGATGCGGTGAGCAAGCGCCTGAAGTGCGGGCAGGCGGTGACCAAGACGGTGGCGGACCAACCCTACGATCCCGACAGGAAGCTGGTGGACTACCGGTAGGGGTGAGTCGGGGAGTTGCGGGGACATTGCGCGCCGGTGCCGTCGCGGCATCGGCGGCCGTTGATACGCTGTCATCCCGGCGCAGGCCGGGATCCAGCTTGAGAGGTAGCCGCACGGTCACCGAGGCTGAAAACGGTCAGGATGGGCCCCGGCCTGCGCCGGGGTGACAGCGGAACTTGGGGCGGAGTGGCCCCAGCCTGCGCCGGGGTGGCCTCGGCCTGCGCGGCTACAGCAACCCGCGCAGGGCGGCGTGCTGGAGCAGGAGGATGGTCTTGGCGTCGGCGATGTCGCCGCGGTCGAGCATGGCCAGCGCTTCGGCGAAGGGAAGTTCGAGCGTCTCGATGTCCTCGCCCTCGTGCGCCAGCCCGCCGCCCTGCGAGACGCGGGAACTCCGGTCGTACCGGCCGACGAAGAGCCAGAGCTTTTCGGTCACCGAGCCCGGGCTCGCATAGATGACGGCGACCTGCGTGAGGTCGTGAACGCGGTAGCCCGCCTCCTCCTCGGCCTCCTTCCGCGCACAGGTGAGCGGGTCGTCGCCGTCGAGCTTGCCGGCCGGCACTTCGATGAGCCACGGGTTCTCGTCGCCGTTGAGCCAGGCGGGGAAGCGGAACTGCCGGGTGAGGATGACGGTGCGCTGCTCGAGGTTGTAGAGCAAAACCGCGGCGCCGTGGCCGCAATCATAGGTTTCGCGCACCTGGCGCTGCCAGTTGCCGTCGCGGCGCTGCAGCTCGAAGGTGGATTTCTTCACCTCGCCCCAGTTGTCGCTGAGCAGCTCGCTCGAGATCATCCGCACCTTGTCGCGCATGCACTGCAACCCCTTGTGGAACTCGAAAGAAAGAGCACGCGTTGCTGAATCGAAGATGAACGTGGGCTTCAGCGCCCGGCCATCCGGGCCGGCGTAGAAACCCGGTCAAGCAGCGGAAACCCCGGAACGGGGTCGCCCGCAAAGGGTCGAAAGAGATGAGCCGGATTGCCGTCGGGGTGATGATCGCGATTGCCGCACTCGTCATGAACGGCGGATTGATCCGGCAGGTCCTGGCGGAGGATCTGGCAAGGACCGCCGCCGGCGCCCCGGCGCTTTCGACGACCATCACGGCGACGTCCGGCCACCGCAGCGAGCGGGTGCTCAGCCTGCTGATCGCACTCGAGGCGCTGCGGGCCGCGCGGGAGGTGCTGGAGAAGCGGTAGGGGGATAGTCCCTTGCCGTTTGCCGGCATGAATGATGGCTGTTCGCTGACGATGACCGTTTCACCGACGTGTCACCCCGGCGCAGGCCGGGGCCCATCCTGACCGCTTTCAACCTCGATGCCCCTGCGGCTACCCCCTCGGGCTGGATCCCGGCCTTCGCCGGGATGACCGCCGCGGAGGGATCGTCCCTGGTGCTTCGGAGCCACTTGCGAGCCATGCGTCAGCCGAACGGCTTATTCGGCGCATAGGCAGAGCCTTTGACCTCACGGCAAAGCGCCGCTAGAAGTCTCGAACCATTCCAAATTGGCCGCCCTACCTGCGACGGCCTCGGCGCGGGACGACTAATGGCTCCTTCTTCGCGGCCCCTTTCACCGCATCTCGGCATCTGGCGGTTCACCCTCACCATGACGATGTCGATCGTGCACCGCGCGACCGGCATTGCGCTCTACGGCGGCACGCTGGTGTTGCTGCTGTGGGTGCTGGGAGCGGCCATCGGCGGCAGCTTCTTCGACGGGGTGAACTGGCTGTTCGGCTCGTGGTTCGGCCTCCTGGTCCTGTTCGGCTACACCTGGGTGCTGTTCCACCACATGCTGGGCGGCATCCGCCACTTCGTGTGGGACAGCATCCTCGCCATGGACCCGACCGGGCGCGAGACCATCGTGCGCATCCAGCTGGCGGCCTCCATCCTGCTGACGCTCGCCGTGTGGGCGATATTCGTGTGGTTCAAATGATCGATCGCGCCACCCTGGAAAACCCGACGACGCATTACGGCGACCCCAAGGCCTCGACCCGCGGCTTCATCCGGCAGCGGCTGACCGGGGGGCTCAACATCGTCTTCACGCTGTTCATCGTTTGGTTCGTGCTCGCCATGGCCGGAGCCGCGGACGGCGCGGCGCGGATCGCGCTGATGCGCAACCCGATCGTCGCCCTCGGGCTCATCCTGCTCATCATCAATGTTGCCGTGCACATGCGCATCGGCATGCACGACGTGATCGAGGACTATGTGAACAAGGGGCCGCGCAACACGTTGGCCAACACCGCCAACCTGGTCTTCGTCATGGTGGTCGCCCTGCTGGTGATCGGCTCGGTCGTCAAAGTCTTCTTCTGGGGTTAGCCGCATGGCCGCTTATGAGCTCATCGACCACGAATTCGACGTGGTGATCGTCGGCGCCGGCGGCGCGGGCCTGCGCGCCACGCTCGGCATGGCGGAGCAGGGGCTGAACACCGCCTGCATCACCAAGGTGTTCCCCACCCGCAGCCATACGGTGGCGGCGCAGGGCGGCATCGCCGCCTCGCTCGGCAACATGGGTCCGGACTCCTGGCAGTGGCACATGTACGACACCGTGAAGGGGTCGGACTGGCTGGGCGACAACGACGCCATGGAGTACCTCGCCCGGCAGGCGCCGGCAGCGATCTACGAGCTCGAGCATTATGGCGTGCCGTTCTCGCGCACCGAGGAGGGCCGCATCTACCAGCGGCCGTTCGGCGGCCACATGACCGAATTCGGCGACGGCCCGCCGGTGCAGCGCACCTGCGCGGCGGCGGACCGGACCGGGCACGCCATCCTGCACACGCTCTATGGCCAGTCGGTGCGCAACAAGGCGCAGTTCTTCATCGAGTACTTCGCGCTCGACCTGATCATGGGGCCGGACGGCGCCTGCCAGGGCGTGGTGGCGTGGAAGCTCGACGACGGCACGCTGCACCGCTTCCGCGCCAAGCTGGTGGTGCTGGCGACGGGCGGCTATGGTCGCGCCTTCTTCTCCGCCACCTCGGCGCACACCTGCACCGGCGACGGCAACGGCATGGTGGCGCGCGCCGGGCTGCCGCTGCAGGACATGGAGTTCGTGCAGTTCCACCCCACCGGCGTCTATGGCGCCGGCGTGCTGATCACCGAGGGGGCGCGCGGCGAGGGCGGCTACCTCACCAACTCCGAGGGCGAGCGGTTCATGGAGCGCTATGCGCCCAACGCCAAGGACCTCGCCTCGCGCGACGTGGTTTCGCGCTGCATGACGATCGAGATTCGCGAGGGCCGGGGCGTCGGGCCGAAGAAGGACCACATCTTCCTCCACCTCGACCACCTCGACCCCAAGGTGCTGCACGAGCGGCTGCCGGGCATCACCGAGAGCGCCCGCATCTTCGCCGGCGTCGACCTGACGCGCGAGCCGATCCCGGTGCTGCCGACGGTGCACTACAACATGGGCGGCATCCCCGCGAACTACCACGGCGAGGTGCTCTCGCCGGTGGCGGGCGACCCCGACCGGGTGGTGCCGGGGCTGATGGCGGCCGGCGAGGCGGCCTGCGCCTCGGTGCACGGCGCCAACCGGCTCGGCTCCAACTCGCTCACCGACCTCGTGGTGTTCGGGCGGGCCGCGGCCCTCCGTGCCGCCGAGGTGGTGGACAAGGGCTCCGCCGTGCCGGGCGTGGTCGCCGCCGAGGATGACCGCATCCTCAGCCGCTTCGACCGGCTGCGGCATGCCAACGGCGGTTCGCCGACAGCGGTGGTGCGCGATCGGATGCAGCGCATCATGCAGGAAGACGCGGCGGTGTTCCGCAACACCGAGGCCCTGCAATCGGGCGTGAAGCGCATCGGCGAACTCTGGGGCGCGCTAGGCGACCTCAAGGTCACCGACCGCTCGATGATCTGGAACACTGACCTGGTCGAGACGCTCGAGCTCGAGAACCTAATGGCCTGCGCGGCGACGACCGTGGTGTCGGCCGAGGCGCGCCACGAGAGCCGCGGCGCCCACGCGCACGAGGATTATCCCAACCGCGACGACGTCGAGTGGCGCAAGCACACGCTGAGCTGGATCGACACGGCCACCGGCAAGGTGACGCTCGGCTACCGCCCGGTGCATGTCGACCCGCTGACGCCCGAAAGCGAAGGCGGCATCAGCCTCAAGAAGATCGCCCCGAAGGCG
>JBQCFF010000138.1:0-6410 GCA_051959485.1 Devosia sp. | reverse complement strand
CGGATGAGCCTCAGCCGCTTCGTCGACATGACCAGCCACGGCCCGAACCGGCTGTTCGGCATCGCCAACAAGGGCCGCATCGCCGTCGGCTACGATGCCGACCTGACGATCGTCGACCTGAAGCGCCGCGAGACCATCACCAATGACTGGGTGAAGAGCCGGGCCGGGTGGACGCCCTATGACGGGGTGGAGGTCACCGGCTGGCCGGTCGGCACGGTGGTGCGCGGCAACATCGTGATGTGGCAGGGCGAGCTCGTCACCCCGTCACAGGGCCAGCCGATGCGCTTCCTCGAGGCGCTGTAAGCCCCCTACTTCTGGAGCAACACCTGGTAGTCGCGGCCGCCGTAGAAGACGTTGACGATTTCGACGGCTTCATCGCCGAGGCGGTAGGCGATCACGGCCGAGTGCTCGAACGGCGCGATGCGGATACCCGGTCCGAGGTCGGGCCGCAGGGGATGGCCTTCCGGAACGTCGCCGATGGCTTCGCATCGCCGGCGGATGCGGCCGACAAAGCCCATCGCCGTAGCCTCGCTCGCGCCCTGCCCCATCAGATAGTCGAGAATCTCGATCAGGTCCGCAATGGCTTCCTCGCGGAAACGGACCGGCAGACGCCGCATCAGCGGGTACGAAAGCCCCGGCGGACATGCGCTTCCAGCCGGCCCATCGCCTCGTCGAGCGGCACGGCCGGCCGCGGATCGTCGAGGGAGCGGGCGATGCGGGCGCGAATGGCAGCGAGGCGCTCGGTGTGCTCTTCCTCCTCGCGCATCCAGCTTCGCATCGCGTGCCGCAGCACCTCGCTGACCGAGGCGTAGCGGCCGGTGTCGACCTGCTCCCGGATGACGGCCACCATCTCCGGCGGCAGGGTGATGCTCAGCTTTTCCGACATGCCATCAAGGTAGGATAAAATCCCACCCCGGACAATAAGCGGGCCTACTGCAGGGAGCGGGTGAGGTTGTATTCGCCGTGGCGGATGCGCTCGGGCAGGCTCTGGATCAGGTCGGCGGTTGCCTGCTCGCCGTGGTGCTCGACCATCGAGGTGATCGCCGCGAACAGCGACGCGTGGGCCAGCGCCTGCGACGAGATGCCGTCGTCCTCGGCCTCGTTCCAGGCCTCGGCGACATATTCGAGGGCGATCTGGCGCTCCTCGCGCTCCTCGGAAGCGAGAATGTCGATGCCGCCGGCGGTCAAAAGGGATTTGCTGAGCTTCATGCCACCGGCCTAGCACGGGCCGTGAGTCGCCGCGCCCGACTCGTCTCCAAAAGGTTAACGGTGGGTCGGCAATTATCCTTAACCGCCCGGAGCCAGCCTGTTTCGGGCCGGCTATTCGGCGTAGCGGGTGTGGATGTCGCGGGCGGTCTTTTCGGCCTCGACCAGCAGCCGGGTCAGCGCCTCGTCGGCCGAGACGGTGCAGGCGCGGTAGAGCCGGGCATAGGACTGGTAGCCGGAGTTGAAGGCCCCCGCGAGGCGCTGCTTGCGGTCGTCGTCGGGCTGGTCGAGGGCGATCAGGTCGGCCATCTCGGCCCGCCAGTCCGCCCCGGCGTCGGGCCGGCAGAGCGGCTGCAGGAAATACAGGCTGCCCATGATCTCGCTGAGGCGCTCCATCTCCTCCTGGTAGGGCGGGTCGACGGCCAGGGCGGGGCCGGCGAGGAGGCCGAGCAGGGTCGCAGCGAAAAGCCGGGAGAAGCGCATACCCGCCTGCTTACGCGAGCCGCGCCGCCGCCTCAACTGCGATCGAACAGGCGGAAGGCCCGCTCCAGCACCTCGGACAGGTGCGGGGTGGTGCGGAGCGCCGACTCGCCGCCGGCGCGAACCCAGCGATAGGCCGCGATTTCGTCGCTGGGGGTGATCTCGCCCTCGAACGCCTCGGTCCCGAATACCTGCAGCCGGAACTGCTGCGCGTCGCCGAGCCGCAGCTGCGCCAGCGGGCGCAGCCCGAAAACGCGCAGCCCCAATTCCTCCTCAACCTCGCGCGCCGCGCACGCCTCCGGCGTCTCGCCGGGTTCGAGCCGGCCGCCCGGCAACGTCCAGGCGCCATGCCAGGGGGCGCGCGCCCGCTGGATCAGCAGCACCTGATGGCGGTGGAGCAGCGCCACCGAAGCGGCATTGGCGGCGGAGTCGAAGGGCTGGACCATAAGGTGAACATCGTCGTTTGCCTCCGGCCCCGCAAGCGCCTAACTAAGGGGCAAAGGAGCCTCAAGCCGATGTGCGGACGCTACGCCTCGACCCTGCCGCCCGAGATGATGGTCGAGCTGTTCAACCTGCTGAACCGGATCGACTTCCCGGCGCGCTACAACATCGCCCCGACGCAGCCGATCCCGGTGGTGTGGGAGCAGATGGGCCGCCGCACCATCCAGCTGGTGCGCTGGGGCTTCATCCCCAACTGGGTGAAGGACCCGCGCGCCTTCTCGCTCCTGATCAACGCCCGCGCCGAGACGCTACGCGAGAAGCCGAGTTTTCGCGATGCCAGCCGCAGCGCCCGCTGCGTCGTGCCGGCCTCGGGCTACTATGAGTGGATGAAGGGCCCGGACGGCGAGCGGCGCCCCTACTACATCACCATGCAGGACGATTCGCCGATGCTGTTCGCCGGGCTCTACTCGCAGTGGGCCGGCCCCAATGGCGAGGAGATGGACACCGCCTGCATCGTCACGGTCGACCCCAACCTCGAGATCAGCTCGATCTACGATCGCATGCCGGCGATCCTGGCGACGCCGCAGGCGGTCGACGACTGGCTCGACACCGCCACGGTCGAGCCGCGCGACGCGGTCCAGCTGACCATGCCGCTGCCGCCCGGGGCGCTGAAATACCATCCGGTCGGCAAGGCGATCGGCCGGGCCGATGCCGAGGGCGCCGAACTGATCCGCCCGCTCACCCCCGACGAGCTGGCGGCCGAGGCGGTGCCGCGGCCGAAAAAGAAGCGGGCGGCCGGCGGCGGCGGCGAGCAGTTCGACTTGTTCTGAGGCCTGACGGGGCGTATCCTGGCCAGGTTAGCTAAGGTAGTGCGCGATGACCCAGGTCAACATGCTCGAAGCCAAGACCAACCTGTCGAAGCTGGTCGAGGCGGTGGAAACCGGCAAGGAGCCCGAGATCATCCTCGCCCGCAACGGCAAGCCCGTGGCGCGCATCGTGCCGATCGAGCAGGAACCGCGGAAGCTGGGGCTGGCCGAAGGCGAGTTCGGCGACATCGGTGAGGCGTGGTTCCGGGACTTTCAGGCGCAGGACGAAGAACTCTGGAGCGAGTGGCACAGGAAGGATCTTTCCGTGCCGCCCTGGGAGAAGAAGGCCGCTGCGGCAGCGCCTAAGTCGGCTGCTGGCAAGAAGACCAGGAAGAAGCGTGCCGCGTGAGGCTGCTGCTCGACACGCACCTCCTGTTGTGGGTGGTCGCGCTGCCCAGGCACGTCCCGTCCAAGCTGTTCGCGCTTATCTCGAGCCGACAGAACGCCGTCTTCTACTCGACCATCAGCCTGGCCGAAATCGCGTTGAAGCGCCGGGCCGGCCGACGCAGCGAGCCTGCGGTACCAGCCGCACGGATACATGAGCTCGCGAAGGCAGCGGGCCTCCAGATGCTGCAGCTAACCCCCGAGCATGCAGCGGCCGCCGAGGGCCTGGCCGTGGTCCACGGCGACCCCTTCGACCGCCTGCTGCTCGCGCAGGCGCAGGCCGAGGGGCTGCAGCTCGTCACGCATGACGAGCGGCTGGCCCAGTACGACTCGCGCACCATCCTGTTCTAGAGAATCCCGAACGCCCCGAGCGCGTCGCCGATCGCTTCTTCCTCGTAGCCGAGGTGGCTGAGCAGGACGCGTTCCAGCGCCCGGTAGACGGTCACCGCGGCGTCGAAGCGGGACGGGCCGGGCGCGTCGGCCAGCGCGCCGAGGGCGTCGATCAGGCGAAGCAGCAGTTCGTGCACCACGACGTGCTCGGCGCGCAAGCGGTCGGCGATGGCGCGGAAGCCTTCGCCTTGCGCCGCGATGGCCGGGAAAATCGCCTCGTCCTCGATCGCGTGGTGCACATGGACGATACGAATGCTGGCCGCAGAGGTTGCCGAAGCGGCGGTAGTTGGCGACCATCGCCAGTTCCGCCGCCTCCGCGGTCACCTCGGCCGCCGAGGCCCCGCCGGCGGCGGCGCGCTCGATCAGCCGGGCGAGGCTCTTCATGTTGTCGCGCAGGTGGTCGTGCACCTGCTTGAGGTGCAGGCCCGGTGCGCGCTGTGCCGGCGTCGGGTTCGGGAGCCGGATCGGGGCGGGGCGGGTGGCGTCGTCGAGAAATTCGATGTCATCGATCATGCCGGCGACATGGCCCCGGCGTACGGCAGCGTCAAGGCGGGGCGCCGAACCGGTCAGCCCAGCAGCTTGCCCGGGTTCAGGATGCCGTTGGGGTCGAGCGCGGCCTTGATCGCCCGCATCATCTCGAGCGCCACCGGGTCCTTGACCTGCCGGAGCAGCGCGGTCTTCAGCTGGCCGATGCCGTGCTCGGCCGAGACCGAGCCGCCGAGCCGCGCCACCACCTCGTACACCGCGGCGTTGGCATCGGCTTCGCGCGCCATGAAGGCCTTGGGATCGGCGCCCACCGGCTGGCTGAAGTTGAAGTGGATGTTGCCGTCGCCCATGTGCCCGAAGGGACAGGGCCTGACGCCGGGAATGGCGCGCGCCACCGCCGCCATGCCCTCGGCGAGCAGCTGCGGCACCGCGCCGACCGGCACCGAGACGTCGTGCTTGATCGAGGCGCCTTCCTTCGACTGCACGTCGCTCATCTGCTCGCGCGCCGCCCACATGGCGAGCCGGTCGGCCTCTGACTCGGCGACCACCGCATCGGGCACCAGCCCGGCGCCGAGCGCCTCCTCGAGCGCCGCCTGCAGCGCCCCCGGCGCGGCACCCTTCGGCCGGCTCACCTCGGCCAGCACGTACCAGGGCGAGAGGCTCGCCGCCGGGTCGCGCGCCAGCATGCCGTGCTGCAGCTGCAGGTCGATGCCGAAGCGGTTCATCAGCTCGAAGGCGGTGAGGCGCGTGCCGGCGCGCTCGCGCAGCAGCCCGAACAGCTCGAGCGCCACCTCCGGGCTCGCGACGTTCACCAGCGCCGTCTCCTGCGCCTCCGGGATCGGGAACAGTTTCAGCGTCGCCGCGGTGATGAACCCCAGCGTCCCCTCGGCCCCGACCAGCAGGTCCTTGAGGTCGTAGCCGGTATTGTCCTTCTTCAAGGCATTGAGGCCCTGGTAGAGCCGCCCGTCGGCCAGCACCGCCTCGACCCCAAGGGTCAGCTCGCGGGCATTGCCGTAGGCCAGCACCTGCACGCCGCCCGCATTCGAGCTCAGCACGCCGCCGATGCGGGCCGAGCCCTGCGAGGCGAGCCAGAGCGGGAACAGCGCCCCTGCGCTCTCGGCCACCTTGTGGGCCTCTTCCAGGATCACCCCGGCCTCCAGCGTCATGTGCCCCGCCGCGGCGTTCACCTCGCGCACCCGGTCGAGCCGCCGCGTCGAGACGATCACCTCGCTGCCGCTCAGCGGCACCTGCGCACCGACGAGCCCGGTATTGCCGCCCTGCGGGATCAGGCCGACCCGGTTGTCGTTGGCCCAGCGGCAGATCGCCTGCAGTTCGGCCACGCTGCCGGGCAGCACCACCGCCACCGCCGGCGTCCTGAAGCGCTTGCGCGGCTCGTTGAGATAGGCGCCCATCGCGGCTGCATCGGCCACCACGCCCGCGTCACCGGCAATGGCGCGCAGGGCTGCGACGATTTCGATTGTGCTGAGGCTCATGCGAAAGTTGGTCCTGCCGAGGCGCGCACCATAGAGCGGCAACTTGCCCGATATCCAGTCCCGTGCGACAAGCGCCGCAACAGTTTCACGCGACGGAGCAGAACATGGCGAACGGGCTGATGGCCGGCAAGAAGGGCCTGATCATGGGCGTCCTGAACAAGAACTCGATCGCCTGGGGCATCGCCAAGGCGCTCGCCGACCAGGGCGCCGAGATCGCCTTCTCCTACCAGGGCGAGGCCAGCAGGAAGCGCGTCGAGCCGCTGGCCAACGAGATCGGCGTCACCACGCTGATCGACTGCGACGTGACCAACGACGCGGCGCTCGACGAGACCTTCCGCGCGCTGAAGGAGAAGTGGGGGACGATGGATTTCGTCGTCCACGCCATCGCCTTCTCCAACAAGGACGAGCTCGAGGGCCGCTACATCAACACCAGCGCCGAGAACTTCGCGCTGACCATGAACATCTCGGTCTATTCCTTCACCGCCGTGGCGAAGCGCGCCGAGGCGATGCTGAACCCCGGCGGTTCGCTGCTCACCCTCACCTATTACGGCGCCGAGAAATACGTGCCGAACTACAACGTCATGGGCGTGGCGAAGGCCGCGCTCGAGGCCTCGGTGCGCTACCTGGCGCACGACCTCGGCCCGCAGGGGATCCGCGTCAACGC
>JBQCFF010000137.1:0-11109 GCA_051959485.1 Devosia sp. | reverse complement strand
ATCTCCGCCACCGTCATGCAGCACCAGCTCAACCTCGCCTATGACGACAGCCTGCGCCAGAGCGCGCTGCGGCTGCTGCCGCTCGCCGTGCATGACCTCGACGAGCGCGACCACCGAACCCAGCGGTTCGTGGTCGGCGGCGAGCGCAACGAGAGCGACGGTGACGGCGACGGCGACGACACCCCGCGCGGCGACGTCCCGCACGATGCGACCTTCACCTATTTCGTCCGCGACGCCGACGGGCAACTGGTGCTGCGGGACGAGCAGGCGCCCGAGGGCATCGTCGCGGACCAGCCGCCGGATGGCTTCGGCCAGCTGAACGGGCAGCGGACCTATGCGCTGGCCGACCCGCGCTCGGGCTACTCGATCGTCATCCTGGAACTGAGCGACCGGCGCGTCACCGCGCTGCGCGACAGCCTCATGGCGCTCGGCCTGCCGCTGCTCGCCCTCATTCCGCTGATCGCCGGCGGCGTCTGGCTGGCGATGCGGCTGGCGCTGCGGCCGCTCGAAGCCTTGCGCCGCGACATCGCGCAGCGTGACAGTCGCAACCTCGAGCCGCTGCGGGCCGACGGGCATCCGGTCGAGCTGGCGCCCATTGCCGAGGCGGTGGCGGCACTGCTCGAGCGCCTGAAGGCGGCGCTGGATGCAGAACGCGCCTTCGCGGCGCGCAGTGCGCACGAGTTGCGGACGCCCATTGCGGGCGCCCTCGCGCAGACCCAGCAGCTGGCCGAAGAACTGGGGGAGCGGCCGGGCGCCGAGCGGGTCAGGAACATCGAGGCAGCGCTGAAACGCCTGTCGCGTCTGGGCGAGAAGCTGCTGCAGCTGGCCCGCATCGAGGCGGGGTTCGCGCGAACCGACCAGGAATCCGACCAGCTGCCGGTGCTGAGGATGGTCGTCCGCGACCTCAACGCCAACACGGCCTGGCGCGACCGGGTGGAACTCGACACCGGCGGGGTCGGGACGCTGCCGGTCGCGATGGATGCCGACGCCTTCGCGATGGTGATGCGCAACCTGGTCGAGAACGGCCTGAAGCACGGCGCGCCCGCCTCCCCGGTACAGGTACTGGTCCGCGGCGATGAGCGCACGCTGCGCGTCAGGAACGCCGGCCCGCCGCTCGACCCGGCCGAACTGGCCCGCATTGGCGAGCCCTTCGTGCGCGGCGACACGACCGCCGAGGGCAGCGGGCTCGGGCTCTCCACCGCTCGAAGCATCCTGCAGCAGGCCGGCGGGCAACTGACCCTCGCTTCCCCGATCCCGGGCAGCGAGAGCGGCTTCGAGGCGGTGGTATCCCTGCCGCCGCGGTAGTGCAGTCTGGCACGCTTCTTCGATGCCGCCAGCAAATGCCGCCAATCTACTGCCGCCGCCATCGCTGGCCGCTGCCTAAATACAGTCGCGCAGACGCAAGTAGTGCAGTCGCACAAGTGCAACTTGTTCGCCCCCGCCACGAGCGATAGAGTGTGCTTGGCCGGGCTCGACGGTGTGTTTCCGTTCGCTGCCGGCCGTCCGAGAGATCTCGATGCAGGCCTGCCTCAGGTGCGGTTACAGCAATCCGGATTCGGCAAAGTTCTGTGCCAACTGCGGTAACGCGCTGGAACAGGCCCGTCCGGTGCAGGGCGAACGACGTTTCGCCACCGTGCTGTTTGCGGACGTCGCGCGCTCCACCGCCATAGCCGAGCAACTCGACCCCGAAGACTGGGCCGCCATCATGAACGGCGCCTTCGGCTTCATGAACGCCGCGGTTTCGGCCTACGGCGGCACGGTGTCGAGGCTGATGGGCGACGCGGTGCTGGCGCTGTTCGGCGCGCCGGTCGCGCATGAGGACGACGCCGAGCGGGCCGTGCGGGCAGCGCTCGAGATGCAGGACGCCGCCATGCGCTATTCCGAGCGGGTCACGCGCGCGCATGGCTTCGCCTTCGACCTGCGCGTCGGGGTCAACACCGGAACCGCGGTCGTCGCCTTCGTCGGCGACGCCATCAAGACCGAGTATACGGCGATGGGCGATGCGGCGAACGTCGCGGCGCGGCTGCAATCGGCCGCCGAGCCGGGCACGATCCTGATCAGCGCCGACACCTACCGGCTGGTGCACGCCCTGTTCGACTTCCGCCCGCGCGGCCACATCGAGATGAAGGGCAAGAGCGCGCCCGTCGAATCCTACGAGGTCATCGGCATCAAGGCGGCGCCGGGTTCGTCGCGCGGCCTCGAAGGGCTGACCTCGCCGCTGGTCGGGCGGGAGCGCGAAATCGGGCTGCTGCGCGACCGGCTCGCCGACCTCGACCGGGGCATCGGCTCGGTCGTCGCCATCATCGGCGAGGCGGGGCTCGGCAAGTCGCGGCTCATCGCCGAGCTCAGGCAGGCGCGCGATGCCCTGCCCAAGCCGCCGGTGTGGCGCGAGTCGCGCGCCATCTCCTACGGCCAGTCGGTACCCTACCTCCCCTGGCGCCAGCTCGGCCGGCAGATCGTCGGCGCCGACGACATGGACGCCGCCCCCGCGGTGCGCGAGAAGATCGCGGCATGGGTGCATCGGATCGGCGTCAGGGCCGAGGACATTCCGTTCTACGAGACCATGCTGGCGGTCGAGAGCGAAGCCAGCCGCGCCACGCTCAGCACCTATTCGGGCGACGCGCTGGTCGGTGGCGTCGCCGCCGCGGTCGTCAATGCCATCAAGGCGATCATGCACGGCCGCGACGGCACGACCCCCTACATCATGGTGATGGACGACCTGCACTGGTCCGACTCCGCGACACTCGAGCTGATCGCCCAGGTGGCGACGCTGGCGGCATTCGAGCCGCTGCTGCTGGTCACCGTGCTGCGGCCGGACCGGAAGGCGGCAAGCTGGCAGCTCATCGACCGGCTGCAGGCCAGCCTCGGGGCAAGCTTCTCCTCCATCCAGCTCGAGCCGCTGGCGCCCGAGGCGACCAGCGAACTGCTCGGCAACCTGCTGCATATCGAGGACCTGCCCGAATCCATCCGGCGGCAGATCCTCGAACGCTCCGAGGGCAATCCGTTCTATCTCGAGGAGGTGCTGCGCTCGCTGATCGACGATGGCCAGGTAGTGCGCGAAGGCGAACACTGGCGGGCGACCCGCGCCATCCTGCAGGCGACCATCCCCGACACGTTGGCGGGGGTCTTGAGCGCCCGCATCGACCGGCTGCCGGACACCACCAAGCGCGTGGTGCAGACCGCCTCGGTCATCGGCCGGGTGTTCCAGCACCGGGTGCTGGAAACGGTGTGCCGGGAGGGACCCGAACCCGAGCGGATCGAGCACCTCGAGCCGCACCTCGCCACCCTCTCCTACGAGCAGCTGGTGCGCGAGAAGTCGCGCGACCCGGAGCGGGAATACATCTTCAAGCACGCCCTGACCTGCGAGGCGGCCTACGACCTGCTGCTGCATTCGCGCCGCAAGGACCTGCACGCCCGCTGCGGCGAGGCGCTGGAAACCCTGTTCGCCGACCGGCGCAGCGAATATGCGGCCATGCTGGCCCACCATTTCGAGGAGGCGGGCGACCACAAGCGCACCCTCGCCTACGCCCGGATGGCGGCCGAGAACGCCCGGCGGCTCTATGCGGTGCGCGAGGAGCAGGAGCACCGTGACCGCATCCTCTCGACCCTCGACAAGATGGATGACGCCCGCCCCGACGAGGTGATCGACGCCATTCTCGAATGGGCCTGGGTGCGCAACCGCCGCGGCCAGTACGACGGCATGCTGGCGCAGGTCGAGCGCGCCGTGCACATTGCGCGCGAGATCGGGGACAAGCGGCGGCTGGCCCGGGCCCTGGCGTGGAACGGCAACGTCCACATGCTGACCGGCTTCCCGTCGCGCGGCTTCCCCTATCTCGAGGAAGCGCGAGCCGTCGCCACCGAGATCGGCGACGACCAGGTGATGCTGCTGCCGCTGTTCATCGCCACCTGGGCGCTGGTGGAGCGCGACCCGCGCTCGGGCGAGCAGAAGCTGGCGGAGGTGATCGAGATGGCGCGCAGGCAGGACGTGCCCGATGTGCTGGGGCACGCCCTCGCCTACCGCGCCATCGCCCTCACCCGGCTCGGCCAGTTCGACGATGCAAAGGCGCTGATCGACGAGGCGATGGCGCTGATCCCGAAGATTCCCTCGCCGGTGAAGCAGGCCGACGTCCATATCGGCCTGGCCATGGCCTACTACGACATGGGCGAGATCGAGCGGGGCCTCGAGCATGCGCGGCTCGGCGCCGACCTCGCCATGTCGGCGAACGGCATCGAATGCGCCTGCGCCGGCTATTTCGGCGTCGGCCGCGGCGAGCTCGACAGCCACCGGATCGACGATGCGCTGGCGCAGTTCCGCCGTTCGCTCAAGCTCGCCGACACCGCCGGCATGGACTACTACATCAACCTGATCCGGGCCGGGGTCGCCGAGGCCGAGTTCGAGAAGGGGGCCACCGACTCGATCGAGTCGCTGCGCAACGCCATCGACAGCGCAAGGGGTACCGACGACCTGTTCGTGGTGGCGACGCTGGCCATGCCACATGCGCGGGCGCTGCTCAGGCTCAACCGGGCGGCCGAGGCGCGCGAGCCGATCGCTTCGGCCGTCGCCTATTTCCGCCGCATGGCGCTCAAGCCCTACCTCGCCAACGCCCTCAACGTCTCCGCCGACGTATCCGAGGCGCTGGGCGACCCCGCGGCCGCGGCTGCCGCCCGCGAGGAAGCGTCGGGGCTGCGCGACGAGATCAGGCTGCCGCCACCGCCGCCGGCAGCGGCAATGCCGGCCGAGACGGTACAGGCCTAGCAGATGGAAAAGCCGGTTATCCTTGCCGTCGACGACGAGCCCTCGGTTCTGGCGGCCGTGGCCCGCGACCTGCGCCGCCAGTACGGCGCAGCCTACGACGTGCAGCGGGCCGGGTCGGGCGCCGAAGCGCTGGAACTGCTGGCGGAGCTGAAGCTCGCCGGGCGCGTGGTGGCGCTGTTCATCGTCGACCAGCGCATGCCCGAAATGAGCGGCGTCGACCTGCTGGTCAAGGCGATCGAGCTCTACCCCGAGGCCAAGCGGGTGCTGCTGACCGCCTATGCCGACACCGATGCCGCCATCAAGGCGATCAACGAGGTACGGCTCGACCACTACCTGATGAAGCCCTGGCATCCGCCGGAAGAGCAGCTCTATCCGGTGATCGACGACCTGCTGGACGACTGGCGGGCCAACTTCCAGCCGGTGTTCGAGGGGGTGCGCGTCATCGGCCATCGCTGGTCGGCGGATGGCCACAGGATCCGCGACTTCCTGGCGCGCAACCTGATCCCGTATCGCTGGCTCGACATCGAGAGCGACGCCGAAGCGGTGCGGCTCCGCGAGCTGTCGGGAACGGAGGCCGAGCCGCTGCCGCTGGTGCTGCTGCCCGACGGCGCGGCACTGCCGCATCCGAGCGTCGCCGAGCTGGCCGAGAAGGTGGGCCTCCATACCCGCGCCGTCGCCGAGACCTATGACCTGATCGTGGTCGGCACCGGGCCGGCCGGCCTCGCGGCGGCGGTCTACGGCGCGTCGGAAGGCCTGCGGACGCTGCTGATCGAACGCGAGGCGCCCGGCGGGCAGGCCGGCACCAGCTCGCGCATCGAGAACTACCTCGGGTTCCCCGTCGGCCTCAGCGGCGCCGACCTGACGCGCCGCGGCGTGGCCCAGGCGAAACGCTTCGGCGCCGAGATTCTGACGCCGATGGAAGCGGTGAAGCTGGAGAGCCAGGACGGCTACCACATCGTGACCCTGAGCGACGGCAGCAGGATCGCCTCGCAGGCGCTGATCGTCGCCACCGGCGTCTCCTACCGGCTGCTGGACGCGCCGGGAGCCGACCGCCTCTCCGGCGCCGGGCTCTACTACGGCGCGGCCCTGACCGAGGCGCTCGGCATGCAGGGGCAGGACGTGTTCGTGGTCGGGGCCGGCAACTCCGCCGGCCAGGCGGTGCTCCACCTCGCCCGCTACGCGAAGTCGGTGACGCTGCTGGTGCGCGGCAACTCGCTGGCGGACAGCATGTCGAAATACCTGATCGAGCGCATCGAGGCGACCGACAACGTGACGGTGCGGACCGGCGCGTCGGTCGCCGAGCTGCATGGCGAGGAGAATCTCGAGGCGATCTCGGTGCGCGACGCGGCGACCGGCGAGGTGACGCGCGTGCCGGCGCGGGCGGTGTTCGTCTTCATCGGCGCCTCACCGCGTACCGAATGGCTCAAGGGCAACCTGCAGCTCGACGCGCAGGGGTTCATCCTGTCCGGCCCCGACCTCGAGCACCAGGCCGGCCGCAAGCCGGCGGGCTGGTCGGTGGAACGCGAGCCCTACTGGCTCGAAACCAGCGTGCCGGGCGTGTTCGTCGCCGGCGACGTGCGCCGGCAATCGACCAAGCGCATCGCCTCGGCAGTGGGCGAAGGCGCCATGGCGGTCACCTTCGTGCACCAGCACCTGCGCGGCCCGGTGCCGGCGCAGCGCCCGGCAGCCGGTCATTGATGCGATGGGCGCTCCCCTGGCCAGCACTCCCGGCAGCTACGCCATCATGCGGCAGGTGCCGATGTTCGCCGAACTGAGCGATGCCGAGGCGGAGGAACTCTGGCGCCACAGCCGCCGCATCGGGCTCGCCCCCGGCGAGCTGCTGATCCGCGAGGGCGATCCGGGCGGCGCGCTCTACATCATCCTCTCGGGCAGGATCGAGGTGACGAAACGGGACGGTGACCGCGAGGTCGTCCTCGCCACCCGCGTCGAATGCGAGGTGCTGGGCGAGATGAGCCTGCTCGAGGACAAGCCGCGCACCGCCTCCGTCCGCGCCACCCAGCCGAGCGAGTTCCTCGAGGTCGGCCGCGATGCCTTCCGGCAGCTGCTGGCCAGCCATCCCGATGCCGCGGCGACCCTGCTGGGCACCGTCGCGGCGCGGCTGCGCAGTACCGAGGCCTCGCTGATGCAGTCGGACAAGCTGGCGGCGCTCGGCACGCTGGCGGCGGGGCTGGCGCACGAGCTCAACAACCCGGCCGCCGCGATCCAGCGGTCGTCGGGCTACCTGCGGGAGGCGTTCGAGAGCTGGCGCCGGCGCACCGTCGAGCTCAGCATGCTGGAGATGACGGCCGAGGAGCGGCGCGGCCTCGCCGAGCTCGAGCAGGGGGTGGCGGACTGCCAGCAGGCCCGCCGGCCCGACGCCGAGGCGCGGCGGGCGGAGTCGCGGCTCAGCGACTGGCTCGACGGCCTCGGCATCGGCGAGGCATGGGAGATTGCGCCGCCGCTCGCCGCCTATGGCTGGACGCCGGAGCGGCTGGAGCCCGTGCTCCGCACCTTCGCCGAGGGGCATCGCGACCCGGTGCTGCAATGGCTCGGTGCCGCGCTGACGGCGCAGCAGCTGATGGAGGAGATCGACCAGGCCTCGCGCGCCATCTCCAGCATCGTCCGCTCGGTCAAGTCCTATGCCTATCTCGACCAGGCGCCGGTGCAGGATGTCGACATTGCCGCGAGCCTCGACGACACGCTCATGATCCTCAACCACAAGCTCAAGCACGGGGTGGAGGTGACGCGCCGCTACGAGCCGGCACTGCCCCGCATCGAGGCCTATGCCGGCGAGCTCAACCAGGTGTGGACGAACCTGATCGACAACGCGATCCAGGCGATGGAGGGCAAGGGCACGCTCGAGGTCGCGGCCCGGCGGCTCGGCGACGAGATCGAGGTGATGATCGCCGACAGCGGCCCCGGCATTCCGGACGATGTCGGGCGGCGCATCTTCGAGCCGTTCTTCACCACCAAGGCGCAGGGCGTCGGCACCGGACTCGGCCTGCACATCTCACACAACATCGTGGTGAACCGGCATCGCGGGCGGATCGGCTACACCTCGCGCCCCGGCCGCACCGAGTTCCGCGTCGTGCTGCCGATGCACCTGCCCAAACCTGCCGCGGCCGAGAAGCCCCAGGACGAGTGAGCCCTAGGCGCTCACCTTGTCGACCGGAGCCTCGCCGAAGCGCTGGACCAGCTCGGCGGCGATCTCCTGCAGCCGGTGCAGTTCCGTCTCGCTGAACTCCCGCGGCTCGTAGTCGATCAGCACCAGCGAGCCCACCGTCAGCCCGCTGCCCAGCGTCAGCGGCACGCCGGCGTAGAAGTTCACGCCGTTCGCCAGGAGGTAGGGGTTGTCGGCCAGCTCGTTCTCCTCGCCCGCCTCGATCACCAGCGGCTCGCCGGTGCCGGCGATGTGCTGGGTGAGCTTGTAGGCGTCCACTTCCTGCCGGTGCCGGGCATCGTCGAGCAGGTTCACCGCGGCGAGCGGCACCTGCATCTCCTGCGCCGTCCGCCGCAGGGCCTGCTCGAGCGCGCCGCCGGCCGCACCGCTCCGGAACGGCTGGTAGCCCTCGAGCCGGGCGCTGACCGTGGCGATGTCGAGGTAACCGTCGATCTTCTCCAGCGTCCCCGGAATATCGCCGGTGACGTCGTCGACGCGCAGCGCCTCGGCCGAAGCGGCGGGGCCCGCCTCGGCGAGGTGGCACACGACCACCTTGAGGTCCGGCCGGATGAGCCGCAGCCGCCGCGCCACGTAGCGGGCCTGGGCCTTGATCTCGGTGCCGAGGTAGAACAGGCAGACCACCTCCGCGCCCTCGAGGTCGATCTGCGCGATGCTTTCCTGGCGGATCGCCATCGGCGGCAGCAGGCGGCTGTGCACGCCCTGCTCGGCCAGCCGCTGCGCCATCACCTCGGCGGCACTCTCGTCGATCTCGGTGCGCCCGCCGATCAGCACCACCGCCGGCCCCTCCAGCGTTTCGCCCGGCGCCGTCTCCTGGATGACGGCGTCGATGCTGCTGGTCAGCAGCCGCCGCTGCGCCAGCGTCTCGTCGGCATCGGAGAGCTCGGCGCTGGCGAGGCGCAGGGCCGGCAGCAGCACCTCGTCGTGGAAGCCTGCGAGCCCCCGCTGTTCGACGACGTCTTCGGCGAGCTCGATGGCCTCCTCCACGTTGCCCTTCAGCATGCGCTGGTAGAGCCGCTCCGGCAGCTCCAGCACCGGCTCACTGCCCAGCACGGTCTCCAGCACCTGCAACTGCGGGATGTAGCGCCCGATGACGACGAGGCAGACGGTCATCGGCGTCGACAGGATCAGCCCCACCGGCCCCCACAGCGTGGCCCAGAACATGGCGGAGAGCAGGATCGCGATGGGCGACACGCCGGTGCTCGAGCCATAGACGCGCGGCTCCACGACGTTGGCCGTGGTCAGGTCGATGACGGCGAACAGCGCGACCGAGGCCAGCAGCATGTTCCACCCCGAGTCCACCGCGAAGGCCAGGAGGAACGGGACGCACGCCACCAGCAGCCCGCCGACGAACGGGATGTAGCGGAAGAGCATGATCATCAGCCCCCACAGGATCGCGCCCGGCACGCCGATGAGCAGCAGCCCGGTGCCGAACAGCACGCCGTAGCCGGCATTGATGCACAGCTGCAGCAGCAGGTAGCGGCCGACCCGCTGGCTGGCATCGCTCATGGCCAGCGTGGTGGTGCTGTAGCCGCCCCGGCTCACCAGCCGGATGAAGCGCTCCTGCAGTTCGCCCCGGCCCAGCAGCATGAAGATGAGGAACACGATGACGATCGCGGCGGTGGCGAGCGGTCCCGCCAGCGCGCCCAGCATGGTCCCGACGATACCCAGCGGATTGGACACGTCGTTCGAGACGGTGACCGGTACCGGCTCGGCCGGGCGCGAACGGATGCCTTCCTGCGCCCCGGCGCTCAGCTGCTCGCCCAGCGACTGCAGCGCCCCGGTTAGGCCGGAAAGGAAGCCACCGGCCTCGAGCTGCTGCTGCAGCTCGTGCAGCTTCCGCGTGATGGTCGTCTGGTAGGCCGGCAGTTCGGCCAGGATCTGGATGAGCTGCACGCCCGCGACGTAGGCGAAAGTCGCCAGCGCCAGCAGCGCCAGCAGGACGCTGAGAATGACGGCGACCGGATCGGGCAAATGCAGCCGGCGGCTCAGCAGCGTCACCAGCGGGCTCAGCGCGAAGGCCAGCAGGATCGCCAGCACCAGCGGCACCAGGATGCCGGCGCCAAGATAAAGCAGCCCCACAACGATGGCGAACGTCGCCACGGTTTCGAAGGTGCCGCGACGGGTCAGCGGCTTGTCGATCAGGCGCAGAGTTGGCATCGAATCCCCCAGCCAGCCGTCCACAACGCACGAGACCCCGCCGCGTTGCCGCACTGTCTACCGCCCGCTCCAAGGCAGCTCCGGCCGGTCGGCCGGAGCCGGATCGCGAGTGAGCCGCCCTACCTGGCGAAGTGCTTGTTGCAGAGCTCCTCGGCCGAAGCGTAGGTCCCGCCCGTCACCAGCGGATCGTTCTCATACTCGAACGTCCGCATGGTCGAGGGGTCCTTCTTCGCCTGCTCCTCGGCAGCCTTGCGCGGCAGCCACTTGGTGCCGGTGACGTCCGTGTCGTTCCAGCTGTTAGGGACGCCGGTCGTGACCAGGCAGGTGCGGTCCTGCCCCGGCGCATTGGGGTTGGCGTTGTTGTTGCTGTTCTGCGCCAGCACCGGGGTTGCTGCGAGCACCGCCGCCGCGCCGATGATCATGAACATGGTCTTCATCGTCTTCTCCTTCGAGAGGTGACAACCTCCGCCGGGGTCCGAAAGTGTCCGCGCATCCGGTTGGTTGCGTGCGGGGGCACACAACCCGCAATCGCCGCGCCCGAGCTTAGGTCGTTAGGGCTATGGTGCCGGCCCGCCTGCAGGCTCAGAGTGCCGGTCGGTGCGGGAGTGTCACTGGTTCCGCAGACCCCCCTCAGAGGCCACCGCACCGCCCTCCCTTCAACCTGACGCAGACTGCCGCCAGCAGCGCCGTCCAGCGCTCGCAGCCGGCTGATCACCGGCGCCGGGGCGCTGCGGCAGCGGAGGTAGCCCCGTCAGCGCAGGGTGGACAGGCCATCGAAGGCTGCGAGCCAGCTTTCCGGGCCGGAGCCGCCAGTCATCAACCTGCCCCGGCCAGGAAGCAGGCTAATCGGCAGTCGCGGAGAAGGTGGAAAGGTGGCGCGCCCGAAGAGATTCGAACTCCTGACCCCCAGATTCGTAGTCTGGTGCTCTATCCAGCTGAGCTACGGGCGCCTGTCGGCCGGAGGAGGTCCGGCGGAACGCGGTGTGCATACATGGGGCGCACCGGCATTGCAAGC
>JBQCFF010000136.1:0-7643 GCA_051959485.1 Devosia sp. | reverse complement strand
GTCGGCTCCGCCCAAGGACATGTCGAAGCCGCTGCAGGCGCTGTGGTGGATTCGCAAGGGCGAGTTCCGCGTCGGGCCGGAGTGGGAAGAGGCGCACCGGATCGTGCAGGCGATGGAAGGCACGTTCGAGTTCGACTGGGTCCATGCGCTGCTGCACTGGATCGAAGCCGACATGGGCAACGCCGATTACTGGTACCGCCGCGCCGGCAAGAAGCGCGCCACCGCGAGCGTGTCGTCGGAGTGGGAGCATATTGCCCGCGAGCTGTCGGGCGTCACGCAGCACTAGAGGCGCATGAGCCGCCGTGTTTTCGTTGCCGGTGCGACCGGCGCCATCGGCCTGCCGCTCTGCCGCCTGCTGGTGGCGGACGGCTGGGCCGTGACGGGCATGACCCGGCGGTCCGAGAAGGCCGGAGCGCTTGCGGCGATCGGCGTGCAGCCGGTGGTAGTGGATGTGTACGAGGCCGAAGCCCTGCGGGCGGCCGTGGTTGCCGCGGCGCCGGATGTGGTCGTGCATCAGCTGACCGACCTGCCGCCCGGACTGGATCCGACGCTGATGGCGGCGGCACGGGTGCGGAATACCCGCATCCGTGACGAGGGGACGCGCAACCTGATCGCGGCAGCGGTGGCCGCCGGCGCCGGCCGGCTGGTGCTACAGAGCCTCGGTTTTGCCTACGCGCCGGGGCCGAAGCCGTTCAGCGAGACCTCGGCGATCGATCCGGCGCAGACGGGCGTGCTCAGCCTCGAAATCCAGGCGATGGCCGCGCCGATACCGGCCGTGGTCCTGCGCTATGGCCGGCTCTATGGGCCGGGGACCGGGTTCGCCGCCCCTCATGGTGCGGCGCCCGTGCACGTGGATGCAGCCGCCGACGCGGCCCGGCGGGCGCTCGAGCACGGCGCCGGCATCTACAACATCGCCGAGAGCGACGGCGAGGTGTCCAGTGTCCGCGCGGCCGCCGAGCTTGGGTGGCGTTCGGACTTCCGGTCTGGCTGAGGGCAGTCGGGATTGATCCGAGGCCGACTCCGCTTAATGGGGAGTCGACCTCGGGGGCGGGCTGCCTCAGCGGTTGTCGAGCTCGCTGCGGACCAGTTCGAGGCCGCGCCGGGTGATGCGGTAGGGGCGGCCTTCGGCACTGGCGATGGCGCCCTTGCTCTTCAGTTTCCTGAACAGTTTCAGGTTGCACTGGTTCATCAGCCAGCCGTCGCGGTTGAGGCATTCGACGGCGACGACCTTGCCGTTCGTGCTCTTGGTAGCGTGGATGGCGCCGCCCTGCGCGAGTGCGTGCAGCACCCGCTGTTCCTCGCGGGAAATGTCCATGAAGTTCTAGCCTTGGGGATGCGTTCAAAGGGACCGCGGCCAGCATCACGCCTGGCGGCAGCCTGCTTCGGAACCCCGTGCCGACTGACGGACGCCCTGAGGCATCCGAGCGGACGGGGTGTTACGCAATCTCCTGCTGGCTAGACATGGGACGTCATCCGTAATCGGCCGCTGCCGGCGACAGCGGATTTGCGGGTTCAAGTGCGGCAACGCACGTGAATGGGCCATGAATATCCGCCGGCGCGGGGCTGCGCCAGAGGTGCGGTTGCAATCGCGGCGGGGAGGGTGCAAACCAGCAACACCTACCCCCCCGCCTGAGTTGGAACCGTGACCAAACCCCCCGCCGACTGCAATACCAAGGAAGACGTGCGCGCCGAGATCGACCGCATCGACCAGGGGCTGCTGACGCTGCTCGCCGAGCGGCACGCCTACGTGACGCGGATGGCGGAGATCAAGACCGACCCGCACGAGGCCTACGACCCGACGCGCATCGAGGCCATCATCGCCAAGCAGCGCCAGCGGGCCGAGGAGCTGGAGCTCGACGAGGACCAGGCGGAGCTGATCTGGCGCACGCTGATCAACTGGAATGTGAACTACGAAAAGGGCATTATCGCTGCACGCAAGCGGCACGGGTGAGGTAGCCTCTCACCCGACGGAGGGCTCGATGACGGTGCTCGACATGATCATCCGCAAGGCACTGGCCAGCGAGGCGGAACGGCTCGCCGACATCGGCTACCTTGCGTGGGACCGGGACCTCCGCCCGTTCCTCGCCGGCGAACAGCAGAACCGGCCGGCCGAGCGCCGCCGGCTGCAGGCCGCAGTGCATGAGCTGCTCGACCGCACCATTGTCGCCGAGCGCGACGGCATCCCCGTCGGCTGGTGCGCTCGGGCGCGGGGGCGGGCCTATATCCCGTACCTGTTCGTCGCGCCGCCCAGCCAGAACCAGGGCATCGGCACGCTGCTGCTGAACCGGATGGAGTCGATCCTCGAGCTCGAGGGCTGCGACCGCGTGCAACTCGATACGCTGAGCGACAACGTCCGTGCGGTGAACTTCTACCAGCACCACGGCTACCAGATCCTGGCGCTGAAGCGCGAAGGCCCGCCCGGTCGCGACCCGCAGACCTCGGTGCGGCTGGAGAAGCGGCTGGCGCCCTATCGCGGCCCGCTCGAGACCGAGCAGGAGGAGTGACGCGGTGCGCCTCCTCCCCCCTGGTGGGGGAGGATAGCGGAGCTTGCGAGCGAAGCGAGTTAGCGTAGCTGAGGAGAGGGGGCGCGCGACCCTCGAGGAACCACCCCCTCTCTTGCGAAAACTAAGGACTTAGCTGCGCTAAGCCCAAGTTTTCGCTTTCTCCCCCACCAAGGGGGAGACGGTGCGCGTGGCAAGGGCGCGACTCTATTGGGGGCGTTGCCTAGCGGCGCCCAAATGCCATAGACAGGGCCGGACGAACCAAGAGCCTGAGCCCATGACCATCATCGACACCCGCACGCCGAATCCGAAGAGCTTCATCAAGGGGGCGACGGGCGACTGGGAAATTGTCATCGGCATGGAAGTGCATGCGCAGGTGACCTCGGAGAGCAAGCTGTTCTCGGGGAGCTCCACGGAATTCGGCTCGCCGCCCAACTCCAACGTGTCGTTCGTCGACGCGGCCATGCCGGGCATGCTGCCGGTGATCAACGACGAGTGCGTGCGGCAGGCGGTGCGGACGGGCCTGGGGCTGAAGGCGCAGATCAACAAGCGCTCGATCTTCGACCGCAAGAACTACTTCTACCCGGACCTGCCGCAGGGCTACCAGATCAGCCAGTTCAAGGACCCGATCGTCGGCGAGGGGTCGGTGTTCCTCGACATGCCGGAGGGGCGGATCGAGATCGGCATCGAGCGGCTGCACCTCGAGCAGGACGCCGGCAAGTCGATCCACGACCAGCACCCGAACCTGAGCTTCGTCGACCTGAACCGCTCGGGCGTGGCGCTGATGGAAATCGTCTCGAAGCCCGACCTGCGCAACTCGGACGAGGCCAAGGCGTATCTTTCCAAGCTCCGGACCATCCTGCGCTATCTCGGCACCTGCGACGGCAACATGGAGCAGGGCTCGATGCGCGCCGACATCAACGTCTCGGTGCGCAAGCCCGGCGGTGCGTTCGGCACGCGCTGCGAGATCAAGAACGTCAACTCCATCCGCTTTGCCGGCCAGGCCATCGAGTTCGAGGCCCGGCGGCAGATCGACATCCTCGAGGATGGCGGTTCGATCGACCAGGAGACGCGGCTCTACGACCCCAAGACGGGCGAGACGCGCTCCATGCGCTCGAAGGAAGAGGCGCATGACTACCGCTACTTCCCCGATCCGGACCTGCTGCCGCTGGAGTTCGACCAGGCCTTCATCGACGACCTGGCGCAGCATCTGCCCGAGCTGCCCGACGACAAGCAGGCGCGCTTCATCTCCGATTACGGCGTGACGCCCTACGACGCGATGGTGCTGACGCTCGAGCGCGAGTCGGCGGACTACTACGAGGCCTGCGTGCAGTTCGGCTCGGGCAAGCGGGACGGCAAGGCGGTGGCAAACCTGCTGAACGGCGACATCGCGGCCTATGCCAACTCGCAGGGGCTGAGCGTCTACGAGACGCACCTGCAGCCCTCGCAGGTGGCGGGCATCATCGACCTGATCGCGGCGGGCACGATTTCGTCGAAGGGCGGCAAGGACCTGCTGCAGATCCTGATCGCCGAGGAGCCGGAGGGCGAGCCGGCGGAGATCGTCGAGCGGCGCGGCATGAAGCAGGTGACCGACCTCGGCGCCATCGAGAAGGTGGTCGACGAGATCATCGCGGCGAACCCGGACAAGGTGGAGCAGGTCCAGGCCAAGCCGACCATGCTCGGCTGGTTCGTCGGCCAGGCGATGAAGGCGTCGGGCGGCAAGGCCAACCCGCAGGCACTGAACGAGCTGCTGAGGAAGAAGCTGGGGATCGAATAGGAGGGTAGATTGGCCAAGGGCTACTGGGTCGCGGGGGTCGATGTCACCGACCCACAGAAATATGCCACCTACAAGGATTTCGTCGGTCCGTATGTCGCCTCCCGCGGCGGCACCTTCCTGACGCGGGCCGGCAAGGTGCTGGTGAAGGAAGGAACCTCCCGGGCGCGCACCGTGGTGATCGAGTTCCCGAGCTTCGCCGATGCCCTCGCTGCCTACGAGGACGACGCCTACACCGAAGGCCGGAAGCTGCGCCACGGAGCGGGCGAGCTCGACCTGGTCATCGTCGAGGGCGAATGACCGCAGATAGCGGACATCGGGCGCGACAATCTGCCTCCGACTGCCCGCGAATGGCCATGTAGGAGCCACGGTTCGGCCACGCGGAACTCAAATGGGCATGGTCCGTTCGGCCTATTGACGTACTGCCAGGAGGCCAAGGCCCATGTCCGCTCTCAACCGTGTGCTGTTCAACGTGCTCTGCAACGACCTGTCGCAGAGCACGTCGTTCTATCGGGAGCTGTTCGACCTCGACACCATCTACGAGAGCGACTGGTACGTGGTGCTGAGCCCCAAGGGGCAGCCGGCCATCGAGATCGGCCTGATCGACCAGGTGAGCCAGTTCACGCCGCGCCGCGCCTGGGGCATGCATGAGGGCACCTACCTGACCTTCGTGGTCGAGGACATCTACGCCTCGATGGAACGCGCCAAGGCGCTGGGGGCGGAGATCGTGGCCGAGCCGGTGGCGCTCGACTATGGGCAGACGCGCGGACTGATCCAGGACCCCAACGGCATGGTGATCGACATCTCGACGCCGACCGACCAGCTGGCCAGCCGCGACGAAGCCGAGCTTGAGCCCGACGAAGGCACGCGCGAGCGGCACGACGAGCAGCACTGGGGTTATGCCGAGGGCACGACCCGGCACTAGGCCTCGACAGGCAGCGGCTTGCCCACGGTCATCTGGGCGCGGAACTCCGGGTCGGGGTCGAAGAAGCTCGCCTCGGGGGAAGCGCCGACCGCATCGAAGAAGCGGCTGACGAAGGCGCGGTGCGCGGCGCAGAACGCGATATCGGCGATGTTGCGGTCGGTGAAACCGTGGGTCCGCAGGGCCTCGATGTCCGCCGGGCCGATCTTGCTGGCGTCGACGACCACCTTCTCGGCATAGGCGAGCATCGCGACCTCGGCGGGCGTCAGCACCGCGGCGGTGCGGAAATCGCGCTGGATGGCGGCGACATCCTCCTTGCTGAGCCCGTGCCGCAGCATCAGCACCTTCGAATAGACCTGCGAGCAGTAGGTCGAGGGGATCTGCCGGGCGGCGATCAGCACGATCAGCCGCCAGGCGCGGAGCCCGAGGCTGAAATTGTCGCGCGCCGCGTGCAGCAGGTGCTCGGCTGCCGGCCCGGCTTCGGGCAGGGCGGACCAGCACCGGGTGGCATTCATCACCATGCCCATCGACTTGAGGTCGCCCTCATACATCCGGGCGATTTCTCCCGTCGCCTCGCTCGGGTCGATTGTCTGGATGTACATGGCTGTGCCTCCCGCCGGCCGTATGTTGGCCGACGGTAGGCCCGCGAACTGAACCGCAGATGAACGGCGCCGCCGGCGCCCGACGCTACGCGGGAGCCTTGCGCCAGCCCCGCACCAGGCGCCCGTCGATGAAGACGAGGCCGAAGAAGATCACCACGATGCCCAGCACGTGGGTGACGTCGAACCGCTCGTGCAGCACCAGCACGCCCAGCAGGATCGCCGAGACCGGGGTGATGAAGGTGTTGAGCGACAGGTTGGTGGCGCCGACCCGCGGCAGCAGCCAGTAGACCAGCAGGAAGCTGAAGCTGGTGGAGAACACGCCGATGCCGAACAGCGCGCCCCAGGTTTCGGGCCGGGTGATGACCGGCATGCCGGAAAACAGCAGCGCCAGCGGGATCGAGACCAGCGCCGCACCGGTGAGCGAGGCGGAAGCGACGGCGTACGGCTCGACCTTGGCGAAGCGGCGCGCGTAGTTGAGGGTGAGGGCATAGCAGCAGGTGGCGGCCAGCGCCGCGAGCAGGCCGAGCACCTGTGCGTCGGCGCCCTCGTCGAACGACGGCAGGGCGAGGATCACCGCGCCCGCCAGGCCGATGAGCACGCCCGCGACCTTGTTCCAGGTCGCCTTCTCGCCGCCCGGCCAGAGCTGGGAGGTGATCACCGTGGTCATCGGCGTCATGCCGTTGATGACCCCGACGATGGAGCTGGCGACGGTCTGCTCGGCATAGGGGAAGAGCGCGAACGGGATGGCGTAGTTGAGGATGCCGAGCACCAGCAGCTGCGGATAGAGGCGCCAGTCACCCGGCAGCTGCTTGCGCGTGGCGAAGAACACCAGCCAGCAGATGATCGCCCCGATGCTGACGCGGCCGGTCGACACCCAGAGCGGGCTGATCTCGCGGATCAGGATGGCGTTGAACAGGAACGAACAGCCCCAGACGGCCCCGAGCAGGATGATCAGGGCCCAGTATTGCGGTTTCATGCGTCGGCGACTCCAGTTGGCCGCGGAATGTGCCGTAGCGTCGGAGTCGGGTCGAACCGATTTTGACGATGGCTGCGATCGATTCCGGTGATGGAATCAGGCGGCCTCGACCGTTATCACCAGGCGTCGGCCCAGCGCACGAAGACCTGCTTCGAGCGTGTTGATCTTGCTGCCATAGGTCGGGTTCAGCATCCTGCGGACCTCGGCCTCGCTCTTGCCCAGCCGGGCGGCGAGGGCAACGCGGGTGAGGCCGGACTCCTTGAAGGCATCGATGAACGCCATCTTGGCGATCGCCGCCGGGGGCACGCCGATCCACTCCAGGCTGCCGCCTGTCCGAGACGGCGAGCTCGCCGCCGGAAAGGGCAGGCCGTGGGCGTAGTAGGCGCCGAGCAGCGCCAGTTCCAGAGCTTCGGCCGCGTTGGCCCGGGCCTCCGCGCGCGTGGCTCCGTGGGTCATGGCTTCCGGAACGTCCGGGAAGGTGACGATGAAACCGCCGCCGTCCTCCGTGAACTCCGCCAGATACTGCATGTTGTCCACCTACAGACCGAGTTGACGCCGGATGAGCTTCTCGAAGGTCGGCGAGATTTCGCCCGAAGGGATAACGGTGATCCGGTCACCTACCGTCACCATGCAGTGGCCACCTTTGCCTCGCGCCATGTCGACCGCGAAAGCCAGGCCCTTGTCCCGTGCTTCCTGCCGGAACCTGCGGATCAACTGCTCACGCTTCATTCCGCCCCCGCAGCATGATCGTACGAAAACGTACGATCTGCAAGGGTCAACCCTCGTAGCTCACTTCGCCGCGGGCCAGCATGGCGAGGGCTTCGGGGTAGATGCGGTGCTCTTCGACCAGCACGCGGGCGGCGAGGGA
>JBQCFF010000135.1:0-7933 GCA_051959485.1 Devosia sp. | reverse complement strand
CTCGCCGCTGTCGCTGCTGATGAACCCCGACGTCACCGTGCGGGAGCGCGGGGTGATGGAGAAGTGCACCTATTGCGTGCAGCGCATCGCCGAGGCGCGGATCGATGCCGACGTGGCGGGCACCGGCCCGGTCGCCGATGGGGCCGTGCTGACGGCGTGCCAGCAGGCCTGCCCGACCCGGGCCATCAGCTTCGGCAACATCAAGGACAAGGCCAGCGAAGTGGCACGCGAGAAGGCCGCGCCGCAGGCCTATGCGCTGCTGGCGGAACTGGGGACGCGGCCGCGCACCACGTACCTCGCCCGCCTGCGCAACGAACCCGACCATGGCTGAGAGCGAGGTCATCCGCGGGGCGCCCAGCAGCCCGGAGATCGCGCGCCGGATCGCCAGCGTGCCGCTGCGGCCGCGGCTGCCGCGCGGGTTCTGGCTGGCGTTCGCTGCCTGTTTCGTGCTGGCGCTGTTGTTCCTGTTCGCGGTGACGTGGCTCCTGGTGGCCGGGATCGGCAGCATCGGGCTCAACATCCCGGCCGCATGGGGCTTTCTCATCGTCAACACGGTGTGGTGGATCGGCATCGGCCATGCCGGCACGCTGATCTCGGCGGTGCTGCTGCTGCTCAGGCAGAACTGGCGGGCCTCGATCAACCGCTTCGCCGAGGCGATGACGCTGCTGGCCGCGAGCCTTGCCGGGCTGTTCCCGATCCTGCACCTGGGGCGACCGCAATACGTCTACTGGCTGCTGCCGCTGCCGGTGACGCACATGCCCTGGCCGCAATGGCGGAGTCCGCTGATCTGGGACTTCTTCGCCATCGCCACCTACATCATCGTGTCGCTGCTGTTCTGGTACATGGGGCTGCTCCCTGACCTCGCGGTGCTGCGCGACCGGGCGCGGACGCGGCGGCAGCAGACGGTCTACGGGCTGCTGGCGCTCGGCTGGCGCGGCTCGGCGGCACATTGGGCGCGGTTCGAGACGAGCTACATGCTGATGGCGGCACTGGCGACGCCGTTGGTCGTTTCGGTGCATTCGGTGGTCTCGCTCGACTTCACCAGCGCGCTGATCCCCGGCTATCACTCGACCATCTTCCCGCTCTATTTCGTGGCGGGAGCGCTCTATTCCGGCTTTGCGATGGTGCTGACCATTGCCGTGCCGCTGCGGCAGGCCTTCGGCTACCGCGACCTCGTCACCGTCAAGCACATCGACAATGCGGGGCGGGTGATGCTCGCGGCAGGGATGATCGTGGCCTACGGCTACGTCAGCGAAGCCTTCTACGCCTGGTACTCGGGCGACGAGTACGAGCGCTACATGATGTGGAACCGGGCGTTCGGCTCGTATGGCTGGACGTTCTGGCTGATGCTGCTGTGCAATATCGGCACGCTGCAGCTGCTCTGGTTCCGGGCCGTCCGAACCAAGCCGTGGCTGATGTTCGGCCTCGCGATAATCATCAATGTCGGGATGTGGACCGAGCGCTACGTCATCGTCGTCACCAGCCTGACGCGCGATTTCCTGCCCTCGGCGTGGCGCGACGTGGCGCCGACCTGGGTCGATTTCGGCATCCTGTTCGGCTCGCTGGGGCTGTTCTTCTCGCTGTTCTTCCTGTTCGCGCGGTTGTTGCCGGCGCTTTCGATCTCGGAGGTCGAGGAACTGCAGCACAAGGTGGAGGCGAGCTGATGGCCAGGCGGCGTCCCTACGGGCTGCTGGCGGCCTTCGCGTCGCCGGAGGAACTGGTCGGGGCAGCGTCGCGGCTGCGCGAGACGGGGTACACGGCGCTCGACGCATACACACCCTACAGCGTGCCGGAGCTGGGGCGGATTCTCGAGCTGCCGAAGAGCCGGATCCCGATCTATGCCTTCATCGGCGGCGCCCTTGGGGCCGCCGCGATCATGGGGCTGCAGCTCTATTCGGTGCTGGTCAACTATCCCGTAGATGTCGGCGGGCGGCCGCTGGCGTCGTGGACGGCGTTCGCGGTGCCGGGTTTCGAGTGTGCCATTCTCGGCGGGGCGCTGGTGGCGTTCTTCGGGATGATCACCGGCAACGGGTTGCCGCGGCTCTACCACCCCGTTTTCAACGCGCAGAGCTTCTCGTTCGCGAACGGCGACCGGTTCTACCTGATGGTTGGTGGCAACGATCCACGGTTCGACAGCCGGCGGCTGCGGCAGGCGTTGCGTGCCCTCAATGCTGTGGCGATCGAGGAGGTGGCGCCATGAGGCCGTGGGCGCTGCTGCTCGTCGCGGTCTGTCTCGCCGGCTGCGAGCAGAAGATGGCCGATGCGTCGCGGCGCGACCCGTACGAGCCGTCGCCGCTGTTCGCCGACGGAACGTCGGCCCGGCTGCCGCCGCAGGGGACTGTCGCCGCCGATGCGGATCTCGCGCCGGTGGCGGCGGCGCTGCCGGCGGAGCTGCCGATGGCGATGCTGCAGCGCGGTCGGGAGCGCTACGGCATCTTCTGCTCGCCGTGCCACGACTACACCGGACACGGCAACGGCCGGGTGGTGCAGCGCGGCTTCCCGCATCCGCCGGACTTCCACTCGGCCGGGCTGCGCCAGGCGGATGACCGGCTGTTCTTCGATACGATCACGCATGGCTATGGCGCGATGTACCCCTACGCCTCGCGGGTGTCGGTGGCGGATCGCTGGGCAATTGTCGCCTACATCCGGGCGCTGCAGCTGTCGGAGAACGCGCCGGCTGAGATGCTGACGCCGGAGCTGGTGGCGAAGCTGGCGGAGGCGGGGCAATGAGTGCGTTGGCCGGTGCCTGGCTGGTGGCCGTCGCGGGCGCGCTGGGCCTGCCGCTCGGGGCGCTGGCGGTGCTGTGGATACATGCGCTGAGCAGCGGGAGATGGGGCGTGGTGCTCGGCCCGGCGCTGCGCCGGCTCGCCGGTCTGCTGCCGCTCGCGATGGTGGCGTTCCTGCCGCTGCTGCTGGCGCTGCCAGTGCTGATGCCGTTCGTCGCGACCGACCCGACGACCCTGCCGAAGACGGTGGCGGCGAAGCTAGGCTATCTCGCTCCGGGATGGATCGTGCTGCGGACGCTGATGGTGTTCGCCGCCTGGCTTGCCGCCTGGTGGCTCACGATGGCTCGTGCCGTCATTCCGCAGTGGCTCGCGGTGGTGGGGCTCTGCCTCTACCCGGCCGGGCTGCTGTTGTTCACGACCGACTGGATGCTGGCGCTCGAGCCGACCTACGTCTCGACCACCTATCCGCTGCTCGTGGGGTCGGCGCAGCTGCTCGGGGCGTTTGCGCTGGCCGTGGTGCTGACGCCGGCCTCGGAGCGCGACGGAGACTTCGGGCTGCTGCTGATCTCGGCGATCCTCACCTGGGTCTACCTGGCGTTCATGCAGTGGCTCATCACCTTCATGGGCAACCTGCCGTGGGAGACCGGCTGGTACCTGCGGCGTGTCGATCCGGCTGGTGTGGCGGTGCTGCTGGCGAGCGCAATGCTGTTTGCCGTGGTGCCGTTCCTGGCGCTGCTGCCGACGGCGAACCGGCAGCACCCGCGGCGGCTGCGGATCATCGCCTGGGCCATTGTCGCGGGGTACGTCGCCGAGAACCTGTGGCGGCTGCTGGGCGCCTTCGAGCAGGACGCGGCCCTCGCCGTGGCGCTGGTGCTGGGTCACGCCGTCGTCGCAGTCGGGGTGGCGTGGCTCCTGCGGTCGCATGCCGAGCGGTGGTGGGGCGTGATGCGCCATGTCTGAGGCGACGCATCCGGCCGACGAGCCGCACGAGGCGCGCGATGTTCACCGGCGCGGCATGATCATCTTCGCAGCGGTGTTCGCCGGCACGATTGCGCTGTCGGTCGCGATCCTGTGGGTGCTGTTCGGGGCAGGGAGGGTGGATATCGCCGCCGCGAGGCGGATCGAAGCGGTGCCGGCATCGGGCGAACTGGCGCAACGCGAGCAACTCGCGGCCTACCTCGCGGCGCAGCAGGCGGAGCTGGAACGGCTCGGCTGGATCGATGACGCGCATACCCGCGCCAAGATCCCGATCGAGGACGCGATGGCGCTCCTCGCGGCGCGGGGGCGCACGCCATGAGGCTGGTGCTCGCGCTCGTGGCGATGCTGTGGATCGCACCCGCGATGGCCGCGCTCGAGCGGCCGGAGTTTTCGCCGGTGCTCGGGGCAGGTGTCGATCTCGCGACGCCGTTGACCGACGAGGCCGGTACGACGGCGACCTTGGGTCAGTGGCTCGCGGGCAAGCCGGCAGTGGTGCTGTTCGGCTATCACGATTGCCCAAACCTCTGCGGGGTGGTGCAACAGGCGATCGCCAGGCTGCTGGCCGGCACCGGGCTCGACCGGGACGGCTACCGGACGCTGTTCATCACCGTGGCGCCGGAGGAAGACGGCGCCGACGCGGCGGCGGCGAAGGCGCGACTGGCGGACGCGGCCGGCGCGGAGGTGGCGGCGCCGTGGCACTTCCTCAGCGGTGCCGGCGTGGTGACGCTCGCCCAGTCCTTCGGCATCGGCGCGCTCGAGCGGGAGCGGATCCGGCAGTTCGTGCATCCGGTGGCGACGTTTACGGTGACGCGGGATGGGCGGATCTCGCATGTGCTGCCCGGGCTGGAACTCAGCGCGTCGGACCTGCGGCTCGCCATCGTCGAGGCGTCGGCGGGCCAGCTCGGCAGCGTGGTAGACCATGTGCTGCTGTTCTGCGCCGGCTACGATCCGACCACCGGGCGGTACACGCCAGTGGTCATGGCCGGGCTGCGCATAGGTGCCCTGGTGGTGCTCGCCTGCCTGCTGGCGGCGATCGCGCTCCTCGAGATCAGGAAGCGGCGATGGGCGGCCTAGCGCTTCACCCGGTGGAGGCGTCGACAATAGCGCCGCAGGTCGACCTGCTATTCTACGCGCTGCTGGCGTTCTCGTTCGCGCTCGGCATTTTCCTGACTGCCATGATCGTCACCTACGCGGTCAAGTACCGGCGCGGATCGGCTGCCGACCGCTCGGGCGAGCGTTCGCGGAACTTCTGGCTCGAGGCGGGCTGGATCAGCGCCACGACGCTGGTGGCGCTGGGGCTGTTCCTGTGGGGTGCGCAACTGTTCCTCGAGCGCGACGCGCCGCCGCCCGACGCCATGATGATCGCGGGCTTCGGCAAGCAGTGGATGTGGAAGTTCGAGCACGACAACGGGCGGCGCGAGGTGAACGAGTTGCACGTGCCGGTGAACCGGCCGGTGCTGGTCTCGCTGTCGTCGGAGGACGTCATCCACTCGCTGTTCATCCCGGCGTTCCGGGTGAAGCAGGATGCGGTGCCGGGCCGGGTGACAAGGGTCTGGTTCGAGGCGACGAAGGCGGGCACCTACGACCTGTTTTGCGCCGAGTATTGCGGCACCCAGCACTCGGAGATGCGCGGCCGGATCGTGGTGATGGCGCCCGAGGCGTTCGCCGGGTGGCTCGCCGCCTCGCCCTCCGAGCAGTCGCTGGTGGAGCAGGGCGCGGCGCTGTTCCGGGCCCTTGGCTGCTCGGGCTGCCACGGGCCGGGCGGCACGGTGCGGGCGCCGCCGCTCGAAGGGGTGTTCGGACATCCCGTGCCGCTCGCGGACCGCCGCACGGTGCTGGCTGACGAAGCCTATATCCGCGACTCGATCCTCGAGCCGCTGAAGGACGTGGTCGCGAGCTACGAGCCGGTGATGCCGAGCTTCAAGGGGCTCATCGAGGAGGACGATCTGATGAAGCTGGTCGCGTACGTCAAGTCGCTCGGCGGGGCGGCGCCATGACCGTCGCGCTTCCCGATCCCCGCAGCTACCTGGGCGGCGGCGAAGGCATTCGCGCCTGGCTGCTGAGCACGGACCACAAGCGGATCGCGTGGCTCTACCTCATCTCGCTCACGGCCTTCTTCTTCATCGGCGGGGCGGCGGCGACGCTGATCCGCGTCGAGCTGGCCACGCCGGCAGGCGACCTGGTTAGCGACGACGGCTACAACAAGCTGTTCACGATCCACGGCGTGATCATGGTGTGGTTCTTCCTGATCCCGTCGATCCCGGCGACGCTGGGGAATTTCCTGCTGCCGCTGATGCTGGGGGCGCGCGACCTCGCCTTCCCGCGGCTCAATCTCATGAGCTGGTATGTCTTCATCCTCGGCAGCCTGTTCACCCTCTACGCGGTGGTGGCGGGCGGGGTCGATACGGGATGGACGTTCTACACGCCGCTCTCGACGCTGTTCTCCAACTCGCACGTGAGCATGGCGGCGGCCGGCGTCTTCATCGTCGGGTTCTCCACGATCATGACCGGCATCAACTTCATCGTCACCGTGCACAAGATGCGGGCGCCGGGACAGACCTGGTTCCGGCTGCCGATCTTCGTGTGGACCATCTACGCCACGGCCCTCGTGATGGTGCTGGCGACGCCGGTGCTGGCCGCGACGCTGCTGCTGATCGTGCTCGACCGGATGTTCGGTATCGGCATCTTCGACCCGAGCCACGGCGGCGATCCGGTGCTGTTCCAGCACCTGTTCTGGTTCTACTCGCACCCAGCGGTCTACATCATGATCCTGCCGGGGATGGGCGTGGTCAGCGAGGTCATCCCCTGCTTCTCGCGGCGCCCGCTGTTCGGCTATCGCGCGGTGGCGCTGGCGACGATGGCGATCGCACTGCTCGGCTTCCTCGTCTGGGGCCACCACATGTTCGTCTCGGGCCAGTCGAGCTTCGCCGGCGTGGTGTTCTCGTTCCTCAGCTTCATGATCGCGGTGCCTTCGGCGATAAAGGTGTTCAACTGGAGCCTGACGCTGCGCAAGGCGTCGATCAGCTTCGAGACGCCGATGCTCTACGCGCTGTTCTTCGTGGCGCTGTTCGTGTTCGGCGGGCTGGGCGGGCTGTTCCTCGCGGCACTGGCGCTGGATGTCCACCTCACCGACACCTACTTTGTCGTCGCCCATTTCCACTACATCATGGTGGGGGGCATGGTGATCGCCTACATGGCGGGCCTGCACTTCTGGTGGCCCAAGCTGACCGGCCGAATGTACTCGGAGACCTGGGGGCGGATCGCGGCGGTGACCTCGTTCGCCGGCTTCAACCTGACGTTCTTCCCGCAGTACATCCTCGGCTTCCTCGGGATGCCGCGGCGCTATCACACCTACCCCGCCGAGTTTCAGATATGGAACGTGCTGTCGAGCGCCGGTGCCGTGGTGCTGGCGATCGGCTACCTGTTGCCGCTGGGCTATCTTACCTGGTCGGTGTTCAGGGGACGGAAGGCCCCGGACAATCCATGGGGCGCCACCGGGCTCGAGTGGCAGACCAGCTCGCCGCCACCGGTGCACAATTTCGAGGAGCCGCCGGTGGTCACCGGGCCTCCCTATGCCTACGACCTGCCCGAGGCGGACCGCCCGGAGGAGGAGCGATGAGCACGGAGGTGCAGGGCCACGGCACCGGCGTCGAACCGAGCGGCCAGTTCGGGGTGTTCATCTTCCTTGCCTCCGAGGGGATGCTGTTCGGCGCGCTGATCCTGGCCTATCTCGGCGCGCGGATCGAAAACGGCCCGGCATACGTCGCCGGCTCGCACGAGCTGTCGCTGCTGCTGGGGACGATCAACACCGGAGTGCTGCTGACGAGCAGCCTCTGTGCCGCGCTCGCGACGATCTGGGCCGAACAGGAGCGCCCCGGCAGGGTGCGGTTGGCGCTGCTCGCCACCGCGGCGCTCGGCACGGTGTTCCTGCTGATCAAGGGATACGAGTACTGGGACGAGGCGGGGCGGGGGCTGCTGCCATGGCCGGAGATCGAACGGCGCGACCCGTTCCATCCGGTCCCGCCGACGCGGGTGTTCTTCGATGCGTACCTGGTGCTGACCGGGACGCACGCGCTGCACCTGGTCACCGGCATAGGACTGATGGCCGGGATCGCGCTGCTGTGGCGACGGCTGAAGCGGCCGGGGCACGTGGTGCGGCTCGCGGCGCTCTACTGGCACTTCATCGACCTGATCTGGGTCTTCCTGTTCCCGCTGCTCTACCTGGTGCG
>JBQCFF010000134.1:0-9976 GCA_051959485.1 Devosia sp. | reverse complement strand
TCGGCGCCCACGATGATGAGGCCCACCATGCCGGCGCCGGCGAAGGGCGCGCACTTGACCCCGTAGGTGCCGGGCTCGGTGAAGGTGACTTTCACCTGCTCGCCGACTGCCCCCTTGAAGGTCTCGGCGCCGGCCGGCAGCATGTTCTTGATGGCTTCGGCGCTGTGCCCCTTCTGGGTCGGCACGAAGGTCACGGTGTCGCCGACCGCGACCTTGGTGATGGTCGGCTCGAACAGCATGGCCCCGGTCGCCTTGTCCTGAAGCAGCCGGACTTCGAAGTCTGCCGCGGCGGCCGGAGTAACGGCGGCGGCGAGCAGGGCGGTCAGGGCAATTGCCTTGCAGGTGGTCAGCACTTTAGTTCTCCATCGGGACCGCTTGGTTTGGTCCGCGGCGACTACTTCCCCTTTTCTCCACCCGCACACCTTGTCTTGGATCAAACATCGCGACGAAAGTGGCGCGCCGATCCGTTCGGACAGATGTGGCCGGCACTTGACACGGTACGAGCCCATAGCTTGTGCTAAATCAAAGATGTTTGTTGACCATTATGTCTGATTGCACTGCCTGCTTATGGATCAACCCGGCAGGATACGCGGCGTGCCCTTGGCCGCCCAAAGATGGAGATACTAAAGATGACCACCTGGAAGGCCATTACGGCGGCAGCCTGCAGCATCGCGACGCTCGCGGCACTGACCGAGCCGGCGGCAGCGCACATCTCGCTGACCCCGCCGCAGGCAGACGTCGGCAGCACCTTCAAGGCGGTCCTGGGCGTCGGCCATGGCTGCGCCGGCGCCGCAACGACGGCCATCCGCGTGCAGATTCCCGAGGGCTTCTACAACGTGAAGCCGATGCCGAAGGCCGGCTGGGAACTGAAGACGGTCACCGGCCCCTACGCCACCCCGTTCAACAACCACGGCACGACGCTTACCGAGGGCGTCACCGAGATTTCCTGGTCGGGCGGTGACCTCCCCGACGCCTACTACGACGAGTTCACCTTCCGCGGCACCTTCGGCAGCACGCTCGAGGCGGGCGGCAAGTTCTACTTCCCGGTGATCCAGGTCTGCGGCTCGACCGAGGACGCCTGGATCGACACCAGCGGCGACCCGGAAGCCGAACTGCCCGCCCCGGCGCTGACGCTCACCCAGCCCGAGGCCAGCGCGCACCACCATTGATGCGGGCGGCGCCGGCGAACGCCATGACCAGGCCGACATCGCGCCTGCCCATCCTGCTGGTGCTGGCCGCCCTCCTGCTGTGGGCGGCCAGCCTGCCGGCGCTCGCGCATGCGGCGCTGATCTCCACCAGCCCCGAGAACGGGGCGGTGCTCAGCCAGGGCCCCACTGCCGCGGACCTCACCTTCAGCGAGCCGGTTTCGCCGCTCGCCGCGACCCTGGTGCTGCCGGACGGCAGCTCCGTCCCGCTCACCGACATCACCAGCGCGGGGGCGGTGCTGAGCATCGCGCTGCCGCCGCAATACCGCGCCGACGGGACGCGGGTGCTGAGCTACCGCGTCGTCTCGGACGACGGACACCCGGTCGCCGGCGCCATCGTCTTCTCGGTCGGTTCGGTCAGCGGCACGGCGCAGGCGCCGCAGCAGTCCGATCCGCTCGCCTCCTTCGCCCTGTGGCTGGCGCGAACCATCACCTTCGTCGCCCTGTTCGTCGGGGCCGGCGGCACCGGGTTCCGGGTCATCGCGCCGCTGCCGCCGGCGGCGCGGCTGGTCATCGCGGTCTTGGTGCCCATCGGGCTGCTCAGCGCCCTCGCGACGATCGGATTGCAGGGGCTCGATGCGCTCGGCCGGGGGCTGCCGGCGCTGACCGAGCCCGGCGTCTGGTCGGTCGGGCTCGCGAGCCCCTACGGCACCACCAGCGTGGTCGAAAGCCTGGCGCTGCTCGCCGCCCTGGTGTCGCTGATGGGGCGCCGCCGTTTCGCCGTGGCGATGTCGGCCCTCGCCATCGTGCTTGCCGCCACGGCGATCGCCCTGAGCGGTCACGCCGCCGCGGCCGATCCGCAATGGCTGACGCGCACCGCGGTGTTCGTCCACGTCGTCTGCATCGGCTGGTGGGTCGGCGGCCTGTTGCCGCTGGCGATGGTGCTGAAGCAGGGGCGGCGCGCCTCGGCCCGCCCCCTGATCCGCTTCTCCCGGATGATCCCGTTCGCCATCGGGCCGCTGGTCGCATCCGGCATCGTGCTGGCTGTCATCCAGCTGGGCTGGCCCGGGCCGGCCTGGCTGACCCCCTACGGCCTGATCCTCGCGGCCAAGCTGCTGCTGCTCGCGGTGCTGTTCGCCATCGCCAGCTGGAACCGCTGGGTGCTGACCGGCCCGGCGGCCCGCGGCGACCTGGTTTCCCGCACCCACATGCAGGGCACCATCGTCGTCGAGCTGTTCCTCGTCACCGCCGTGTTCGCGCTCGTCTCGGGGTGGCGCTTCACCCCGCCGCCGCGCGCCCTCGAGGTGGTCCAGGCGGTCGAGGCGGCACAGGCCGGCCCGCACCTGCAGCTGCACGCCGAGGGTGTCGAGGCCGATGTGGCGTTCTCGTCCGGCCGGGCCGGGCCCAACGCGGCTCACATCCAGCTGACGGACGGCCAGGCGCCGCTGGGCGCCAAGGGCATGGTCGTCTCGGTCAGCCAGCCGGCCCTCGGGGTGGAGCCGTTCAAGGTCACCGCGACGCTGTCGCCCGACGGCGTCTGGACCGCCTCGCCGCTGCAGATTCCGATCGCCGGGACGTGGACGATCGAGCTGCAGGTCCGGGTTTCCGACTTCAAGCTGGTGCGGATGTCCGGGGAAGTGGCGGTCACCCCGTAGCAGCACAGGCCGGTCGCCAGACGGCCACAGTCCGGTGTAGAATCCGCTTCGCTGGCAACCAGCCTTCCGGGACGAAAGCAATGGGACTGATCGTACTCATCCCGATCGCCATGGCCATGGGCGTGGTGGCGTTCCTGGTGTTTCTGTGGACCGTCCGGCACGGGCAGTACGAGGACATGGACGGCGCCGCCCACCGGATCCTCGACCCGACGGACAAGCCGCTGCCCGAGCCGAAGGAGGCTAGGCGTCGGGCCCGACGATAGCCTGGTAGGCGTGCCAGGTGGCGTGCCCGAGCAGCGGGAAGACGATGATGAGCCCGACCAGCGCCGTCGCCACCGAGACGGCGAACAGCACCGCGACGATGGCGCCCCAGACGAACATCACCCGCGCGTTGTTCCACACGAACTTGAAGCTGAGGCCCATCGCGGTCACCGCGTCGATCTGCCGGGCGAGCAGCATCGGTACCGAGAAGGCGCTGATGGCGAAGCCGAAGACGGCGAACAGCCCGCCGACCAGCGTGCCGGTGAGCAGCATCCCCCAGCCGAAGGGGAAGCTCAGCAGCTGCTGCACGATGTGATCCGCCCCCGGGAACGGCCGGTAGCCGAAGAACAGCGCATAGATCAGCACGGCGGCCCGCATCCACAGCAGCAGCAGCAGCGACAGCAGCAGACCGAGGAAGATGATCTGCCCGGCCGAGCGAGCCCGCAGCAGCAGCATCTCGTCGAGCCGCACCGGGTTGCCCTGCTCGATGGCCCGGCTCTTCTGGTACAGCCCGACCGCGACCACCGGGCCGATGATCATGAACCCCGCGAGGGCGGGAAACAGGATGTAGTCCCAGCCCGCCGTGAACATCGTGTAGACCACGATGACGGAGACCGCGAACACCACCAGCCCGTAGAGCAGGCTCGTCCACGGGGCGATCCACAGGTCGCGCCAGCCGCGCGCCAGCCAGCCGAACGCCGCGCCCGCCGGCAGGTGGCGCTGGACCCGGGGGTCGATGGTCTGCTCGATCCCCGATGTGCGCTCGAAGAGCCGGGCTTTCTTGTCGGTGGCGGCCATGGTCCAGGTCCCCTAGCAGGATGAATCGGCGGCGCTGAGGCGGCCGGCATCGGCGGCCCCGAGCTTTTCGTGCGGCACGCAGTCCGGCTGCGAGTCGAAGGCGACGTAGAAGAAATGCGCGTTGGCGCCCACAAACACCGCGACGATCAGCCCGGCGAGCAGCATCACCCACAGCCGGACCGACGATTTCGCGGAACCACTCATCGCGTCGCTCACGGCGTCGCCACGTTCAGCGAATGGACGTAGAGCGCCAGGATCTTGATCTCGGTGGGCGACAGGCGCTCGTCCCAGGTCGGCATGTGGCCCATCCGGCCGCCATGCACCGAGGCGATGATGGTGTCGAGCTCGCCGCCGTAGATCCAGTGCTTGTCGGCGAGGTTCGGCACGCCGGCCTCCGGATCGCCCATGGCGTTCTCGCCGTGGCAGGCGGCGCAGTTTTCGGCAAACACCTTCTCGCCGGCCTGGATGCGCGGCAGGTTCTCGACGGTGGAATAGTCGGGGTTGCTCAGCGAGAAGACGTAGGCCGCGGCCTGCCGGACTTCCTGGGTACTGAGCAGCTGGTCGCGACCGAAGGCGGGCATCTGCGAGACACGCGACTCCTGGTTGCGCGAGTTCACCCCCACCCGCATCGTCTCGGCGATGGTCTCGGGCGAACCGTCGCCCCACAGCCAGTCCTCGTCGGTGAGGTTGGGGTAGCCGGCATTGCCCTTGGCATCGCGCCCGTGGCAGACGCCGCAATTGTCGCCGAACAGCTGGTGGCCGGTCTCGTTGACTTTCGCCATCAGCTGCTGGTTGGCCTGGATCTCCGGGTAGGAGAGGCTGGCGACCTGGTCGACCCAGGGGGCGCGCTCGGCCTGGCGCTCGCGGATCTGCTGCTCGACGCTGGTCTTCTGGTCAACCCCGAGCAGGCCCGCGGTGTAGGTATAGATCAGCGGCCAGGTCGGCATCAGCAGCCAGTAGCCCAGCGCCCAGATATGGGTGATGAAGATGAACCACAGCACGGCGCGGGGCACCGGGGTGTCGAGTTCCTTGATGCCGTTCCACTCGTGGCCGGTGGTCGACGTGCCGGTGACCGCATCGAGTTCCTCCTCGCTCACGGCCGGTCCTCCTTGCGCAGGATGTTGTGCTTGGCGGCATCGAACTTCGGCTTGTTGGACGGCCAGAAGGTGTAGATCACCACGCCGAGCGCCAGGGCCAGCAGGTAGAACAGGCCCCAGCTCTTGGAGAAGCCGACGACCAGGTCATGGCTTAGCTGCATTGTTCGACTCCGTCGTTCCGCCGGCATTCGGCCCCAGGTCTTCCGGCCCCGGCGCCTGCTGGGGCGCCGCGGTGTTCTCGTAGGCAGCGTTGGTGGTCAGCCCCAGCACCTGCAGGTAGGCGATCACCGCGTCGGCCTCGGTGAGCCGGGTGGTGACGCCGTCGAAGGCGCTCACCTGCGTCTTGTCGCCATAACGCTCCACCAGCGCGGAGACGTTGGGGCTGTCGGGGTTGACCTGCGCCTGCACGTCGGCCGCCGCGTTCTGGATCATCTCCTCGGTATAGGGCACCCCGAGCCGGCTCTGCGTCCGCAGCCGGTCGGCGACAGTGGCGAGGTCCAGCTCCGTCTTCGCCAGCCACGGGTAGGCCGGCATGTTCGATTCCGGCACCACCTCGCGCGGGTTGTTGAGGTGCTCGGCGTGCCACTGGTCGGAATACTTGCCGCCGACGCGCGCCAGGTCGGGGCCGGTCCGCTTCGACCCCCACAGCATCGGGTGGTCGTACTTGGACTCCACGGCCAGCGAGTACGGTCCGTAGCGGTCCACCTCGTCGGCCAGGGTGCGGATCATCTGCGAGTGGCACGCATAGCAGCCCTCGCGGACGTAGATGTCGCGCCCCATCAGCTCGAGCGGCGTGTAGACGCGCAGGTCCGCCACGTTCTCGACCGTGTTGTCGATGGTGAACAGCGGCGCGATCTCGACGATGCCGCCGACGCTCGCCGCCGCGATGATGGCGAGCACGAAGCCCATGGCGGTCCGCTCGAGCTTGCGATGGATTACTTCCTCGGCCATGCCGCTTACTCCGCCGGGCTGGGGTTGGTGGACGCGCCGTCGACGGCGATGATCGGCCGGTCGGGCGCCTCTGCCAGCTCCGGCATCGGCCGCCGGACCGTCATCCATATGTTGAAGCTGCCGACGATGGTGCCGAGCAGGAACAGCAGGCCGCCCAGGGCGCGCGCCACGTAATAGGGCCACATGGCGATCAGGCTATCGACGAAGGAGTAGGAGAGCGTGCCGGCGTCGGTGTAGGTGCGCCACATCAGGCCCTGCGTGATGCCCGAGTTCCACATCGCGAAGACGTAGATCAGGGTACCCGACAGCGCGAGCCAGAAGTGCCACTCGACGAGCGCGTTCGAGTACATGCGCGGCTTGTGCCAGATCGCCGGCACCAGCGTGTAGAGCGAGCCGAAGGTGATGAACGCCACCCAGCCGAGGGCGCCCGCATGCACGTGGCCCACGGTCCAGTCGGTGTAGTGCGACAGCGAGTTCACCGCCCGGATGGCGAGGAACGAGCCCTCGAAGGTGGAGAGCCCGTAGAAGATGGCGGCCACCACCATGAAGCGCAGCGTCGCATCGTCCCACACCTTGCCCCAGGCGCCGCGCAGCGTCATCAGCGCGTTGCCGGCCGAGGCCCAGGAGGGCACCAGCAGCATTATCGAGAACGTCATGCCCAGCGTCTGCACCCAGTGCGGCAGCGCCGTGTAGTGCAGGTGGTGCGACCCCACCCAGATGTAGAAGAAGGTGATGCCCCAGAAGCTGAGGATCGACAGCCGGTACGAGAAGATCGGCCGGTCGGCGCGCTTGGGCAGGTAGTAGTACATCATCGCGAGGAACCCCGCGGTGAGGAAGAAGGCGACGGCGTTGTGGCCGTACCACCACTGCACCATGGCGTCCTGCACGCCGGCCCAGACCGTGTAGCTCTTGGTCGTGCCGAACGAGACCGGCAGCGCCAGGTTGTTGACGATGTGCAGGATGGCGACGACGACGATGAACGCCAGGTAGTACCAGTTCGCCACGTAGATGTGCGGCTCCTTGCGGCGCGCCAGCGTCCGCAGGAACAGCACGAAGTAGGCGACCCAGACGACCACCAGCCAGATGTCGGCGTACCACTCGGCCTCGGCGTATTCCTTCGACTGCGTGATGCCCATGAAGTAGCCGGTGACGGCGAGCAGGCAGAACAGGTTGAAGCCGATCAGCACGAACCACGGCGACACCTGGTCGGGCAGCCGGGCGCGCGAGGTGCGTTGCACCACGTGGAAGGACGTGGCGATCAGCGCATTGCCGCCGAAGCCGAAGATCACGCCGGTGGTGTGGGCCGGCCGCATCCGGCCGAAGCTCGACCACGCCTCGCCGAAGGTGAGGTTGGGCCAGGCGAGCTGCGCCGCCACCCACACGCCGATGAACATGCCGAAGATCGCCCACGCCATGCTGAGCCCGATGCCGAGCTTGGTGGGGTCGTCATAGTACTCGTCGAAGCGCGAATCCGGCGGGTCGGGCAGGCCCAGCCGCGGCAGCAGCAGCGCGGCGAAGAAGGCGCAGTAGGCGATGATCAGCAGGCCGTGGGCGCCCAGCATGTCCCAGCGTCCGAGCATCGCCAGCACCAGGCCCGCGACGCCTACCAGCGCCAGCAACGCCAGGCTCATGATCCGGTCGTCTTTGCTCAGGTTGGCGATCATGCCTGCAACTCTCTGTTGGTTCTGGAGCATGGCATCGGACATGGGATGCCGGCGAAGGATGGGATCACTGGGCGGCCCCGCTGGTCCGGGGTGTGGCGGCGGTGGCGAGCGGCGCCGTTTCGGCAGGGACGCCGTCGCGGCCCCAGCGCAGGCGGATGGCGTTGGCCACCACGATCAGTGACGAGCCCGACATGGCGATGGCGGCGATCAGCGGCGTCACCTGCCCGGCAACCGCCAGCGGCACGGCGATCGCATTGTAGCCGATGGCGATGGCGAGGTTCTGCCGCACGAGGGCGGCGGCGCGCCGTGCCGTGCCGATGACGAAGGGAACCGCCGCGAGGCGGTCGCCGGTGAACACGAAATCGGCGGCGCTGCGGCCGATATCCGCGGCCGTCGAGGGCGCCATCGACACATGGGCGGCGCGGAGCGCCGGCGCGTCGTTGACGCCGTCCCCCACCATCATGGTCTGGCCGGCGCCGACGGCCTCGACCTTGTCTTCCGGCCGCAGGGCGGCATGCGCCACCTTGATGCCGGCGGCGCGGGCCGTCGCCGCGACCACCGCCTCGCGGTCGCCGGACAGGAGGCGGACGGGCAGCTGCATCGCCGCCAGCTCGCGCACCGCCGCCGCAGCGTCGATGCGCAGCTCGTCATGGAAGCGGTACACCGCCCTGCTCTCGCCGTCGCGGCTCAGCCAGACGGCGGAGAGGCCCTCTTCGGCCTCGGCGGCAATGCCGCAGAAGGCGGCGCTGCCCAGGCGCCAGGTGGCGCCGTCGATCGTCGCTTCCACGCCGCGGCCCGGCACCTCGCGCACCGTGGCGAAGCGCACCGACGGCTCGCCCAGTGCCTCGACCAGTGCCCGCGACAGTGGATGCGTGCTGGCCGCCGCGAGGGCCGCGGCAATTTCGGCACCGGCGGCGTCGTCCTCGCGCGCCACCAGTCGCGGCCGCCCGTAGGTGAGCGTCCCCGTCTTGTCGAAGGCCACCGAGTCCGCCTCGGCCACGCGCTCGAGCGCCGCCCCGTCCTTCATCAGGATGCCGCGCTCGAACAGCCGGCCGGCGGCCACCACGTGCACCATCGGCACGGCGAGCGCCAGCGCGCAGGGGCAGGTGATGATCAGCACGGCGACGGCGTTGAGCAGCGCCGCATGCCAGTCGCCGCTCAGCACGCCCCAGCCGAGGAAGGTCAAGATCGCGACCGTATGGATCACCGGCGCATAGACTGAAGCGGCGCGATCGGCGATGCGGCGCGGCCGGGTGTGCGCCGTCTCGGCCGCGTCCATCAGCTGCGCCATGCGGGTGAGGAACGACTCGCTCGAGGCCCGCTCGGCCCGCAGCGTCAGCAGCCCCGACAGGTTGGCCGCCCCCGCCTCCACCTCGCCGCCGCCCGCCACGAACTGCGGCACCGCCTCGCCGGAGATTATCGAGCGGTCGAAGGTTCCGCCCTCGCCCAGGACGGTGGCATCCACCGGCACGCGCTCGCCGGCCCGGAGCTCGAAGCGCATGCCGGGGGCGATCTCCTCGAGGCGCACATATTCGCGCCGGCCGTCGTCGTGAAGGCGCGTCCCGCCGCGCGGCTGCAGCCGGGCCAGCCCGGTAATGGCGCTCCGCGCCTGCTCGCGCATCAGGTGGTCGAGCGTGCGCCCGGCAAGCAGGAAGAAGAGCAGCGTCGTCGAGGCGTCGAAATACGCATGCTGGCCCGAACGCAACGTCTCGAACAGGCTGAGCGCGGTGGCGAGGATGACGCCGATGGAAATCGGCACGTCCATGTTGGTCTTGCCCACCCGCAGCGCCCGCCAGGCCGAGCGGAAGAAGATGCGCCCGGAATACAGCACCGCCGGCAACGCGATGATCGCCGAGATCCAGTGGAACAGGTCGCGCGTCGCGTCGTTGGCGCCGGACCACACCGACACCGAGAACAGCATGATGTTGCTCGCGGCGAAGCCGGCCACCGCCAGTGCCAGCAGCAGTTCCCGCAATTCGGGGTCGCCGGCGCTCTCCTGGCCGGGATCGAGCACATAGGTATGGTAGCCGCTCGCCTGGATCGCCGCCGGCAGCTCCGCGGCCTCGCCCGCCGCCGGATCGAACACCACCCGCACCCGCCGCCGGGTCAGGTTGACGCGCGCCGACTGCACCATCGGCAGGGCGCAGAGGCCGGTCTCGATCGAGCGGATGCAGGCGGCGCAGTGGGCGTCGGGGACGGCGAACTCGAGCTGGCGCATGCCGTCGCTCAGTGGCCGGCTCACGGCCAGCAGCGCCTCGCCGTCTGGGGCGGGCTCGCTGTAGCCGTACTCGCTAGGCACGCAACACGTCATGTTCAGCACCGGAACGGAAGTGGCAGCCGGCCGGAGGTGGCACCGCAGACCCGCCGATAGGGGCGAGTCTGCCGGAGCCGCTCAACTCCTAGCA
>JBQCFF010000133.1:0-3885 GCA_051959485.1 Devosia sp. | reverse complement strand
GGAACAGCGGCTCAGGGCGCGGGCCAATGCGATCGGCGACGCGTCGGTGAAGCGGCACTATTCGCAGGCGTTCGACGACAAGCTCGCGGCGTTCTTCGTGCCGGTGCGGCGCGGGCGCTACGAAGGCCGGAGCGACGGTCGGAACGGGGGACGGGGGCAGCCCTACAATTCGCTGCAGCGGGGGAATCCGCGGCTGGTGGTGTCGGACACGCTGCGCAATTCGCGGCTCCTGAAGCCGGGGCGGGCCGTGGAGGCGACGCCACGCGAGGCGGCAATTTTGATGAGCCTCGTGAACCACCCGGGGCTGTGCGAGAACCGGCTCGAATCACTGGCGTCGCTCGAGCTGCCCTCGCCGGTAGCGCGCGGGTTGCTGGGTGCCATGCTCGACCTCGTGACCCTCGACCACGACATTTCGGCGGAGGGGCTGAAGGCGGCGCTAGGGGCGCGCGGACACGGGCAGGCGCTCGAGAAAATGGCCGAAACGCTGGCCCGGCAAGGCATCTGGCAATCGGGTGCGGAGATCGCGGACGGGGACGCCGAGATCGGGTTAAAACATGCCCTGGCCTTGCATTACAAATCGGTTGAGCTAAATAAGGCCCTGAAAGCAGCCGAAGTGGCGCTGGGCGACGACCCGAGCGAAGAAACATTCGAGCGGCTGCGAGACATCCAGAACCAGATCGCCACCGTCGATGGCACAGAGGCATTGATCGAAGGGTTTGGTTCGTTATCGGGACGCGCGACACGGAGCTTCTAGGGAAGGTTCGGGTTCGCGCTCTTTCGCATATGGGCGAATCACCGGCCAGCGAGACCGATGACGGACAAGTGAGGGCTCATGGGGAGCCCGAGCGTGACCAACTCCCTTTACCATGTCTCAAGCCATGACCACGTAACGACTATCGGTGCCCGAAGCAGCAGGCGGGCCCCCGGAGCAGTGAGCTAGATGGCCACCAAGGCAGCAACCCAGACCAAGCCGAAAGAATCCGACAAGCCCGAGGTCGAGAAGGCCCAGGGCAGCGAGGCGCCCGACAGCCCGCTGCTCGACTTGTCGGATGCGGCGGTAAAGAAGCTCATCAAGACCGCCAAGAAGCGCGGCTACGTCACCTACGAAGAACTGGACGCGGTGCTGCCGTCGGAGGAAGTCACCTCCGAGCAGATCGAGGACATCATGGCGATGTTCTCGGACATGGGCATCAATGTCGTCGACGAAGACGAGGTCGAAGAGGCTGAGCCCGATACGCCGGAAGAGGAATCGACCGAGCTCGCCGAGCGGACGGGCACGGCGGTGGCGTCGAAGTCGAACACCCGCGAGGGCAGCGACCGCACCGACGACCCCGTGCGCATGTACCTGCGCGAGATGGGGTCGGTGGAACTGCTCAGCCGCGAGGGCGAAATCGCCATCGCCAAGCGCATCGAGGCCGGCCGCGAGACGATGATCGAGGGGCTGTGCGAGAGCCCGCTCACGTTCCAGGCCATCATCATCTGGCGCGACCAGCTGGCGAACGCCGAGATCCTGCTGCGCGACATCATCGACCTCGAAGCGACCTATGCCGGCCCCGACGCCAAGCAGGCGGCGCCGGTGATGCCGTCCGAGATCGAGCGCCCGGCGGCGGTGAAGGACGAGCCCAAGGCGAAGCCGGCCAAGCCGGCGCCGCGTCGCGCCAGCGGTGACGACGAGGACGATTACGTTCCCGAGGAGCCCGAGGCACCGCAGGACCCGGTCGAGGAAGAGGACGACGATTTCGAGAACTCGCTGTCGCTGAGCGCGATGGAAGCCGAGTTGAAGCCGCAGGTGGTGGAGACATTCGATCGTATCGCCAGCGCCTACGGCAAGATGCGCAAGCTGCAGGACCAGCACACCGAGGACCGGATCGCCGGTGCGGCGCCGGCGACGGCTTCGGATATCAAGAAGCTCGCCGAGTGGCGGAGCGAAGTGATCACCGACGTGAAGTCGCTGTCACTCAACGCCTCGCGTATCGAGAGCCTGGTCGAGCAGCTCTACGACATCAACAAGCGCCTGGTGCGGCTCGAGGGCCGGTTGCTGCGGCTCGCCGAGAGCTATGGCGTGAAGCGCGAGGCATTCCTCGAGGCCTATTACGGCTCCGAGCTGGAGCAGGGCTGGGTGGAGCAGGTCGCAGCGCTCCCGGGCAAGGGCTGGGCCGAGTTCGCCAAGCGTGAAGCCGACACGGCCAACGAGTTGCGCCGCGAGATTCAGACGCTGGCGACCGAGACCGGCCTCGATATCGGCGAGTACCGCCGCATCGTGCACAAGGTGCAGAAGGGCGAGCGCGAAGCTGCCATCGCCAAGAAGGAGATGGTCGAAGCCAACCTCCGCCTCGTGATCTCGATCGCCAAGAAGTACACGAACCGCGGGCTGCAGTTCCTCGATCTCATTCAGGAAGGCAATATCGGCCTGATGAAGGCGGTGGACAAGTTCGAGTACCGCCGCGGCTACAAGTTCTCGACCTATGCGACATGGTGGATCCGGCAGGCGATCACCCGTTCGATCGCCGACCAGGCGCGCACCATCCGCATCCCCGTGCACATGATCGAGACGATCAACAAGATCGTCCGCACCAGCCGCCAGATGCTGCACGAGATCGGCCGCGAGCCGACGCCGGAGGAGCTCAGCGAAAAGCTGCAGATGCCGCTCGACAAGGTGCGCAAGGTGCTGAAGATCGCCAAGGAGCCGATCTCGCTCGAAACGCCGATCGGCGACGAGGAGGATAGCAACCTCGGCGATTTCATCCCGGACGTGAACGCCATCCAGCCGATCGACGCGGCGATCCAGTCGAACCTGCGCGAGACGACGACCCGCGTGCTGGCGTCGCTGACGCCGCGCGAGGAACGCGTGCTGCGCATGCGCTTCGGCATCGGCATGAACACCGACCACACGCTCGAGGAAGTGGGCCAGCAGTTCAGCGTGACGCGCGAGCGTATCCGCCAGATCGAGGCGAAGGCGCTGCGCAAGCTCAAGCACCCGAGCCGGTCGCGGAAGCTGAGGAGCTTCCTCGACAACTGAGTTCAGGAGGCCCGGAGCGATCCGGGCCGTTTGCTTTCGTGGGGGTGGACTGGTAGGTTCTTGCACATGAATGAGCTCTCGCATCCTCGGCAATTCGAACCGGCGACGACGCAGGCGGCCGATGGCATGCCACGACGGGTTTGGACGCTCGCCGAGATCGAGGCCATGGTGGCGGCCGGCATCATCGAGGAGGATGAGCGGTTCGAGCTCATCGGCGGGGAGGTGGTGCCGATGTCGCCCAAGGGCGTACGCCATGAAGTGGTGAAGATCGACCTCAATGAGCACTTCCAGAGGCTAGGCCTGACTTCGCTTCGCATAGCCCAGGAAACCACGCTGCGGCTGGACGAGAAGTCGTTCCTCGAGCCGGACTTCACTGTCTATCCCCGCTCGGTGGACCCGGGCGACCTGCGCGGCTACCATGTGCTGCTGGCGATCGAAGTGGCGGATACGAGCCTTCGATATGATCTGGGCCGGAAGGTGGGCATTTATGCCGCCTGGGGGATTCCGGAGATCTGGGTGATCGATGCGGCAACGCTCGCGACGCATGTTTTCCGCAAGCTGGGCGCCGAGGGTTATCGCGAGCGTTTCGAGGCAAGGCCGGACGATACCCTTGCATGTGCTCTGGAGCCGGCCGTGAGCATGAACCTCGCCGCGCTCGGATTGGAGCCTCTCTGACACTCCCACCTGTGGCGGTGGACAAAGCCGGTGGGGCGGCCTAAAGCCAAGGCACGGTTTCACGAGTGCTCTGGCGAGGCGGCGATGTCGTTCTGGAAGAAGCTTTTCGGTGGTGGCGGCGAGGCCTCGGACAAGTCCATCGAGCCGGCCGTGGTGGGCGAAGAGAGCTACAAGGGCTTCACCATCAAGGC
>JBQCFF010000132.1:0-3691 GCA_051959485.1 Devosia sp. | reverse complement strand
GCTGAACGGCCTCGGCATCCCGACCCACTTCATTCGCCGCATGAACATGCGCGAGCAGCTGATCAAGGAAGTCGAGATCATCCCGCTCGAGGTGGTGGTCCGCAACGTTGCCGCCGGCTCGCTGGTGAAGCGCCTCGGGCTCGAGCCCGGCACGCAGCTGCCGCGCTCGATCATCGAGTTCTACTACAAGGACGATGCGCTCAACGACCCGATGGTCAGCGAAGAGCATATCACTGCCTTCGGCTGGGCGACGCCGCAGGAGCTCGACGACATCATGGCGCTCGCCATCCGCGTCAACGACTTCCTGACCGGCCTGTTCATGGGCGTCGGCATCCAGCTCGTCGACTTCAAGATCGAGTGCGGCCGGCTCTATGACGGCGACCTGATGCGCATCGTGCTGGCCGACGAGATCAGCCCCGACAATTGCCGGCTGTGGGACATCAAGACCCGCAACAAGCTGGACAAGGACCGCTTCCGCGAGAACCTCGGCGGGCTGGTCGATGCCTATCGCGAAGTGGCGCAGCGGCTCGGCATTCTTGTGGAAACCGACAACGCGCTGACCACCGGTCCGCGACTCGTGCAATAGGGGCCCGTGGGCCCCTACCCTGCCCGTTTCACCCGCGAGGAGCAGCGATGAAAGCCCGCGTCACCGTCACGCTCAAATCCGGCGTTCTGGACCCCCAGGGGCAGGCCATCCAGGGCTCGCTGCAGGCGCTGGGCTTTGCCGGCGTGGGCGCCGTTCGGCAGGGCAAGGTCTTCGACATCGAGCTCGGTGAATCCGATTTGTCACAGGCCGAGGCCGACGTTCGGGCGATGTGCGAGAAGCTCTTGGCGAACACCGTGATCGAGAACTACACGATCGAAATCGCGCCTTAAGATTCTCCGATTAATGTACCGGTCGCGCTGCGTAACGCGCCTGGCACCAGTAAAGACCACCCCCAAATGCTCAAGACCTTCTCGCTGTCGCTCGCCTTCTTCGTCGCGCTCGGCCTGCTCTTCGCCGCCTACGCCTCCGTGCCCGTCTGAGCACTGGACGCGCGGCCTCCCCCGCCCATCAGATAGACCCGCCGGGTAACGCAGATCCCACCGCGCCACGCGCCGGTGGAGCGTTGGCCGGCGGTTCAGACTCCGTTCAGACCTGAAGGCGCATAGCCCGCTCGCGAATGGCCGATGCCGTTCGCCCTAGTGGTTCCAGGACGGGACCGGCAGTGCATCGAAATGATCAAGACCTTCTCCCTTTCCGCCCTGTTCTTCATGGCCCTCGGCGTCGCCTGCGCGACCCATATGGGCCTGCCGTTCTAAGGCACTCCCACCCGAGGGATGCGGGCGGCCCCGCGACCCGATCGATAAAACCCGACACGTTAAGCACGCCGCTTAAGGGTATCTTCAGGCTGTCGCGCCGGGCGCGCGAACCCGGGTCTATACCCGCGTGGAATCCTCACGCGGAGCCCCGGATGTCCGTGAACAAGAACCGTCTCGATTGGGTCGACGCCAGCAAGGGCCTGTCGATCATCCTCGTGGTGATGATGCACTCCGCATATGGCGTGGGCGAAGACCTCAACGACACGGGGATCCTCCACTACATCATCGGCTGGGCGACGCCCTTCCGCATGCCCGAGTTCTTCCTGATCTCCGGGCTGTTCCTCGGCCAGGTGATCGCCCGGCCGTGGCGGCTCTACGGCGACCGCCGGATCGTGCACTACCTCTATTTCTACGCCCTGTGGGTGGTGCTGCAGGTGGCGTTCAAGGTCGGACTCGGCACGGGCGACGTGGGTTCGGTGTTCGGCCAGATCGCCTGGGCGGTGATCGAGCCCTATGGCGTGCTGTGGTTCATCTACATGCTGGGCGTCTATTCGCTGGCGACCAAGCTGCTCTATACGCTGAAGGTGCCGCATTGGGCCGCGATGGCGGTCGGCGCCGGGCTGATGATGGCGCAGGCCGGAGGCTCGATAAGCACCGGCTTCGGGCTGATCGACCACTTCGCCATGTACTTCGTCTATTTCTACGCCGGCTACGCCTTCGCGCCGATCGTTTTCCGCATCGTCGAATCGGCCCAGCGCGACTGGCTCCATGCGGCGTTCGCGCTGGCATGCTTCGCCGTCGTGCAGTGGTTCCTGGTGTTCGAGCGCGGCGCGATGATGCATCCGCGCGGCATCGACATGGGCTACGCGTCGTTCCCGCCGCTGCACCTGCTGCTCGGCTTCGTCGGTTCGCTAGCGGTCTGCATCGTCGGCGGGCTGGTGGTGAAGCTGCCATGGATGAACTGGATGCGCTGGCTCGGCGAGCACTCGATCGTGGTGTACCTGAGCTTCTCGATCCCGATGGCGGCGAGCCGCACCATCATCCTGAAGACCGGCGTACTGACCGACACGAGCACGGTGAGCGTGATCGTGATGGCGATCGCGCTGGTTTCGCCGCTGGTGCTCTACTGGCTGATCGGGAAGACCGGCTGGGGCCGGTTCCTTTTCGAGCGGCCCGCCTGGGCGCATGTCCCCGGTACGCCCGGCAGCCGTGGCTACGTGAAGCCGGCGGTGGCGGTGCCGGCCGAGTAACAGGTGTGCAGAGGACGGCGACGTGCGTGCCTGACTCTGCTCTCGCCCTTGCTTTTGCCGCAGAGAGTCACCATTGCATCGGCATCCCCCTCCCAGGAGCTGCCGATGAAAGCCGCCGTCATCGTTTTCCCCGGACTCAATCGCGACCGCGACATGATCGCGGCGCTGACCAAGATCGGGGGCGAAGCTCCGGCCGTGGTGTGGCACCAGGAGTCCGACATCCCGGATGTCGACCTGATCGGTATCCCGGGCGGCTTCGCCTACGGCGACTACCTGCGCGCCGGCGCCATCGCCGCGCGCTCGCCGCTGATGGCCATCATCCGCGAGCGCGCCGACAAGGGCGTGCGGGTGCTCGGGGTCTGCAACGGCTTCCAGATCCTCACCGAGGCGCAGCTGCTCCCCGGCGTGCTGATGCGCAACGCCTCGCTCCGCTTCGTCTGCCGCGAGGTGAAGCTCGAGGTGGAGAATGCCGACACCGACTTCACCCGCGGCTATACCCAGGGCCAGGTGCTGCGCTGCCCGGTGGCGCACCATGACGGCAACTACTTCACCGACCCCGAGACCCTCGCGCGGCTGGAGGGCAACGGCCAGGTGGCGTTCCGCTATGCCGAGGGCACCAATCCCAACGGCTCGATCAACGACATCGCCGGCGTGCTCAACGAGCGGAAGAACGTGCTGGGGCTGATGCCCCATCCAGAGAATTTGATCGAAAGCGCACATGGCGGCGACGACGGGCGCGGCCTATTCTCGGCGCTCTATCAACTGGCCGCCTGAGGCTCGCTTTGCGCCAACTGCTGTCCTGGGCCGGCCTGCTGGTCGGCGTCACCGGGCTCGCCATCGATGCCTGGGAAATCTTTCCGTCGATGATGTCGGTGACCGCCACCAATCCGGTGGCGCGGTCGCTGCCCGACGTGTTCATCTACTTCTGGACCTATTTCACCCACCTCACCAACCTGTGGCTGGTGCTGACGCACGCCGCGGTGCTGAGCGGTGCGGCTTGGCTCGCCTGGTTCCGGCGCCCGGTGATGCAGCTCTCGGCAGCGACCTTCATCCTGCTGGTGATGCTGTTCTACCACTTCATGCTGGCGCCCTATTACCACCTGCAGGGCGGCCTGCTGGTGGCGACCTACCTGCTCCAC
>JBQCFF010000131.1:0-4548 GCA_051959485.1 Devosia sp. | reverse complement strand
GCAGGTGGGCAACGTCAAGCGCTTCGAGGCCGCCATCCGCGACAACACCGAGCTCATCGAAATGGGCGAGGCGGAGGACGACGACGAGGTCGTCAAGGATGCCGAGAACGCCCTCGCCGAGACGCTGAAGGAAGCCCGCTCCGCCCAGATCGAGACGTTGCTCTCGGGCGAGGCCGACAGCAACGACTGCTTCCTCGAGATCCACGCCGGCGCCGGCGGCACCGAGTCGCAGGACTGGGCCAACATCCTGCTGCGCATGTACACGCGCTGGGCCGAGCGGCGGAAGTTCAAGATCGAGGTGATGGAGATGCATGACGGCGAAGAAGCCGGCATCAAGTCCGCCACCATCAAGATCGCGGGCCATAACGCCTATGGCTGGATGAAGACGGAATCGGGCGTGCACCGGCTCGTCCGCATTTCGCCCTACGACAGCGCGGCGCGCCGCCACACCAGCTTCTCGTCGGCCTGGGTCTACCCGGTGGTCGACGACACCATCAACATCGAGATCAACGAGGCCGACCTGAAGGTCGATACCTACCGCTCGTCGGGCGCCGGTGGCCAGCACGTGAACACCACGGATTCGGCCATCCGCATCACCCACATCCCGACCGGCATCATCGTCGCCTGCCAGGCCGAGCGCAGCCAGCACAAGAACCGCGCCACCGCCATGGCGATGCTGAAGGCCCGCCTCTACGAGCAGGAGCTCGAGAAGCGCGAGGCCGAGGCCAATGCCGCGGCGGCGTCCAAGACCGATATCGGCTGGGGCCATCAGATCCGCAGCTACGTGCTGCAGCCCTACCAGATGGTCAAGGACCTGCGCACCGGCTACGAGACGTCGAACACCTCCGCCGTCCTCGACGGCGACCTCGACGACTTCATGGAAGCCTCGCTCGCCGCCCGCGTCGCCGGCTACGCCGACCGCGTCGCCGACGCCGACTAGCCGGGTTCGAGGGCTGACCTGGTACGGACTTGACAGGCACGACATCGGCCGCGCGGTGATGATGCTGCCGGCTGGCTAGGGGCCGTAGCCTTGCGACGCGCACCTTCTCCCCCTCGGCGGGGGAGAAAGCGAAAACTTGGGCTTAGCGCAGCTAAGTCCTTGGTTTTCGCAGGAGAGGGGGCGGGCCACGTCGCAGTCCCCCTCTCCTCAGCTACGCTATCTCGCTGCGCTCGCAAGCTTCGCTATCCTCCCCGCCAGGGGGGAGGAGGCGCGCGCGGCAACCGCTCCTACCCCCGGAAGTCCTCGGGCGTATCGAAATCCTTGAGCGTCCCGTCGGGGGCGAGCACGCGGTCGGCGATCTGCAGCAGGTGCCGGGCGCCCTTGTCGCCCTCGATCCGCAGCAGCTCGGGCAGGTACTCGCGCGCGAACGCGGCCGGCGGCGTCGGCGCCTCCCGCGGCCCGGCCACGGACGCCACGAGGCCGCCCGGCATCACCCGCTCCACCAGCGTCCGCAGATGCGTGCCGGTCACCAGCGGCATGTCGGCGAGGCACACCAGCAGCGCCTCGGGCTTCCCTGCGGCCGCAGCCTCGACCCCCAGCGTCAGCGACGATGCCATGCCCCTCGCCGTATCCGGGTTGCGCACCACGGTGAAGCCCAGGCCCGACAGCAGCGCTGCCAGGTCGTCGTCGCCGGTGCGGCACACCGCGATCCGCTGGCCGAAGGGCAGGGCCCCAACCGTCTCCGCCGCATGCCGGGCCAGCGGCTTGCCGCGGAAATCCGCGACCAGCTTGCCGACCGGGCCATAGCGGCGCGACAGTCCGGCCGCCAGCAGCACGGCGGCGCTGTTCTCCAGCCTCGCCATCAGCCGTCGAGCCGCATCCGCGCCTCGGTGATCTCGCCGAGCACCGAGATCGCCAGCGCCGACGAGGTTCGTGTCGGCCCGTAGAGCCCGGCGGGCCCGCGCAGCCGCGCGATCCGTTCCTCGCTGACCCCCGCCGCCTCGAGCCGTGCCACCCGCGTGGCATGCGTGCGCCGGCTGCCCAGCGCGCCGATGTAGAACGGCTCGTATGACAGCGCGCTCTCCAGCAGCCGGCCCTCCTTGAACCGGTCGTGCAGCAGGAAGACGATGGCCGTGAACGGATCGACCGGCAGCTCCGGCAGCGTCGCTCCGTTCACCGCTGCCACCGCCGCACCCGTGCGCCGGACCGCTTCGGCGTGCGCTTCGGCAGTCATGAAGCTGCTGACCGGCAGCCCGGCGGCGCGACCGATCTGCGCCAGTGAAACCAGCTCGTGCCCTTCGCCGATCAGCACCAGCTGGGTCAGCGGGTGGTAGTGCCGGTAGAACACGCCGTCGCGCCACTCGCTGCGCTCGCGCGGGCCGGAGCCCGGCACCAGGGCGGTGGTGCCGTCCGTGGTGCGGACGGCAATGCAGAACGGCGCGCGCAGCTCCAGCAGCCGCTGCGCCTCGGCGAGCAGTCCGGCATCGGGCCGCACATGCACGTGCACGTCGATGGCGCCGCCGCAAGGCAGCCTGATGTCGACGAAGGGCGAGCCCGCGCCGAACCGCAAGATTTCGTCCGCCCCGGTACCGATGCAGCGGATCGCCTCGCCGGCCACCGCCGCCTCGACGCAGCCGCCCGAGACATAGCCGCAGTACCGGCCGTCCTCGAGCACCGCCATCTGCGACCCGAGCGCCCGTGGAGCCCCGCCGCTGATGCCGACGATGGTGATCAGCGCGCCCGCCAGCCCGTCACTTGCGCCCGCGAGCAGCAGCGAGAACACCGAGGCGGGATCGTCCGGATCGAGCCCGATATCGCGCGGCAGCACCGGCGTGCCCACATCGCTCATCGCATGCCTCCTCAACCTGCGGCGATACTGCTGGCTTTCGCACCGGTTGGAAAGGTCATTGCCGGTGAGGCCCTACCTGGCGTCGTGAAACGCGAGCGACCGGTGCGCTGCCGTGCCGGCCATCACCCCGTCCGCCACCGCGAAGCTCACGTTGTGAAAGCTCCGCGTGATGTCGCCGACCGCCCAGACGTCCGGCACTGTGGTCAGCTTCATGGCATCGGTGCGCACCACCTTGCCCAGCGGCCCGTCCTCGAGCGCGCAGCCGAGCTGCTCGGCCACCGGGCTGTTGAGCCGTGTCGGTGCGCCGATATAGAGCGCGTCGATCGGCGCCTGCCGGCCGTCGGCCAGCTCCACCGTCGACAGGTCCGTGCCGGCCCCGTGCAGCGCCACCACGGGCGCCCGCTCCATCTGCACCCCACGCGCTGCGAGGCCGGCGAGCGTTGCGGCATCGGGCTCGGGCTGCCCGTTGAGGAAGAACGTCGTCGGCCCCCATTCGGGAATCAGCATCGCCTGGTGCAGCGAATTCGGCGACATGCCGAGCACGCCGAGCCGCTGTCCGGAAAACTCGTAGCCGTGGCAGTAGGGGCAGTGGATCACCGACTGCCCCCAGCGCTCGGCGAGGCCCGGCACCTCGGGCAGGATGTCGCTGATCCCGAACGCCAGGATCAGCTTGCCGCCTTCGATCACCTCACCCGAGTTCAGCGTCACCGCGAACCCGCCGACCTGCCGCTCCGCCGAAGCCACTTCGCCCTGCACGAACGAAGCCGTGGGATAGGCGGCGAGCTGCTTTCGCGCCGTCGCCAGGATATCCCCCGGCGGCACGCCGTCGGACCCGAGGAAGCCGTGCGAATGCGCGGCGAACCGGTTGCGCGGCGCCCCGGCATCGATCACCGCCACGTCGCGCCGCCCGCGTGCCAGGTAGGTCGCCGCCGCGAGCCCGGCAAAGCTGCCGCCGACGACGATTGCTTCATGTTTCATGATCATGTTCCGGATCGTTGGAATGTTCGTGGACGTGGTCGATCGAGTGTCCGCCCGCGACCATGCGGGCGTGGAAGTCGGTGCTGAGCGCCGCCAGCGACACGCCGCCCAGCCGCTCCAGCATGAGCGCCTCGGCGGCGCGGAAGGTATCGTCGAGCGCCGCGTTCACCGCCTGCTCGACGAGGCAGGTCGGCCGCTCGGAGCGGTTGCCGAGGGCGATCAGGGCAGGGGACCCCACCGCCTCGTAGATGTCCCGCAGCGTCGTCCGCTGCATCTCGCAGGCGATCGTCCAGCCGCCGCCGTGCCCCTTGGTCGAGGCCACCAGCCCCTGTTCCCGTAACCCCGCCATTACGCGTCGCACGACGACCGGGTTGGTATGCATGGCCCGCGCCAGCACCTGCGACGTCACCGGCCCGCGGTGCTCGGCCATATGCAGCAGGACATGCAGGATGCCGGAAAGGCGTGTGTCGAGGCTCATGTAACTTCATATGTTACATGATCGAAGACCTGTCAATACGCGCCTGGCCGGAGGGGGCTCCTCCCGCACCACGTCCCACTACTGAATGGAGTTCAGCGCTGGCGGAGCACCGCAAGCTCGGGCGTTCGGGTTTACCGTAGCTACAGTTCCACGTCCTCGCCCTCGCGGCGCTTGCGCTCGCGATCGGTCAGCGTGTTGACGCGGGTCCTGAGGGCGCGCAGCTGCCGCTCCTGCCGCTGCACGGTGTCCTTCAGCTGCCGGATGCGAGCCTCCGCGGCATCCCGGTGGTTGACGTCCCAGTCG
>JBQCFF010000130.1:0-2141 GCA_051959485.1 Devosia sp. | reverse complement strand
GTGCCGCGCGTCAGCATGGACGAGGAGGTCGGGACGGTGTCGCCGGTGACGATCTCGACGTTGCAGCCGAATCCCTTCTCGAGGATCGTGGCGTGGATATGCGCCAGCGCCGCAGCCGAGGGCCAGGTCATCTCGGCAATCTCGATGGTGCGGTCGGTGCCGCAGGCGTTTTCCTGTGCTTGTGCAGGCAGCGCGAACGCTGCTCCCAGAAGCAGCGACGCTGCGACCAGCGTGCCTCTCCGGCTGAATACCATCAGTCTAATTCTCCTATGTGGATAATCCTGGCGCGAAAGTAAGGGGGTGAGCCAGTGCGTCAACCCGCAAAAGCCAGCATCAAGTTACAAAATCCGCCATATCTTGCCAAAATACTGGGTGAACTGACGAACCATGTATTTATCACAACTTATTCTTGCTCGCGGCGCGACGCCGTCACGCCACAATTCCATGCAGGATAACGAAACTGCTATTGTTCGCGGCGGCGGCGCGTGGGCAGATAGATTGGCGAAAGTGCGGTACGGCAGGGCTTCGCACGCTTCCCAAACCCGCGGTTGTATACGGGGGCGTTGACGCAGTAGGAGCGGGCGCGAAGTCTTCCGCGACTACGAAGAGGAGCTCCCATGACCACCATTCCGACGACCCCGCTGCCCGACGGATCGCAGATGCCGGTCTTCGGCATGGGAACCTGGCACATGGGCGAGAGTCGCAGCCGGTTCGAGACCGAGGTTGCCGCGCTGCGGCGCGGGCTCGAACTCGGCATCGGCCTCATCGACACCGCCGAGATGTACGGCAGCGGCGGAGCCGAGCGGGTGGTGGCCGAAGCCATCGCCGGGCAGCGCGACGCGACCTACCTGGTGAGCAAGGTACTGCCCTCGAATGCCTCGCGGCAGCGCACGATCCGCGCCTGCGAGGAGAGCCTCAGGCGGCTCGGCACCGACCGGCTCGACCTCTACCTGCTGCATTGGCGCGGCGGCACCCCGCTCGCCGAGACGGTGCGCGCCTTCGAGGACCTGCAGGCAGCCGGCAAGATCGTGCGCTGGGGCGTCTCGAACTTCGACGTCGACGACCTGACCGAACTGGCGGCGATCAGCCGCGACTGCGCCGTCAACCAGGTGCTCTACAACCTGACCCGGCGCGGCATCGAGCACGACCTGCTGCCGTTCCAGCAGGCGCGGTCGATGCCGGTCATGGCCTATTCGCCGATCGAGCAGGGCGAACTCGTCGGGCATGAGGTGCTGGAAGAAATCGCCGCCGGGCACGACGCGACCAGCGCGCAGGTGGCGCTCGCCTGGGTGCTCGGCACGCCCGGCGTCTTCGCCATCCCCAAGACCAGCAACCCCGACCGGATGGCGGAGAATCTCGGCGCGCTCGACCTGCGACTCACCCAGGCCGACCGCGCGGCGCTCGACCGCGCCTTCCCCCCGCCCCGTCGCAAGCAGCCACTGGAGATGATCTAGGGCTGTACTCAATACGCCGAGGTCATGCGCCTCCTCGCCCCGTCGGGGAGAGGATAGCGAAGCTTGGGCGCTTGCGCCCTAGCGTAGCTGAGGTGAGGGGTCTTTATTTCAGCTGCATCAAGGGCGCTGGGGACCAGCTCACTAGCCCACAAGAAGACCCCTCACCTCAGCTCTGCTACGGCGCTGGCGCGCCTAGCGACGCTATCCTCTCCCCGACGGGGCGAGGAGGCGCTGTTTGCTGGTCTAGGGCGGCGAACCCGGGGCCTGGGGTTGTCGAACCGGCCCCGGCGGCGTGCCGGCCTGCGTTTCCGCGACGATCCAGTCCCGGAAGTGCCTGATCTTGGGGACGTTGCGGCGGCTTTCGGGGTAGGCGAGCCAGTAGCCGTTGTCCTCGTCGACCAGCCGGTCGAACGGCATGATCAGCCGGCCCTCGTTCAGCTCCCGCTGGAAGTATTCGGGCATCAGCAGCGTGATGCCCAGGCCGGCCATCGCCGCCTCGGCGTCGAGCGTCTGCATGTTGAGGCTGGGTGAGGTCTGCTTTTCCAGTTCCTCGAGCGGCAGGTCGTGCGCCTTGAACCAGATGATCCACCACTCGTCCCTGGGGTCGAGCAGCGGCACCTTCAGCACGTCCTTCGGCTCGTTGATGCCGCCGACCTCGGCCGCCAGCCTGGGCGAGATCATCGGGGT
>JBQCFF010000129.1:0-12122 GCA_051959485.1 Devosia sp. | reverse complement strand
GGCGCAGCTCTACGCCGTGCTGCACGATGCGCCGGAATACGTGATGGGCGACATCATCTCGCCGTTCAAGGCGGCGATGGGCGGCAACTACAAGGACGTCGAGAACCGGCTGCTCGGCGCGGTGCACCTGCATTTCGCGCTGCCGGCGACCCCGCCGCAGGCGCTCACCAAGGCGATCAAGCGGGCCGATCGCGAGGCGGCCTATCTCGAGGCGGTGCACCTCGCCGGCTTCGACGTCGACGAGGCGCGGCGCTATTTCGGCGAGCCGAGCTTCCCGGTGTTCGAGTTCGAGCCGTTCGAGCGGCTGATCCGCCCCTGGCCGACGCGCGAGGCGCATGACCGCTTCGTCGCTGCCGTCGAGAACCTCGCCGCAGCGCTCCCCGGCTAGGCCGATGCACCACCATTCGTGGTAAAATTTACCTTAACGACTGTTCCGTTTTGACACGCCTTCCGGCCACATGGTTGATGAATGGTTAAGGCCATGCGTCATCTTGGGAGGCTGGAATGCCTGACTTCCGTATTGCCGCCGCGCTGGGCGGCGCCGGACTGGTGGCGCTGCTGCTCGCGCTGCCCGCCATGCTGCCCCCCGCCATCGCCGACGAGGAGCCGGCGCACACGCTGCTCTCGTCGGCGAGCGAGATCTTCGCGCCGCCGTTCAATCCGGACCGCCTCCTGAAGTGGGATTTCGAGGCGGAGCCGGGCGTCTCCACCGAGGTGCTGCGGCAGAGCACGGTGAGGAAGATCGGCTACGGCCGGACCGAGCTGGTGCAGATCGTCGAGACCACGAGCGGCACCTATTCGAGCGACGCGCTGGCGAGCCCGAATGTCGAGTATCCCGGGGTGCGCAAGCACCGCGTCCGCAGCGGCCAAGGCATCGCCACCTGGTCGCACGGCCGCTGGGTGCCGCAGTCGCCCAAGCATGCCGGCTCGTTCGCCACCATCACCCGCTTCGAGGGCGGCCAGCTGATCGTCACCGACGAAGGCATGTGCGTGACGCGCCGGCACGGCATCATCTGCAACTGACCGGGCGAGCGGCCCTCAGAGCTTCTTCGGCGCCTCCTCGGCGACCGACGAGCCGCCGATGGTGACCTGCCGGATCGAGAGCGCGAACTCGCTGCGGCCGTCGGGCAGGAAGCGGAACACGCCGTCGCGGCCGTTGAAGCCGGCGGGCGCGGTGAGCAGGCCCCGGTCGTAGCGCGGCGTGCCCTCGGCCAGCGACCTGGCGTTGGCGAGGATGGTGGCGGTGTAGGCGAGCGTCGCGAACGGGTGCGGGGCGGTGCCGTACCGCGCCTGGTACTCGGTGGTGAGGGCGTTGAGCCCGGACTGGTCGGGCGCCGGGAAGATGGCGCCGGCCAGCGACGTGGTGTTCGAGATCGACGGGTCGCCGTTCCAGTCGCCGGAGCCGACCAGCTGCACGCTGCCCGGCGCGATGCCGCCCTCCTGCAGCAGGTTGGCGAGGCTGGGGGCGGTGGCGCGATCGGGGATGAACAATGTGTCGATGCGGCCCGACTGCAGCAGCGGGATCACCTGCGTGACCACTGTGCGCGCCTCGGCCTCGGACTTGAAGGTGTAGATCGCCACCGCGTTCATGCCGAGCTCGGACATCGCCTGGCGGAACGCGCCTTCCTGGATGCGGCCGAAATCGGTGCTGGGGAAGATGCCGGCAATGGCGCGCTTGCCGAGCTTCTTCACGTACGACATCGAGCGCTTGGCCTCGGACTCGGGCAGCACGTTGAGCAGGTAGACGCCGGGGCTGGCGACGCCGGAATTGTTGGAGAAGCCGATCACGGGCACGCCGGCGGTCTTGGCGACCTGCCCCACGGCGGTGACCTGATCGGCGCGCAGCGGCCCGAGGATGAGGCTCACCCCCTCGCCCAGCGCCTGCGTGGCGGCCTGCGCGGCGCCGGCCGCCGTGGCGCCGGTGTCCTTCACCGCGACGGTGATGTTCTGCCCCAGGTTGGGGTTCGACTGCACGAAGGCCATGGCCAGCTCGGCCGAATTGGCCATCGAGGTGCCGACCGCGGCGAGGCTGGGGTCGCCCGAGAGCGGCAGCAGCAGCGCCACGCGCACCGGCCCGTTGCCGAGCGTCTTGCCGCTCATCAGCGCCTGCGGGCCGCGGTCGGGACCGCCACCGCCACCGCCGCCGCCCGGACCGAACGAGAAGCCGCCCGGCGAGCAGGCCGAAAGCAGCAGCGCCGTGGCGAGGCCGAGCCCCGCCGTCCTGAGCAACCCGAGCGCGCCCCGCGCCAGGCTGCGCCTCATCTGGCCGAATTCCACTTGCCTTGCCTTCGCCTTGTCCCGCAACCTGCGCCCGGTTTCCGGCAGCCGCCGGATCCCACCCTGATCCGAGCTATACAAAATCACGCCCGGCGCATAAAGGCCGAGCTTAACCAACCGTTAATCGACAGGGGAAAGCCCGCCGTGAGCGAACGGCCGAACACCTTTCTGATCGGCAGCGCACAGTTCGAGGCGCCCCCGCTGGCGGCCGGGCTCTACGTGGTGGCGACGCCGATCGGCAACCTCAAGGACATCACCGTGCGGGCGCTGGAGACGCTGGCGGCGGCCGACCTGGTGCTGTGCGAGGACACCCGCCACTCGGCGACGCTGCTCGACCACTACGGCATCCGGGCCGAGAAGCGCTCGCTGCACGAGCACAACGAGCGGCAGCGGGTGGACGAGGTGGTGGCGGCGATCGCCAGTGGGCAGGCGGTGGCGCAGATCTCAGACGCCGGCACGCCGCTGCTTTCCGACCCGGGCTTCCCGCTGGTCCGCGGCGTGCGCGAGGCCGGGCTGCCGGTGTTCGCGGTGCCCGGCGCCTCGGCGCTGCTGGCGGCGCTCGCCACGGCCGGACTGCCGACCGACGCCTTCGGCTTCGTCGGCTTCCTGCCGAACAAGGCCGGGGCGCGCGGCAATGCGCTCGCGGCCCTGCGGAGCCGGGCCGATACGCTGGTGTTCTACGAGTCGCCGCGGAGGCTGGGGGATACGCTCGGCGCCATGGCCGAGGCGTTCGGGGCGGAACGGCCGGCAGCGGTAGCGCTCGAGCTCACCAAGCGCTTCGAGCGGGTGGAGCGCGGCCCGCTCGGCGAGCTCGCGGCCCGCTTCGGCGCCGGCGACACCCGCGGTGAGGCGGTGATCGTCGTCGGCGGCGCGGCGGAAGTGGCGGTCGAGGCGGCCGACTGGCAGGCGGCGCTCGACGCGGCGCGGGCGGGGCAGCCGCTGCGCGCCGCGGTCGACGAGATCACCGCCCGCTACGGCCTCAAGCGCAAGGAGGTCTACGATGCGGCGCTTGCCCGCAAGGCCGCGCAGTAAGCAGAGCCGCCTCGCCGCCGAGCTGTTCGGTCGCCGCGGCGAGACGCTCGCGGCCTGGTTCCTGCGGCTCAAGGGCTACCGCATCCTCGCCAGCCGCTTCAAAACCCCCATGGGCGAGATCGACCTGGTGGCGCAGCGCTTCGGCACGCTGGTGTTCGTCGAGGTGAAGGCGCGCCGCTCCGGCTCGCTGGCGGACGCTTGGCTGGCGGTGAACGATCGCCGCATCGCCCGCGCCGCCGGCTACTTCCTCGCCCGCCATCCGCGCTACGCGGCGAGCGACCTGCGCTACGACGTTATTTTCCTTGCACCCATGACGTGGCCGCGCCATGTGGTGAACGCCTTCGACGCCCCGCATAGGACCTGAAATGCCGCTAAAAGTCGCCGTGCAGATGGATCCCATCGCTTCGATCAATCCGGTGGGGGATTCGACCTTCGCGATGATGCTCGAAGCACAGGCGCGCGGCCACCGCGTCGACTACTACGTGCCCGAGACGCTGGCGCTGCGCGACAACCGGGTGTCGGCCGACGTGGCGCCGATCACTGTCTACGACAAGCCGAAGGGCGAGCATTTCACCCTCGGCGCGTTCGCCCGCACCGACCTCGGCAGCTACGACGTGCTGCTGATGCGGCAGGACCCGCCGTTCGACATGAACTACATCACCATCAGCCACCTGCTGGAGCGGCTGCACCCGAAGACCTTCGTGGTGAACCCGCCGGCCGAAGTGCGGAACGCGCCCGAGAAGATCCTCGTCACCGAGTTCCCCGAGCTGATGCCGCCGACGCTGGTGACGCGCGACCGCGCCATGATCCGCGAGTTCCGCCGCGAGCACGGCAACATCATCCTGAAGCCGCTCTACGGCAATGGCGGCGCCGGCGTGTTCCTGCTGCAGGAGGGCGACCAGAACCTCGCCTCGCTGATCGAGCTGTTCGAGCAGAGCTTCCGCGAGCCGTTCATGGTGCAGCGCTACCTGCCCGACGTCCGCAAGGGCGACAAGCGCATCATCCTGGTCGACGGCGAGCCGGTGGGCGCCATCAACCGCGTGCCGGCCGAGGGCGAGGCGCGCTCCAACATGCATGTCGGCGGCCGCCCGGAACTGATCGAGCTGACGCCGCGCGACCGCGAGATCTGCGCCGCCATCGGCCCGGCGCTGAAGGCGCGCGACATGATCTTCGTCGGCATCGACGTGATCGGCGACTACCTCACCGAGATCAACGTCACCAGCCCCACCGGCATCCGCGAGATCAAGCGCTTCGGCGGCCCCGACATCGCCGTACTGATCTGGGACGCCATCGAGAAGCGGCGGCGGTAGCCACCCCGCCCCCCTCACGGCAGCAGCTGGGCGATGCGGGTCGGGTCGACGGACTGGGCGGCGCAGGCGCGGGAGGTGAGGACGGCGTAGACCGGGGTCTGCGCGATGGGGAGGAAATAGGCCGTCAGCTTGTGCCAGTAGTAGCCGAGCTTGGTCAGCAGCACCGGCTGTTCGGCGTAGAGGTGGCCGCCATAGACATAGGCGAGTGTCTGGCCGCCGGCCTGCGCCGCCAGTGCCGACTGGTGCCAGCCGAGCGGGGAAACCGTCGTCACCCCGACCCGGCACTCGCCCCTGGTGGCGAGGCGGAACGGGGATTCGTAGCCGCCGGCCTGCGACAGGGCGAAGCCCTCGGCCGACAGCGTTGCCAGGAGGGCCGACGTGTCGGGCGCGTCGGCGGCCGTTTCGGCCGCATGGCCGCTGGTCCACGCCTTGGCGCCAAGGCTGAGGAACAGCAGCACAACAAGCGACAGCCTAGCCGAGATCGAGGGCATCGCGCCGCACCGCGAACCAGCTGACCGCGGTGATCGCCAGCGTCGCCAGCCAGCCGGCGACGCTGCTGCCGACCGGCCCGTGCAGCAGCTCGAAATCAGCGGGGAAATAGCCGATCAGGCTGATCCTGGTGACGTTGACCAGCACCACGAGCCCGCAGGCAAGGGCGCCGAGGCCCAGCTTGGCCGGCGACAGCCGCCCCGAGGTGAGGTTGAGCGCGCCGACGAAGGCCAGGATCGCCAGCGACAGGTTGGTGAACGACGAGCAGGCCGGGGCGATCCACATCGCCCCAGAGCCGTCGGCGAAGGGGACGAGGTTGCCCTCGCGCTGCGTGCCGACGGCCCAGGCGACGAGCGTGGCATCGGTGGAAAGGATGGCGTCGGAGAAGACGCTCATGACGATGCGCGCCCAGAAGCTGGGGACGGTCACCGCGAGGAGGATGATCGCGCCGCGGCGCAGCGTGCTCCCCGGCATCGAGCGCAGCAGCAGGACGAGGGCGAGCCCGGTGACGGCGAGCCAGCTCAGGTCCGGCACCGGCACCAGGATCGCCACCCCCGCCAGCGCGGCCAGGCCCCAGTCCAGCCCATCGGCCGCGACCGGCGCCGCCCGGGCGACGAGCAGCAACCCTGCCGCAAGGGCGAGCCAGACGAAGACGCTGACGTCGAAGGTGTTGAGCAGCGCCGGGGCAAGCTCCCCGCTCGCCAGGGCGGCAGAAATCTTCTCGGAAATGCCGTTGGCGAAGCCGACCGCAATCAGGCCGCCATAGAGGAACGAGCGCGAGACGCGCCGCCCCCGGACGGAGGCGACGACATCCGCCTCCGGAAGGCTGGTCACGGCCCGGTGCGATCGGCACGCCGCCGGCGGGCCAGGATCCAGACCAGCCCGCCCGCCACGGCAAGGATCGGCAGGCCGACGCCGGCGACCGGCCCTGGTACGCCTACCGAATGGTTGCCGCCCGCCCCCCAGCCGAGGCCAGGGGTGTCGCCGCGATCGGCGGGCTGGTCGGCCATCGCTGCCGGGATGGCGGCGAAGACCAGGGCTAGTGCGACTGCCAGGCTCTTGAGGATGGACATAGTGGCCTCCACGATAATGGGAGGCCGATGCTGCGCCCGGGGTGGGAACCTAGCGATAGACTGAACGGGCTAAGGGACCAGGAATCGTACATACGTTGGGTTAGGCTGGGCCGCGCGGCCACGAAGCCTTCCCACCCCCAAAACCCCGCCATTGCAGGCGGCCGGGGAGTTCCGCTAGGCTTGCTGACCGGGGGCGAAACTCATTCTCATGCCGATCGAAACGCTGCTGCTGGCGCTCACCACGTTCTTTGCCACGATCGGGCCGGCGGACCTGCTGCTCGTCTATGCGGCGCTGACGCAGAAGATGACGCAGGTCGAGCGGCGCACCATGGCGCTGCGCGGCACGCTGATCGCCACGGCGATCCTGCTGTTCTTCGCGGTGTTCGGCGACGCCATGCTGCGCCTCTTCGGCATCACCCTGCCGGCGCTCAGGATCGCGGGCGGCGTGCTGCTGCTGCTGATTTCGATCGACATGGTGTTCGCCCGCCATTCGGGCGGCACCGGCACCACGCCGGAGGAGGAGAACGAGGCGCAGGGGCGCCCCGACATCTCGGTGTTTCCGCTCGCCACGCCGCTGATCGCCGGGCCGGGTGCGATCAGCGCGGTGATCCTGCTCACCACTGGTACCGGCGGCTTCACGCTCGACTGGTTCGTGGTGGTGGGCGCGATGCTGGCGATCCTGCTGCTCTGCTACCTGGTGATGCTGGTGGCGATCCCGATCCAGCGGCTGCTCGGCATCACCGGCCTGGCGGTGGTGTCGCGCGTCGTCGGGGTGCTGCTGGCGGCGCTGGCCGTGCAGTTCCTGCTCGACGGCATCAAGTCCAGCGGTTTGGCCGGGGCGGTGCTGGACGGGGTGGTGAAGTAGGAGGATGCCGGGCGCCCCCTCCACCAGCCTCCGGCTGGTCCCCCTCCCCCGTCCTGCGGACAGGGGAGAATCCAGTGCAGTGCTACAGTCGACGACCCCTCATCCGCCCTTCGGGCACCTTCTCCCACAAGGGGAGAAGGCGAACGCTCGGCGGCTTCCCCACGGGCAACTTTGACGTACCGGTTCCATCGCCTTCTCCCCTTGTGGGAGAAGGTGGCGGCAGCCGGATGAGGGGTTTCGCCGACTTCAGTCGGCGCGCGCGGAGCGCAAGCGACGGGCGGTCCCCTCCCCCTCCCGCAACGGCAAAGGGCCGCAGCTCTTGCCACGGCCCCCGAAACCCGCGCAGCGGCCGGCTGCTACTTCTTTTTCGCCGGTGCGGCGGAGGCGGGGTTGTTGAGCCCCGCGGTGGCCAGCACTTTCGGCTTTTCCTTCTTGGGTTTCTTGGCTTCCTTGTTCGAACGCAGCTGTCCCTTGGCCATTGTCCGTCCCTCCTTGGTTGCGGCCGGCGCCAACTCCGGCTGGCAGGAGTGGGAGGCTAGAACTCTGGCGGAATGCTGGCAATGCGCCTGTTGCGGCGGAGTCACCGTTACTTGCGCCCTACTTGGTGGTGCAGCGCCCCTGCGGGCCGAGCAGGTAGAGCTTGCGTGGATCGCAGCCGGTGAGCAGGAACTGCACCCAGTCGTCCTGCGAGCCGTAGAAGGCGTTGCGGTCGACCTCGGTGTGGATGCCCGACATCGTGCCGGTCTGCGTCCACTGCCAGATCAGCCAGTCGGACCGGCCGTTGTACTTGTGGTGCGGCTCGGCGGCGGTGGAGCGCAGCCAGAACGACGAGTCGAAGTGCTCGCCATCGAGGATGTCGCGGTAGAAGTTCATGTCGGTGTAGATCACCGGCACCTTGCCGGTATGCGCTTCCATCGCCGCCAGCATGACCCGCACCTTCTCGAGGATGTCGGCGCGGTCGTGCTTGTTCTTGCACTTCGAATGGTTGTTCCACTCGAGGTCGAGCACCGGCGGCAGCGAGTCGTAGTCGTTCGGCACGTTGCGGACGAACCAGGCGGCCTGCTCGGAGGCGAGGCTGCACCAGGTCATGAAGTGGTAGGCGCCGCGCGCCACCCCGGCGGCGCGGGCACCCTCCCAGTTGGCGTAGAAGTTGGGGTCGATGTAGTCCTTGCCCTCGGTGGACTTGATGTAGATGAAGTGCACCCCGCCGGCCCGCGCCCGCTCGAAATCGACGCGGCCCTGGTAGCGGGCGATGTCGAGCCCCTGGATCGGCAGCCCCCAGGCGCGGCGCACCCCGTCATGCGGGTCGTTGTCGCCGGGAATGCCGGTGTAGTTGGTCGGGGCGCGGCCGCCGGCGGCGAGCGCCAGCACCACGAGGAACAGGGCGAGCGACTTGAGGAACGGGGTCGCGGCAAGAAACGCAGACTTTGGCGCGGCGGCGAAACTCATGCTGGGCAAAGGCTTTCGACAGAATGGGACAGCCTTTGAATCAACATGGCCCGCTTAATGAAACCTTGCGCTAACCCTTTGAGATTCCAGCATGGTTAATGCCGCGGCCGGGGTGGCGGGCGGGCCTTTTTCCGTTCCCGGAATGTTCTTGATCGGTCCGTAATTCTCCTGCTACGGTTTGCCCGGGATCGGGGGAGTTCCGGATGGTCACGCGGGTCGCCACCGTGGCGTTCCAGGGCATCGAGGCGGTGCCGGTGGACGTGCAGGTGCAGCTGTCGCCGGGCCAGCCCGGGCTGCTGATCGTCGGCCTGCCGGACAAGGCGGTGAAGGAATCGGGCGAGCGGGTGCGGGCGGCGCTCTATGCCTCGGGCCTGAGCCTGCCGCCCAAGCGCATCATCGTGAACCTGGCCCCCGCCGACCTGCCCAAGGAGGGCAGCCACTACGACCTGCCGATCGCGCTGGGGCTGATGGCGGCGCTCGGCGCCGTGCCCGCCGATACGCTGAGCCGCCACCTGGCGCTCGGCGAACTGGCCCTCGACGGCCGGCTGACGGCGACCGCCGGGGTGCTGCCGGCGGCGATCGCGGCGCAGGGCCGCGAGCTCGGCATCATCTGCCCCGCCGCGTGCGGGCCCGAGGCGGCGTGGGCCGGGGACGGGCTCGACGTGGTCGCCGCCGACTCGCTGCTGGCGCTGGTCAACCACCTCGGCGGCTTCCAGCTGGCGGCCCGGCCGGTGCCGAAGCGGCGCGCCGACCCGGTCGGCCTGCCCGACCTCAAGGACGTGCGCGGCCAGGAGGTGGCGCGCCGCGCCCTCGAGGTCGCCGCCGCCGGCGGCCACAACCTCCTGATGGTCGGCCCGCCCGGGGCGGGCAAATCCATGCTGGCGGCGCGGCTGCCATCGATCCTGCCGCCGCTCAACTCGCGCGAACTGCTCGACGTGTCGATGATCCAGTCGATCGCCGGCGAGCTGGCCGGCGGGGCGCTCAGCGACCGGCGGCCGTTCCGGGCGCCGCACCACTCCGCCTCGATGGCGGCGCTGGTCGGCGGCGGCCTGAAGGTGCGGCCGGGCGAGGCGAGCCTCGCGCATAACGGGGTGCTGTTCCTCGACGAGCTGCCGGAGTTCGCGCCCGCCGTGCTCGACAGCCTGCGGCAGCCGCTCGAGAGCGGCGAGACGGTGATCGCCCGCGCCAACTCGCATGTCAGCTTTCCGGCGCGCTTCCAGCTGATCGCGGCGATGAACCCGTGCAAGTGCGGCATGGCCGGCACGCCGGGCCATACCTGCAAGCGCGGCGACCGCTGCGCCGCCGACTACCAGGCGCGCATCTCCGGCCCGTTCCTCGACCGCATCGACCTGCGCGTCGACGTGCCGGCGGTCTCGGCGGCGGAGATGATTGCGCCGGTGGAGGCGGAGGCCTCGGCGGTGGTGGCGGCTCGGGTCGAGCAGGCGCGCGAGCGGCAGCGGCAGCGCTACCTCGAAGCGGGCCAGCCGGCCATCTTCACCAACGCCGCGGCGAGCCCCATGCTGATCGAGCAGGTGGTGAACCCGGACAAGGAGAGCCAGGCGCTGCTGCTGCAGGCCGCCGAGCGCTTCAAGCTGTCGGCCCGCGCCTACCACCGGGTGCTGAAGGTGGCGCGCACGCTGGCCGACCTCGCCGGCACCGAGAAGGTGGCGCGGCCGCACATCGCCGAGGCGCTGAGCTACCGCATCAATTTCAGCTTCGCCTGAGCTGGCTACTCGGCGCCCTGCTCGCTCGCCGCCGCCTCGCCGAACTGGTAGGTGGCCCAGGCCGGCAGTTCCACCGTCACCGGCTGGCCGTCGACCGTGACGGCGGCCGGATCGGTGATGCGGTCGAGGCGCAGGATGGCGACGGCGCGGCCATGCACCACCTCGCCCAGCGTGCCGGCAACCCGGCCGCCCGCCACCACGTCGGCCCCGGCCGCCGCCGCGATGCCCGAGACGATCACCGGCCGGCGCCGGGCGGTGCCGCGATGCCGCATGCGGCTCACCACCTCCTGGCCGACATAGCAGCCCTTGACGAAGTCGATGCCCTCGAGCAGGTCCATGCCGATATCGTGCGGGAAGGTGGTGTCGGGGGCGAAGTCCGGCCCCTGCTCCGGCACCCCGAAGGCGATGCGCCGCTCGGCATAGCGCTGGTCGGGCGGCAGCCAGCCGGCCGCCTCGGCCTTGGTGGCGATAACCCGCTCGCCGGCAAAGCCGCGCGGCTCGGCGTGGGCGACGCCGTGCTCCCAGCCATCGAAACTCCAGCCGACGGAATGCGTCTCGCGCAGGTCTTCGATTTCCACGGCGGCGCGCAGCCGGTAGAGGCGCATGCGCTTCAGGAACGCCTCCGCCGCGCCCGCATCGACGTCGAGCCAGAAGGCGCCATCGTGCCAGCCGCTCAGCCCCTCGGCCTGGATCTTGCCCTGCGGGGAGAGCAGCGCCCACCAGACGCCCGGGCCGGGCTCGGCCAGCAGCCGGCCGGTCACCACGTCGAACAGCAGCTTCTGCGCATCGGGACCGGAGAAGCGGAAGGCGGCACGGGACGGACGGAGGATTGTGGGCATCTGGGGCATCCGCTACACCGCCGACAGCACAGCGGGAGACCACACATGGCGCAGTACGACGCGATCTTCAAGCACGGCACCGTGGTCAACCAGGACGGCGAGCACCGCGCCGATATCGGGGTGCGCGGCGGTCGCATCGTGGCGCTCGGCGAGCTCGGCGGCGACTCGGCGGAGCGCGTCGAGGACTGCACCGGGCTGCACGTCCTGCCCGGCGTCATCGACACGCAGGTGCATTTCCGCGAGCCCGGCCTGACCCACAAGGAAGACCTCGAATCCGGCTCGCTGTCGGCAGTGATGGGCGGCGTCACCGGGGTGTTCGAGATGCCCAACACCAACCCGCTGACCACCACGCGCGAAACCTTCGAGGCGAAGATCGCCGCCGGCACGCGCCGCATGCACTGCGACTTCGCCTTCTTCATCGGCGGCACGCACGAGAATGTCGCCGAGCTGCCCGAGCTCGAGCGGCTGCCCGGCTGCGCCGGGGTGAAGGTGTTCATGGGCTCGTCCACCGGCTCGCTGCTGGTGCCCGACGACGACGGGGTGGAGGCGATCCTCCGCGCCATCTCGCGCCGCGCCTCCTTCCACTCGGAGGACGAGTACCGGCTGGAGCAGCGCAAGCCGCTGCGCGTGCCGGGCGACCCCGGCTCGCACCCGGTGTGGCGCGACGTCGAGGCGGCGATGATCTCGACCCGTCGGCTGGTGGCGCTGGCCCGCAAGACCGGCAAGCGCGTCCACATCCTCCACATCTCCACCGCCGACGAGATGCTGTTCCTCGCCGCGCACAAGGATGTGGCGAGCGTCGAGGTGACGCCGCACCACCTCACCCTCGACGAGACCGCCTATACCCGGCTCGGCACCTATGCGCAGATGAACCCGCCGGTGCGCGACAAGGCGCATCGCGAGGGCATCTGGGCCGGCGTCCACAACGGCGTCGCCGACATCCTCGGCTCGGACCATGCGCCGCACACGCGCGAGGAGAAGGACCACCCCTACCCGGAGAGCCATTCGGGCATGACCGGAGTGCAGACGCTGGTGCCGATCATGCTCGACCACGTCAATGCCGG
>JBQCFF010000128.1:0-4193 GCA_051959485.1 Devosia sp. | reverse complement strand
GGTGGCGACGTCGACGTCGTAGCCCACCGGGTTGTTCTGCGCGTCACGGAAGCCGATCGGCTCGCCGCCGAGCGACACGCCGATGCGCACCACGTTGCGCTGGCGGATGTCGTCGATCATGCCGGCCATCGCCGGGAAAGCCGTCGTGGCGACCAGCGCCACCGCAGCGAGAGTCTTCAGAAAATTCCTCGCAGTCAGAATACGCTTCATTGGATTGCTCCCTTCCTCTCTAGTCATGCCGTTTTCGCATCCCGGAGCTCCGGCTCCGGCATCGAGTCCTCCCAGAACCAGTAGCGGATTTCCCCCTGGCACCGGAAATTCACGACCTCATGGTTCCCCCCGGCGTCCACCGCGTGGATGACCACGCCGCCGAGGAACCCGTCGGTCAATTCGTCGAGCTCGTCCACCGCGAGCTTCACCGCATCGCCGAGCGAGCGGCCGAGCTTCATGGCGAGCACGATGCTGCGCGCCGTGGAGGTGCGCATCGTCATCTCGCCGGTATGGGTGCAGGCCGCCGCGCCATAGCGGCTGTCGGCATAGTAGCCGGCGCCGGGAATGGGGCTGTCGCCGAGCCGCCCGGGGTATTTCCACGCCCAGCCGGAGGTGGAGGTCGCCGCATGGATGCCCCGCGCCGGGTCGGCCGAGAGCCACACCGTCGTGTCGCGGACCCGCTCGGGGTCGGTGATGGTCTTCAGCAGCGGCGCCAGCGGCGTGTCCGGGAAGGCCGCGGCCTGCTCGGGGCTCATCTCCTTCACGAGCCGCTCCCACCACACCCGCCTGCTGTCGTCGAGCAGCACGTCGTCAACCGCGAAACCGGTTTCAGTGGCAAAGCGGCGGGCGCCCTCGCCGGTGAGCATGACGTGCGGCAGGCGCTTCATCACCTCGTGCGCCAGCTTCGCCACCGGAATGGTGTTGGGCACTGCGCCCACCGCGCCGATCTCGCGCGTATTGCCGTCCATCACCGCGGCGTCGCACTCCATCACCCCCAGCATGTTGGGCCAGCCGCCGTAGCCGACCGAGCGCACCGTCGGCTCGAGCTCGACCTTGCTGATCCCCTCGACCATGGCGGTGAGCGGATCGGCGCCGGCCCGGAGCTGCTCGACGGTGGACTTGAAGCCGGGCCAGGCCTCGGCATTGGCGACGAGCAGCATCTAGTCTTTCCGCATCTTGGAGAGGAACTGGGCGACGCGCGGCTGCGCCAGGCCGCCATCGGGCGCGAAGAACTCGGCCGTCGGCAGGTCGACCAGCAGCACGCCCTTCTCGAGGAAGACGATGCGGTTCGAGATTTGCCGCGCGAACTCGATCTCGTGCGTCACGAACACCATGGTGGTGCCGTCGGCCGCGAGCTTGGCAAGGATGGCGAGCACCTCGGCCGTCATTTCCGGGTCGAGCGCCGAGGTCACCTCGTCGAGCAGCAGGTAGCGCGGCTTCATCGCCAGCGCCCGGCAGATGCCGACGCGCTGCCGCTGCCCGCCCGAGAGCTGCGCCGGGTAGGCGTCGGCGCGGTCACCGAGCCCGACCGAGGCGAGCAGCGCCCTGCCCTCGGCTTCCGCCTCGGCCTTGGGCCGCTTCAGCACCTCGATCGGCGCCAGCGTGATGTTTCCGAGCGCCGTCATGTGAGGGTAGAGGTTGAACAGCTGGAACACCGTGCCCGAGCGCTTCCGCGCCTCGGCCAGTTCCCTGGGCTTGCTCACGTCGAAATCATCGACGGTGATGCGCCCGGCGTTCAGCTTCTCGAGCCCGTTGATGCAGCGGATCAGGGTCGACTTGCCCGACCCGGAGGAGCCGAGGATCGACACCACCTCGCCCGGGTTGACCGTGAGGTTCACCCCGTCGAGGACGACAGCGTCGCCGAAGGCTTTCTTGACGTTTTCGACTTTGAGCATGGATCAAAGGCCCCGGAAGGCGCTGTGCGCGCGCAGCCGCTGTTCGAGTTTGGCGCCGAGCGTCGCGACGAGCTTGGCGGCGAGGTAGTAGAGGATGCCCACGGCGGTCCACACGATGAACGGCTTCAGCGTGCGCAGGTTGAGGTTGGCGCCGATGCGGCTGAGGTCCATCACGCCGATCACCGAGATCAGCGAGGTGACCTGCAGCTGGTTGACCAGCAGCGCCGTGAGCGGCCCGATCGAGAAGGCCAGCGCCTGCGGCGCGATGACGTGGCGCAGCACCTGCCAGCGCGTCAGCCCGAACACCCGCGCCGCCTCCACCTGGTCGCGGCCGATGGATTCGATGGCGCTCACCGCGATGACGTAGACGAAAGCGGCGGTGTTCGCCGACAGCGTGATGATCGCCGCATCGACCGGCGTCACGTTGACCTTGAAGAAGGCCGGGAAGCCGAAGAACACCAGGAACAGCTGCACCAGCACCGGGGAGTTCTTCAGGATCTCGGAGACGAAGGTGATCACCTGGGTCAGCACCGGCACGCGGTAGAACCGGATCACGCCCCACAGCGCCCCGACCGCCACGCCCACCAGCGAGGTGGCGAGGAACAGCCCCAGCGTGACGCCGAGACCCTGCGCCAGCAGCCACAGGTCGAACGGCGTGAACTCGGTGTAGCGCATCAGCTCACCTGCTCCTGCATGTCGCGGTTGAGCCAGCGGTGCAGCAGCGTGATGCCGATCGAGACCAGGTAGGTCAGCGCCGCATAGACCACGAGCAGCACGACATAGACCTCGAACGGCCGGAACGTCTCCGAGGCCACGATCTTGGCGTTGCCGGTCAGTTCGTTGAGCGTGATCGTCGAAAGGATCGAGCTGGTCAGGATCATGTTGATCAGCACCGAGCCGAGCGGCCGCACCGAGGTGCGCAGCGCGATCGGCAGCACGATCCTGGTGAAGGTGACCCGCCGCGGCAGCCCGCTCACTTCCGCCGCTTCGATGATGCCGTTGTCGATGGCGAGGATGCCGGCGCGGATCGCGTCCGAGGCGTAGGCGCCCGCCGCGATCGAGAGCGCGATCACGCCCGTGGTGTAGGCATCGATATAGATGCCGATCTCGGGCAGCCCGTAATAGAAGAAGAACAGCTGCACCAGGAACGGGATGTTCCGGAACAGGTCGACATAGGCGAAGGCCAGCCAGTTCAGCCACTTCACCTGCGAGGTCCGGGCGATCGCGACCAGCATGCCGAGGATGACGGCGCCGATCAGCGACAGCCCGCAGACCTCCGCCGTCAACAGTGCCCCCTCGGCGAGGAAGCCGAGATATGGCGTAAGGATCGTCAGGTCGAGCCGCACCCGCTCACCACCTCGCTGAAACCGGTTTCACATTCGTGGCAGCGTCTTCGCTTGTCAAGCCGTCCCCAGGGTTTTGCCACGACGGCAGCCGCCTGTCTCGTGGAACCGGTGGAAGGTCTCGTGACGCCGGCTGCTGCGTCAGGCGGAGTGCACCGCGAGGGAATCCAGCAGCGCCACGATCCAGTCCCGGGCGCGGGAGCGTTCGCCGACATCCATGTCCTGCCGCAGGGCGAGGCGCGTGGCGCCCAGCTCCTCGAAACGGCGATCGAGGAACTTCCCTGCTGCGCAGAATTCGTCATAGCCCGAATCCCCGAGCGCCAGGACGGCGAACCGCAGCTCGGAAAGCCGGTCATCGGTCTTGGCTAGAAAGTCGAAGAAGTCCTCGGCCGTCTGGGGCGGGTCGCCCTCGCCATGGGTGCTGCAGATCAGCAGCAGGTTGCGCTCCTGCGGCAGACGGAACGTGTTGTAGGTGGCCATGTCGATGGCCCGGGCATGCACGTTGCGGCAGGCGGCCGCGGTGACCGACCAGTCGGCCAGCGTCGCCGCCATGCCGGTCTCGGTGCCGAACAGGATGGTGATCGTCGCCGGTGCGTGGAACATGCCGGCCTTGGAGCATGCTGGTGCGGGCCTGTCCTTGCGGCCGGACAAACAGCCCGCACAAGGTGGCCGGCTACCGCCAGCCGAGCGCCGGCGCCACGTGCTTGACGATGCTCTCGATCACGTGCGCGTTGTACGCGACGCCGAGCTGGTTCGGGACGGTGAGCAGCAGCGTGTCCGCCGCCGCGATCGCCGTGTCCTGCTTCAGCTCCTCGATCAGCTGGTCGGGCTCGCCGGCGTAGGAGCGGCCGAACACCGCCTGCTTGCCCGGCTCGATATAGCCGAAATGGTCCTGGCTCTGGTCGCCGCCGAAATACTCGCGGTCCATGTCGTTGACGAGCGCGAAGATCGAGCGGCTGACCGA